>NZ_JACDFE010000069.1 GCF_013815995.1 Sporichthya sp.
GGGCCGAGCACTGGAACACCGACCCGAAGCCCTTCATCTGGAAGGCGACCGCGGAGGAGATCATCGCCAAGGTCCGTCGCGGGCGTGAGGTCCTCAACCAGATCAATTCGCAGACGGACCACTAGGAGCGGTACAACAACGTCGCGGTGGCCATCCCGCCGCCGCAGCACGCGGTGACCAACGCCAGTTCGCCGTCGCCGTGGATGAGCTCGTGCACCGCCTTCGCGACCAGCCCGGCGCCGGTGGCGCCGAGCGGGTGACCGAGCGCGATCGCGCCACCGTTGGGGTTGACCCGTGCGGGGTCCGGCCCGTGCTCCTGCTGCCAGGCCAGGACGACCGCAGCGAAGGCCTCGTTGATCTCGATGACGTCGATGTCCTGCATCGTCAGACCGTTGTCCTTGAGGACTTTGGTGGTCGCCGGGATGGGCCCGGTGAGCTTGAGCACCGGGTCGGATCCGATGAGGATCGTGTCGTGGACCGTGGCCAGCGGGCGCAGGCCGAGTGCGTCGGCCTTCTCGCGCGCCATCAGCAGCAGCGCCGAGGCGCCGTCGGTCATCTGCGAGGAGCTGCCGGCGGTGTGGATACCGCCCGGGCCGTTCACCGGGTCGAGGCCGGCCAGACCCGCGATGGTGGTCGGGCGGGGCCCCTGATCGCGGTTGACGACGGTGAGTTCGCCCTCGTTGCCGGTCACCGTGATGGGAATGATCTGGCTGGTGAACCGTCCGGCCGCCACGGCGCGGGCCGCCGCGTCCTGGGAGCGCTGGGCGAAGGCGTCGCAGTCCTCCCGGCCGAGCCCCCAGTGCGCCGCAATGCGGTCGGCACTGTCGAACTGGGAGGTGTACTCGTAGCGCTTGCGATAGGCGTCGGTCACCGGTGTTCCCAGTGAGCCGTCCGCCGGGACGGGGGAACCCATCGGGACCCGGCTCATCATCTCCACTCCGCAGCACACGATCGCGTCGGCCAGGCCGGAGCCGATCAGGCCGGTGCCGAGGGTGAGCGCCTGTTGTGAGGAGCCGCATTGGGCGTCGATCGTCGTCGCCGGGACCTCCACGGCCAGCCCGGCGGTGAGCCAGGCCCACCGCGTGAGGTTGGACGTCTGCATCCCGGCCTGGCTCACGCAGCCGCCGATGACCTGGTCGATCTGATCGCCGTTGACGCCGGTGCGGTTCAGGAGCCCGTGCAGCACCTGGCCGAGGAGGTCGGTGGCGTGGAGACCGGAAAAGGCCCCCCGGCGCTTGCCGTAGGGGGAGCGCACGGCATCAACGACGCAGACCTCACGCATCGATGCGGCCGCCGCCGAGCCGGAGGCTCTCGATCCCGAGTCGGTCGGCGAGCAGCTCCCGGTGCTCACCCGCGTCGCCGAACAGCAACTCCGAGGCCTTGGCTCGTTTGAAGTAGAGGTGCGCGTCGTGCTCCCAGGTGAACCCGATGCCGCCGTGGATCTGGATGTTCTCGGCGGCGACGTGGCAGTAGGCGCGGGAGCAGTACGCCTTGGCCAGGGAGGCGGCGGCCGGCAGGGCTTCGGGGTCTTCGCCGGCGGCCCAGCCCGCGTAGTAGGCGGCCGACCGCGCTGATTCGACCTCGAGCAGCATGTCGGCGCACTTGTGCTTGATGACCTGGAAGGTCCCGATGGGCTGTCCGAACTGCACTCGGGTCTTCGCGTACTCGACGCTCATGTCCAGGCAGCGCTGGGCGCCGCCGACCTGTTCTGCCGCGATCGCCATGCAGGCGAGGTCGAGCGTTCGCGCCAGTGCGGCCTTAGCCGCTCCCTCGGCGCCGATCAGCCGCGCCGGAGTGCCCCGCAGTTCCAGTCGGGCCAGCCGGCGGGTCTGGTCCAACGTCTCCAGCGGAGTGCGCACCAGGCCTGGGCTTCTCGCGTCGACCGCGAACAGGGAAGCGCCACCCGGGGTGGCGGCCACGACGAGGATCAGGTTGGCGGTCATGCCGTCCAGGACGTAGGTCTTGTGCCCGTCGAGACACCACACGCCGTCACCCGGCCGGGCGGTCGTGCGGATCGGCGCGTCGTGCCAGCGGCCGTCATCCTCAGTGAACGCCACCGTGGCGATCGACTGGCCGCCGGCGATGCCGGGCAGCAGGTCGCGCCGTGCCTCCGGGTCATCGATGCTGAGCAGCATCGTCGCGCTGAGGATCACCGAGGCGAAATAGGGCGAACACAGCAGGACCGCCCCCATCTCCTCCAGGACGGCGACCTGCTCCATCCAGCCGTAGCCCGAGCCGCCGAACTCCTCGGGGATGGCCAGGCCCTGCAGACCCATCTGGTCCGCCATGAGCGCCCACACCTCGGGGTCGTACCCGAGGTCGCTGTCGATCACCTGTCGTAGTTCGCGGCTGGCCGAGGTCTTCTCCAGCAGCCGGCGAACGGAGCGACGGAGCTCTTCCTGTTCCTCGGTGAAGACGAGTCTCATGACCGCGGCACCTCGTTCCAGGGAATCCCCTTGTCGGGACGGTGAGAAGGCGGCAGCCCCAGGACGCGGTGGGCGACGACGTCGCGCAAAACCTCGGAGCTGCCGCCCTCGATGGATTGCGCCCGGCTGCGCAGGAACATGTACCCGGGCTGGGCGGTGCCGTCGAGCGCCGCGGCCGCGCTGTAGATGAGGCTGGCCGCGCCCCGCAGGTCGGCACACAGTTCGTAGGTCTGCTGATTGATCGAGGATCGGGCGATCTTGCTCACCGAACCTTCGGGTCCCGGACCCGACTCGCGGCGTTGCGCGGCGCGGGCACCGGTCAGCCAGGCAACGTCGTCCCGGATCCACAGGTCCAACAGGCGGTCGCGCAAGACCCGGGCCGCCGCGGAGGTCTTGTCCTCGCGCGCGCTCCACAGGGCGAGCGCCTCGTCGATGGCGCCGCCGTGACGGGGCGTGGTCGCTCCCAGCACGAGCCGCTCGTTGGCCAGCGTGGTCATCGCCACGCCCCAGCCCTCGCCCACGCCGCCGATGCGTGCGGAGTCCGGCACGAGGACGTCGGAGAGGTAGACCTCGTTGAACTCCGCGTCGCCGGACATCTGCCGGAGGGGGCGGACCTCGACGCCGGGGAGCGTCATGTCCAGCAGGAAGTAGGTCAGCCCCTGGTGCTTGAGTGCGTCTGGGTCAGTGCGGGCCACGAGCAGTCCGTACTGCGCCAGGTGGCCGAGGGTGGTCCACACCTTCTGGCCGTTGACCAACCATCCGTCGCCGGTGGGTACGGCGCGGGTCGAGAGTGATGCCAGGTCCGAACCCGCGCCCGGCTCAGAGAACAGTTGGCACCATACGAACTCGCCGGTGAAGATCCGCCGCAGGTGGTGAGCGATCTGCGCCTCGGTGCCGTGCTCCGCGATGGTGGGTCCGGCCATCCCGTAGCCGATCGGAGTCTCCGAGATGTAATCCGGTACGCCGGCCGCGGTGAGCGAGCTGTAGACGTACTGGTGGAGCACCGTGCTGAGGCCCAGACCGCCTATTCCAACGGGGAAGTGGATCCAGGCCAGCCCGGAGTCGAACACTGCGCCGAGGAGCTCCTGGGTCTCGGTCCGGGCCGGGGGGTGGGCCTGGAGGAGCTTGGCGATCGCGGCGTCGACGATCGCGCTCTCGTCCGTGTCGGGGTGCACCGAGTTGCCCATGGCGCAGCGTCCTGCCTTCTAACAATTGGTATAGTGCATTATAAACTAAAGGACGGCTCAGAGTCCATATCGAAGAATGCTGGAAGGTCCCGCGAGACGGTGAGTGGGAACCGCGGTGCCCGCTTCTCCAGATAGGCGCCGACCCCCTCCTTCGAGTCCGCGTTGGCCCCGCACCAGCGCAGGGCCTGCGACTCCCGGCGGTGCGCTGCCATCGGATGGGCTTCACCCAGTGCGATCCACAACAGACGACGCGTCATGGCGACGGACACCGGTGCGGTGCACTCCGCGATCTCGCGGGCGATCGCGTACGCGGCGGGAAGGAGTCCGTCCGCGGGGTGCACGCCGGTAACCAGGCCGGCGCGCGCGGCCTCGTCGGCGAGGATCATCCGGCCCGTCAACATCCACTCGGCGGCCGTCCCGACACCGACGATGCGAGGCAAGAACCAGCTCGAAGCCCCGTCCGGCACGATGCCCCGACGGGCGAACAGGAAGCCGAACTTGGCGGTGTCGGCCGCGAGCCGGATGTCCATCGCCAAGGTCAGGCTGGCGCCAATGCCGACAGCCGGGCCGTTGATGGCCGCGATGAGCGGTTTGCGTGAGCGGAACAGGCGCATCGAGACCACGCCGGCGCCGTCCCGGAAGACCTCGTCGCCCACCTGGCGGTCGAAGGTGTCCGTGCCGGCGGACAGATCGGCGCCGGCGCAGAACCCGCGCCCGGCGCCGGTGACGACCACGGCGCGGACCTCGTCGTCGGCATCCGTGCGGTCGATCGCGGCCAGGAAGTCCGCAATCATCGGCGAGGTGAAGGCGTTCAACGCCGCCGGTCGGTCCAGGGTGATCGTGGCTACCCCGGCGGCGACCTCGACGCGGATGTTGCTCATTGCTTCGGCAGGCGCGCGTAGCCGCGGGGACCTTCGTAGACACTGGGGCCGAGTTCCTTGAAGAGCTCCTCGCGGCGCTCGATGAGTTCATCGACGCTCCAGCGGCCCTCCTTGAACAGGACGTCGGAGATCTGCGGCATCTTCACGTGCGCCACGGCGCCTCCGCAGACGATGAAGGTCTGCGCGGTGATGTCGGAGGCGGCCGGAGTGGCCAGGAAGGTAACGAACGGCGCGATGTTGTCCGGGTCCATGGCGTCGAACGGCTGGTCGGCGGCCGCGAACTCCTGCTCCCGGTCCCCGCCCTCGAAGGTGCTCATGGTCAACCGGGTCCGGGCCCTCGGCGCGACCGCGTTGACCGTTACGCCGTACTTCGCAAGCTCGCGGGAGACGGCGATGGTGAAGGAGACGATGCCCATCTTGGCGGCGTCGTAGTTGGACTGGGCGGCGTTGCCGAACAGGCCGGACTCGCTGGTGGTGTTGATGATCGCGCGGTGGCTGACGTCGCCGCCCTTGCTGCGTTGACGCCAGTGCTGGGAGGCCGCCTGGGTCGGCAGGAAGTGACCCATCAGGTGCATGGTGACGACCGAGGACCAGTCCGCCGGGTCGATGCTGAACACCATGCCGTCGCGCAGGATGCCCGCGTTGTTGACCAGCACGTCGAGTCGGCCGAAGCCGTCGATCGCCTGATCGATCAGCCGGCCCGCGCCCTCGACGGTGGTGATGTCGTCGAAGTTGGCGAGGGCCTCGCCGCCGGCGGCAACGATCTCCGCGGCCACCTCGCTGGCGGGCCGGTCGTCGGTGCCGCCGCCGTTCCAGGTGCCGCCGAGGTCGTTGACCACGACCTTGGCCCCCTCCGCGGCCAGGGCGAGCGCCTCACCCCGGCCGATGCCGCGCCCTGCTCCGGTCACCACGGCGACCTTGCCGTCCAGCCTGCCGTCGAGCTTGCCTTGGGGCTTGCCCATCGTCGTCACTCCTCGTCCTTATGGGTGTCGGTCCAGGTGCCGATCAGGACGCGCTTGGCGACCTTGCCGGTTGCGTTGAGGGGGAGCGGATCGGTGCTGATCCACCAGCGGGTGGGGACCTCGAAACGGGCGAGCCTTTCCCGTGCGGTGGCCCGTAGTCGGTCGAAGTCCATTGCGCTCCCGGGGCGCAGCACGATGGCGGCGCCCACCTCTTCGCCCAGGCTCGGATGCGGTAGCCCGACGACGGCGACGTCGGCGACCTCGGCCAGTGAGAGGAAACAATTCTCGACGTGGCCGGGCGCGATGTTCTCCCCACCGCGGATGATGATCTCCCGCGACCGGCCCACGATGTAGAGGTAGCCGTCCGCGTCGAGGCGACCCAGGTCGCCGGTGTGCAGCCAGCCGTCCGCGTCGATCGGGGTGTCGGCGGGATCGCCGTCGTAGAACCCGCTCATGAGAGTGGGGGAGCGCGCGATGACCTCCCCGACGCCGGCCTCGTCCGGCGCGAGGATCCGCAGCTCGACCACCGGCAGGGCCCGGCCGACGCAGCCCGGTCGGTCGAGCAGGTCGGTGCGCCCGGCGGAGGTCAGTGCGCCGCCGGCCTCGGTCAGGCCGTAGATGCTGGTGATGTTGCTCCGGGCGGTCGGGAAGCCGGCCTTGATCCGTTCGGCCAGCTCGGGCACGACCATGGAGCCGCCCATGGCGACGGACTCGATGCTGGAGGTGTCGAAGTCCCCGAGGCGCGGGCACTCCAGGACGCGCATCACCATGGTCGGGACGCCGCCGAAGAAGCGCACTTTCTCGCGCTCGATGAGGCTCAGCACCTGGACCGGGTCGAAGCGTCCCTCCAGGAACAACAACGTCCCGCCGACGAGCTGGCCGGAGATCATGGTCTGGATCCCACCGACGTGGAAGAGCGGCAGGCTCATGAGGCTGACCGTGGCGACGTGGTCCGGCCCGAGCTGCGAGGGCAGCCGCCGGGTTCGGGCCAGCAGGCTGTGGATGTTCGCGACCACCGCCCGTTGACTCAGCACGACGCCTTTGGCGGCGCCCATCGTTCCGGAGGTGAAAAGGATCATCGCCGGGGCGTCCTCGGCCGGGGCAGTCACGCCGGTCGGCGCCGCGATCGGCGCCGTGCCGGCCGCGTCGCACAGGGCGCGGATCTCCTCCGAGCGGAGTACCGCTACCTCGGTGGGAAGGGTGGCCGCGCGTCGTTCGTCGGCGACCACGATGGTGGGGCGGGTGATCTCGAGGGCATGCGTGATCTCCGCCGGAGACCACCAGGCGTTCGCGGGCACCACGACGGCGCCGGCGCGAAAGCCGGCCCAGAAGGCGGTCACCCATTCTGCGGAGTTGCCGGCGAGGAGCATCACCCGGTCGCCCGGGCGCACCCCCCGCCGGATGAGCTCCGCGGCCAGGGCGTTCACATCGCGCAGGTGCGTCGCGAACGAGATGCGTCGAGCCCCCTGCACGAGGCAGGTCCGCTCGCCCCAGCGCTCGAGGTCCGCGAGCAGCTCCGCGACGCAACGCCGCCGATCGCGGTACGCCCGGACCGCTCGACCGGCGGCGAGCTCGGGAACGATCTCGGTGCCCCAGACCGGGGCTTCCGAGCGCAGCGGGGTGCTCATCCCCGCGACGGGAGCCGCACCGTCGCTGTGCCGAGAGCGGAGAGCTCACCGTCCTGCTGCTCCGCGCGTTGCTCGATCGTGACCAGGCCGGTCGCGGGGTCCACTGCGGTGACGGTCCCGGTGATCGTGATGATGTCGCCGGTCGGATTGTGCCGGCGGATCTTCGCCTCGTGGTTGACGAGGAAGCCGTCGTCGCCCATCCAGTCGGTGACGTGGTGGGTGAGCCACGAGGTGCGCTCGGGACCGTAGTCGTAGGCCCGCGGGGTACCGACCCGGCGCGCGAGGTCGTCGTCCCAGTGCACGCGCTCGGGGACGTCGAGGATGCCGAAGCGGTCCGGGATGCCGAGGCCGGCGTGCTTGGCGATCTGCTTGTAGGCGATGCGGTTGGCGCGGATGTAGAGCCCACCCCAGCCCTGGGCGTAGGCGATGAAGCCGGTGACCGTCATGGGGCCCTTGGTCATCAGGGGCAGTTCTTCGCCGACGGTGACGTCCTGCACGTACCGCGGGGTGGCACCGCGAACGGCCTCCGCGCGGTAGGCTGCGTAGGTGCGCGCGATGTCCTCCGGGGTGTACCGGGGCTCGTTCTGGCGGGCCTCGGCGTACTTCCCGGCGTCGCGGGCGGCGTCGCGCTCGGTGCGGAAGCACCAGGAGTCGCCCTCGGCGACGAGTTCGTCGCCGACGAAGAAGTCGACGTGGTAGGTCTGCTGGATCGCGCGCCCGGCGAAGCGGGTCTGATGCTCGACCAGTTCCTTGAGGTAGGCCTCGGTGCGCACGACGTCGTTGCGGCGCAGGGCGCGGTGCCAGGTGGTCTTGGCCCCCGACCACATCGCGTGCACGCCGGGAAGGCCGCCCACGTAGCCGGAGTAGATGCGGTTCAGGGCGAACAGGAACGACGGCGGAGCAACGACCGTTCCGTGCCCGGTGGTGGCGGCGTACTCCGGATCGCACCACAGCGGGTTGTCGTCACCGATGCCGTGGGCGTAGTGGCGAATGTTGTCGCGCGTCGCCTCGTAGCACCACGGCTCGACGGTGTCGGTGATCTTCACGCCGATCAGCTTGCGCAGCGCAGCGAGCGCCTCCTCGGTGATCACCGCGGACTGCTGCTCCGTGCCGGTGTCCAACGTATCCACGCTCATCGGGGCTCCTGTGGGGCTTTGCTTCCGGCTGTTTAGAGGTATAGTACACACCTAACTAACGAAGGGAAGACCGGTCATGGACCTGGCACTCACCGCGGCTCAGCTCGACCTTCAGGCCCGCGGGGCCAAGGTCGGTGCCCAATGGCGTGAGCACGTGACACGGTGGGACCTGGAGGACAAGGCGCCCTATGACGAGGTGGCTGCCTCGATCGTCGAGGCCGGGCTCATCGGGCTGACGATGCCCGCGGTTTACGGCGGCGCCGACCTGTCCGTTCTCGATTACGTCCTGGTCGTCGAACAGCTCATCAAGTGCTCGCAGTCGTGGATCGTTGCCGAGACGACGTTCGGCACGACGGGCCCGGGACCGTCGATCATCCTGCGGGCCGAGCACGAGGCGACCCGGGCGAAGTTCCTGCCGGACATCGTCGCCGGCCGCAAGGCCTGCGCGATCGCGTTGACCGAGCCGGATCACGGTTCTGACCTCACGGCCCTGACCACGAGCGCCGTCGACGACGGCGACGCCTGGGTCATCAACGGCCGCAAGCGGTTCATCACCGGTTCGCCGGTCAACGAGCTCTACGCGACGTTCGTGCGCTTCGACGACATCCCCGGCCACCGCGGCATCGGGGTCGTGGTGATCGAAAAAGACACCCCTGGGCTGCGATTGGAGCCCGGAGCGCAGTTCGTGGGTACCCGCGGGCTGCCCCACGGCGAGATGCACATGGACAACTGCCGGGTCCCCAAGGTGAATGTCGTCCGGGGCCCCGGACACTTCGGCGACATCATGAGCGCGTTCAACATGGAGCGCATCCACAACTCGACGCTGAGCCTGGCGCTGGCCGAGGCGGCGTACGACGAGGCCGTCAGCTACATCGAGAAGCGCGAGGCCTTCGGTAAGCCGATCATCCAGTTCCAGTCGGCCTACCACACTCTCGTCGACCTGCGCATGGCGATCGAGGCGCACCGGATGCTGGTCTACCGGGCGGCCGCGACGGCGGTGGACGGCAAGTTCCCGCTCGCGCAGGAATCGAGCATGGCCAAGCTGTCGGGCTGCCTCATGCTCCCCGAGGTCACACTGCAGGCGATGATCCTGTGCGGGGGCGACGGCACGACGATGGACTTCGCCGCCCAGCGCCTGCACCGCGATTCGATGGCCGCCCTGGTTGCCGGCGGCTCACCGCCCGTGCTGAAGAACGCGATCGCGTCGCAGCTTTTCCCGCAGCACCGCTTCGTGCAGTAATGCCCGGCCCGGCGGTGCGCCCAATCTTGTACAGCGATAACTAACTCTGATTCGCTGCCCGGCTCCCCACCCAGACGAGGAAACATTGAGCACCCAGATCCCGATCGTCGACTACCTGGTCCTCGGTCCCGTCCCGCACCTGAGGGCACATCAGTGCACCCACTGTGCGGCGCTCTACTTCGACCGGCGCAACGGGTGCGCCCGCTGCGGGCGCCGTGAGTTCGGCACGAAGGACCTCGCCACCACCGGCACGGTGCGGGCGTTCACCATCGTGCGACGCGCGTCCGCCAACCTGAAGACCCCGTACATCTCCGCCATCGTGGACCTCGACGGCGGCGGTGTCGTCAAGGCCAACCTGGTGGACATCCCGGCCGAGGCCGCCACCATCACGCCGGGTCTGCCGGTCGAGTTGACGACGTGGGTCGCGGGCACCGACGACGACGGCACCGAGGCGGTCTCCTTCGGCTTCAAGCGGACCGCGGCTGCGGCATGAGCGGCGGCGACGTGTGGATCGTCGGGACGGACATGACCAAGGTCGCCCGCTACCCGGACAAGGACGTAGTCGACCTCGGGTCCCAGGTTGCCTTCGGGGCCTTCGAGGACGCCTCGATGACCATCGACGACGTCCAGGTCCTGGCGGTCGGCAATGCCTACGAGTCGAACTCCGGGATCGCCCAGCGCATCCAGAAGCAGATCGGTCAGACCGGGATCCCGGCGTACAACGTCTTCAACGCCTGCGCCACCGGGGCCACCGCTGTGCGCACGGTCATCATGGCCATCCGCGCGGGCGAGGCGGACGCAGGCCTGGCGATCGGTGCCGAGCAGATGGGCAAGATGGGCCTGCTCGGCGGAGCGGCCGAGAACAAGGGGGAGCGCAAGGTCTACTCCCCGAAGGGCCGTTACGGCAGCGTGCTGCCCATCGAAGGCAACCTCGGCACGGGCCTGATGCCGGGCGTGTTCGCCCAGGCCGGCATGGAGTACGCGCTCGCCCACGGCGTGACCCGCGAGCAGTTCGCCAAGGTGGCCGAGAAGAATCACCGACACTCCGCGCTGAACCCGCTCGCCCAGTACCAGAAGGTCTTCACCCTCCAGGAGATCCTCGACGCGGAGGAGATCTCGTACCCCAACACCTTGCCGATGTGCTGTCCGACCGGCGACGGGGCCGCGTCGGTGATCATCGTCTCCGCCGCAAAGCTCGCGACCCTCGATCCCGATGTGCGGCGCCGCGCGGTGAAGATCTCGGCCTCGGTGCTCACGACCGATCCCTGGACCGAGAGTGATCTCGTCCAACCTGATGTCAACACCCTCACCCGGCAGGCTGCTGCGAAGGCCTACGAGGTGGCTGGGGTAGGTCCCGATGATCTTGACCTGGTCGAGCTGCACGACTGCTTCGCCAGCGCCGAGCTGCTCCACTACGACAATCTCGGCCTGTGTGAGCCCGGTGGTGCCGGCGATTTCATCGACTCCGGGGCGCCGACGCGGGATGGCTCGATTCCGGTCAATGTCTCTGGCGGTCTGCTCTCGAAGGGTCACCCCATCGGCTCGACCGGAGTGGCGAACCTCTACGAGGTCGCGACTCACCTGCGCGGCGAGGCGGGGGACCGGCAGGTCGAGGGAGCTCGCGTGGGCCTGGCCCATGTCATCGGGCTCGGCTCGGCCTGTGCAATCCACATCTTGGAGAAGGCGGCGGTCTGAGGTGCGCTCCACCCTGTTCGGCCAGGACCACGAGGACTTCCGCATGGTCGTCCGCAGCTTCCTGGAACGGGAAGTCGTCCCGGTTTACGACGACTGGCTCGAGGCCCAGCTCGTACCGCGGGACACCTTCCGGGCGCTGGCCAAACTCGGGATCCTCGGTCTGAACATGGACGAGGAGTACGGCGGATCCGGGCCGGCGAGCTATCTCTACAGCGTGGTGCTGTGGGAGGAGACGGCCCGGGCCCTGGTCAGCCTGGGTCCGTTGCGCTGTCATCTCGACGTCGTGCTGCCCTATTTCCGGGCCTACGCCACGGCGGAGCAACGGCGCCGTTGGTTCCCCGGTGTCGTCACCGGCGACCTGTTCACCGCCATCGCCATGACCGAGCCGGGCACCGGGTCGGATCTGGCCGGCATCAGGACAAGCGCCGTCCGTGACGGCGCGGACTGGATCCTCAACGGAGCGAAGACCTTCATCACCGGCGGTGTCCATGCCGAGTTGGTGATCGTGGTCGCCCGGACCTCGACCAACCCCGATGACCGCAGAGATGGCCTGACCCTGTTCGTGGTGGAAGAGGGCATGCCCGGGTTCACCAAGGGCCGCAAGCTGGCCAAGCTCGGCCTCGCGGTGCAGGACACCGCGGAGTTGTCCTTCAGCGATGTCCGGGTGCCGGCCACGAACGTCCTGGGGGAGGAGGGGAAGGCCTTTTCCTACTTGGGTCGCAACCTCGCCGGGGAACGGCTCGGCATCGCTCTCGGAGCGATCACGGCGGCGCAGTCCGCCCTCGACGCCACGATCGTCTACGTCAAGGAGCGCGAGGTCTTCGGCAAGCCGTTGAGTTCGTTCCAGAACACCAAGTTCGAGCTCGCTGCCGTCGCCACCGACATCGAGGCCGGGCGGGCGCTGTTCGACAAGGCCGTCCTCGAGCATGAGGTGGGGGATCTTTCCCCGGTCGACGCGGCCAAGACCAAGCTGTTCTGCACGGAGGTCCAGGCCCGCACCATGGACCGCTGCTTACAGCTGTTCGGCGGCTACGGCTACATGATGGAGTACCCGATCGCCCGCCTCTACGCCGATGCGCGCGTGACCCGGATCTACGGCGGGACCAGCGAGGTCCTCAAGACGATCATCAGCCGGTCGCTCGGTCTATGACCGGCCGGCATCGCCCACCGTCAGCTCTCGGTGGCCAATGCGGAGACCGCGCCCGGGTCCTTGTAGTAGACGTCGGCGTAGGTGATCTTGCCGTCGGCAACGGTGTACAGCTCGACGGCTTTGGTCTTCAGCGAACGGCCGGTTGCCAGCGAGGTGAAGGTCAGCTCCAGGCGGCCGACGACGACGTCACCACCGTCGTACACGTCGATGCTGTCCAGCGTCGCTCCCAGGCGGGACGACATCCGGTTCAGGATGTCGAGAAAGCCCGGGCCCCCGATGTAGTCACCCGAAAAGGGCAGCCCGTGCGCCTCTTCGACGACGGCGTCCTCCGACAGGCAGGACAGGGCGGTCTGGATGTCCCCGGCGGCGAAGGCCGCGAGGAACTCGTGGACGACCTTTGCGTTCTCGTCGCTCATGGTGGCTCCGCTCTTTCCGCTGCTGGACCTTGTCGAGCTAGGTATAGCACAGACTAAAGTAAGGCCTGTTGCAATCAGTGCCTGGAGGCCCCGTGCAGCATCACCAGATCGCGACGCACTCGTTCGATCCGCCGGCGGAACTGGTGGGGGCACGAGGGCCGACCGCGGTGGAGTGGATCGCGACGATCGGCCCGATCGTGGCGCTGGTCGGGCTGTGTGTCTATGCCTTCCGCGAGCGGCGGCGGACCGGCGGGATCCTGGTGCTGACGCTCGTCGGCGGATCCTTGTGCACCTTCGTCGAGCCGTTCGTCGACAACCTCGGCAAGGTCTGGCTGCGCCAGGAGAACGCGGAGATCCTGTTCACCTGGCTGGGGCGGCCCATGCCGGTATGGGTGCTGCCCTTCACCGCGCTCTACTGGGGTGGACAGGTCTATCTGTTCTACCGCCTGTTCCAGTCGCGTCCCACCGCCAAGCGATTTTGGTCCGTCTACGGCGTGGTGCTGATGTCGGCCTGCCTGCTCGAGGTTCCCTCAACCTCGCTCGGCCTGTACGACTATTTCGGTAATCAGCCGCTGAATCCGACCGGGTATCCGCTCTACTGGCCGTTCATCTACCAGAGCGGCGTGCTCGTCGCGGCGGCCCTGCTGCACGCGTGCCCTGAGTTGTTCCAGGGCTGGAAGGCGCTTCGTCTGGTCCTGCTGATCCCCATGGCCGAGATCGGATTCTTGACGATGACGGGTCTTCCGATCTTCATCGCGCTGCACACCGAGGTGAGCACCGGCGTCGCCACGATCGCGGCCTTCGCGAGCATCTTCATGGTGATCACGATCGTGTCCGAAGTAGGTCGGCGAGTCGTCGGCCAGGGGCCGGTGGAGGCCTTTCGCCAGGCCGATGCGCCCATCGACGAGGCGGTTCGGACCCGTCCGGAGCCGGCGCGAACCTGATCGTCGGGGCCCCCGGCAACGATCGTCAGACGCTCTTGTGTCGGTTACTCAAACTGGTATAGTGCTGACTCAACCAGAGGAGGTTGCCATGGCGCGCAGCAGGCGCAAGGCGAGGCATGCCCACCGACCGGTGCGGCGCGGCCAGGTAGTGACCGGGATGGCGGCTACCGGTGCGACCCTCCTGCTCGGGGCCGGTCCGGCCGTGGCCCAACCTCAGGTGCTTCCCGACGGGCCGAGCTTCAACGGCCTCGCGCAGGCCAACGCCGTCAATGTCCAGGTGTCCAATCCGTCCACCCCGATCGGCCTTGCCCCCGAAGGAGGTGGCCCGGCTACATCGGCCGCCCTCGACTCGCTGTCGCAGAGCAATGCGTTCGCCTCGTTCCCGTATCCGGGTCCGGTGGCGGTCAACCTGCCCTCGGTGGCTGGCGCGTTGCTCCCGCTCCCGATCCCTGCCTACCCGCTGTATGTTGCGACCCAAGCGGGGGACCAACCGACGGAGAACAACGCACCAGGGATCGCGCTCCGCGCGGAGAGTGGCGAGTTCGTCAGCCTCGCGCGGGCCGTCTTCGGGCAGGACGCATCGGGTGGGGTCTCCGCCTGTCGCGTCGAACAACTGGCGAGCGGCGCGGTCCACGCAACGGCCGACACCACGTTCAAGCTGCTCCAGCTCGGCCCCGCGCTGACGCTGACCGGGGTCGAGTCGCATGCCAAGGTCATCGCCGACCCCGTCACGGGAAAGCTCACGCGCAGCCAGTCGCTCTCCTTCAGCCGCTTGCGTGTCCCGGGACTGGCGATCACGCTGCCCTCGGAATCTCCTGAGACCGTGCCGTTCGTGAACCCGATCCCCGGCCTGCCGCAGCCACCGCAGACGCCCCTGCCCCCCTTGCCGATCCCCGCCGTGGGTGGCCTGACGATCGAAGAGCCGGACATCGGCCTGCAGGACGGCTCGTTCGTGATCAACCTGCCGGGCCTGGGCAATCAGAAATACGCGCTGCCGGCCTCGACGGTGCTTGAGGGCCTCGCCGCTGCCGGGATCACGATGACGGTGCAACAGCCCGAGGTGAGCACCACCGGCGTGACCGCAGCCGCGCTGACCATCTCCTACCTCGCGGCCGCGCCACCGGAGAATGCCTACTTCACCGGCGCATCCACGGTCACGTACACCCTGGGCGGCAGTCAGGCCAACGTGACGCTCGACCCGGTCCAGAGCTTCGGCGGCAATGCCGGCGGAGATGCCGGCGGCGTGCTGCCGGGGGGTGGACTGGGTGCTTCCCCGGCCACTGACGGGATTGCTGCCGATGGGAATGCGGTCGACGGGATCGGAGCGGCGTTCCCGGGATCGATCCCGGCTCAGGTGGCCCAGCCGGGTTCGGCGGCGCAAGGCGCACTGCCGACGGTGGTCATCACCCCGATGTCCAGCGTGACCGGCCCGGACGGCGCCGGGATCTACCTCGTCCTGGTGGCCGTCGGCCTCGGCGGATTCATCTCCGCGTCAGTCCTTCGATTCATGGGAGTGCGTTCGCTGTGAACCCCAAGAACTACGTCCGCGAGCAGTGGGACCGGTGTCTGGCGGTGGCGCTGTTGATCCTCGGCCTCATCGCGCTGCTGGTGGGCTGGATCGGGATGAGCGGCACGCCGTACGTCGCCCTGCAGCTGCCCTACATCCTCTCAGGTGGCCTGGTGGGGATATTCCTCCTCGGGGCTTCCGTGGCGCTGTGGCTCTCCGCCGACCTGCGTGACGAGTGGCGCGAGTTGCACGGGGTGCGCGAACTGCTCAAGCAGCACGTCGAGTCGGGGGTAGCCCCGGTCGCCGGGGCGCGGGCGATCGGGGGGGAGACCCGGGCGATCTCGGCGACGTCCCGGTACGGACTGGCGACAGGTGAGCCGGGCGCGTGAGCGGCCTCGCGCTGGCGGCGACGCGTCGATCGCATCGAGCCGACGTGCGCAATGACGGCGACGTCTTCGCCAACACGGCGATCCCGTGGACCCCCCGCGACGTGTCCGCCGCCGCCCTCGTCGTCGGCATCGGCATGATAGTGCTGGGAGCCAGCTGGTACGGCATCAGCGGAGAGCCGGACTACTTCAACCAGTACCGCTGGTTGACAGGGGGCATTGCCGGCACGGCCATCGCCTACCTCGGGCTGCTCCGCTGGATCCTCCCGGCGTTTCGACGGGTGCGTCGCCTGGAACGAGCCGTCCTGTCCGAGCTGCGTGTGCTGGGGTTGGTCGAGGTCGACCGGACAGTCCGCGTCGTCAGCCTCGTGCTCCCTGCCGACGCCGTCCGGTTCACCGCGCCGGGCATGAACCTCGCGCACCGGGCCGACTGTGCCCTGCTCACCGGCAAGCCTGGTGTCCTCGAGATCGGCGACGCCGAGCTCAGCCGCCGCGGGTTGGGCCGCTGTCGGATGTGCGCATCGTGAGCGAGTACCTTCCGTTCATCATTTTCGGCCTCATCACAGGCTCGATCTACGGCATTTCCGCGATGGGTCTGGTCCTCACGTACAAGACCTCGGGACTGTTCAACTTCGCCCACGGCGCGATCTCGGCCTCGTCCGCCTTCGCCTTCTATTCCATGCGCGACCAGCACGGCTTCCCCTGGCCCGTGGCCATGGTGCTCACACTCCTTGTGTTCGCGCCCGCACAGGCCGTCGTACTTCAGTACCTCGGACGACGCCTGGCGCTGGTATCCACGACGTACCGGATCGTCGCCACCGTCGGCATTCTCGTCGCGATCCTCGCGCTCGCCCAGATCATCTTCGGCCCGTCGACCCTGCAGTTTCCCCGGTTCCTCCCGCAGGAGGAGGCGTTCTCGGTCGAAGGTGTGATCGTCAATTACGACAACATCGCCAACATAGCCATCGGGATCATCGCCGCGACGGCGCTGACCTTGTTCTTCCGCAAATCCCGCCTGGGCACCGACATGCGCGCGGTCGTTGACGACGCGTCCCTGCTCGACATGACCGGTACCTCGCCCGCGCGAGTGCGCCTGGCGGGCTGGCTCATCGGCACCATGTTCGCTGCGCTCTCCGGCATCATGTTCGCGGCCTACCAGCAGCAGCTCGACGTCAACATCCTCTCGCTCCTCGTCGTGCAGGCCTTCGGTGCGGCCGCCATCGGGCGCTTCACCAGCATCCCCCTGGCCTTCGCCGGCGGCCTCATCGTCGGCCTGCTGCAGAACATCATGAGCAAGGTCGTCAGCTCGAACACCGACCTGCAGGGCCTCGACACCAACATGCCGTTCATCGTCCTGTTCATCCTCCTGCTCGTCCTTCCTCGCGACAAGCTCAGGGAAGTCGGACGCCAGATCAAGAACCGGGCCGTCCCCGAGAGCCGGTTCACGCTGCAGCAGCGCGGCGTCGGCTGGATGGCAATCCTGGTGGTCGCGTTGCTCATTCCCATGGTGGTCGGCAGTCGCCTGCCGTCCTACAACACGGCGATGAGCCAGGTCGTTCTCTTCCTGTCGCTCAACGTGCTCGTGCGGACCTCCGGGCAGATCTCGCTGTGCCACATCGGATTCGCAGCGATCGGTGCGGCCGGCTTCGGTCACATGCTCGCGAATGGTGTGCCCTGGGGACTGGCCTTGCTCATCGGGGGCCTCATCACCGTGCCGGTCGGCGCCCTCATCGCCATTCCCGCGATCCGGCTCTCCGGGCTCTACCTCGGCCTGGCCACGCTCGGCTTCGGCATTCTGCTCGCGCAGTACGCCTACAACAAGCCGTACTTCTTCAACGGTTCCCTGCCCACGTCCCGGCCCGAGGTCTGGGGCATGTCGGATGACCAGCACTTCTACTATCTGCTGTTGGCCATTGCCATCGTGGCGATCGGACTCGTTGTCGCCGTCGAACGCTCCCGCCTCGGGCGCCTCCTGCGCGGTCTGTCCGACAGCCCGCTCGCACTCTCGACGCTGGGTGTGAACCTCAGCATCGCGCGCGTGATCATCTTCTGCTTCTCCGCGTTCCTCGCCGGTATCAGTGGCGCGACCTACGCCTCCCTGTTCGGTTCAGTGACCTCAGACAGCTTCTTCTACGCGCAGTCACTCGTCGTTCTCGCGGTGATGGCCATCAGTGGACGGCGGTCGATCACGGCCAGCATCGTCGCGCCGATCCTGCTGTACGTCGTTCCCAGCTACACCAGCAACCCCGATCTCAAACTCGGCCTTCAGGTCGCCTTCGGAGTTGCTGCCGTGCTGGTGGCGGTGACCTCGCAGTCGTCGTTCTCGTTCCGCTCGTCCCGGATCCCTCAAGTCGTCGACGGCCGTCGGCTCGACCCCATCAGTGCGTCCGTGCGCCGGCAGATAGCCGCCACGTGAGCGCTTCGTCCACCCCGACCCTGGAGACGCCATGTCGATGAACCACCGGATCGCCCGCGGCCGCGGCCTCGTGTCGGTCGCCGGGATCGTGTGCGTAGCGATGACCCTGACCGCGTGCGGCAGCCGGATGTCCGAGCAGGAGGTCGTGGAGGCGCAGGCCCGCGGAGTCGCCGTCGCAGGCACATCACCCGGTATCACCACCGGAACCACGGACAGCGGCTCCCCGGCGGACCCTTTCGCGGCCCCTGCCCCCGGCGCGTTGACCGGGGCGACCGGCGGTAGCACCGCTGCCCCCGGCGCGCTGACCGGGGCGACCGGGGCGACCACCGCTGCCC
>NZ_JACDFE010000070.1 GCF_013815995.1 Sporichthya sp.
GCGCTGCTGCGCCTCGCGCTCGCTGCGGGTGCCGGTGATGTCGCCCTTATAGATCCAGACCTTCACGCCGATCCGGCCGAAGGTGGTGCGAGCCTCGAAGAAGCCGTAGTCGATGTCCGCGCGCAGCGTGTGCAGCGGGACGCGACCCTCGCGGTAGAACTCCGAGCGCGACATCTCGGCGCCACCGAGGCGGCCGGAGCACTGCACCCGGATGCCCTTGGCGCCGGCCTTGGTGGCCGACTGCAGCGCCTTGCGCATCGCGCGGCGGAAGGCCACGCGGCTGGCCAGCTGCTCGGCCACGCCCTGCGCGACGAGCTGGGCGTCGACCTCGGGGTTCTTGACCTCAAGGATGTTCAGCTGCACCTGCTTGGAGGTCAGGTTCTCCAGGCGGGTACGGATGTTGTCGGCCTCCGCGCCCTTGCGGCCGATGACGATGCCCGGCCGGGCGGTGTGGATGTCGACGCGGACCCGGTCGCGGGTGCGCTCGATCTCGACCTTGGAGATGCCGGCGCGCTCCATGCCCTTGGTGAGCATGCGGCGGATCGCCACATCTTCCTTGACGTAGTCCGCGTAGAGCTTGTCGGCGTACCAGCGGCTCTTGAACTCGCTGGTGATGCCGAGCCGGAACCCGTGCGGGTTGACCTTCTGTCCCACTATCGGGTCCTTCCCTTCGATGCAGCGCCGGCGGCAGCCGCCGACGTGGACGTCACGACGATCGTGATGTGCGAGCTGCGCTTGCGGATGCGGTAGGCGCGGCCCTGGGCGCGCGGCCGGAACCGCTTCGCGGTCGGACCCTCGTCCACGTAGGCCTCGCTGATCACCAGCGTGCGCGGGTCGAGGGAGTAGTTGTTCTGCGCGTTGGCGATGGCGCTGGCGAGCACCTTGCCGACCGGCTCGCTGGCCGCCTGCGGCGAGAACGCGAGGATGGCCTGCGCCTCGGCGGCCGGCAGCCCGCGAATCATGTCGACGACGCGGCGGCTCTTCATCGGCGCGATATTCAGATACCGAACGCGCGCAACGGCGCTGTCGGGCCTGGCTTCCATCGCTTTCCCTGCTCTCTAACTCGTACGACTGCTGATCGCTGCTGGAGTCCCGAACCGCTTAGCGGCGACGGGCCTTGCGGTCGTCCTTCTCGTGGCCGCGGAAGGTCCGGGTCGGCGCGAACTCGCCGAGCTTGTGACCCACCATCGACTCCGTCACGAAGACCGGGACGTGCTTGCGGCCGTCGTGCACCGCGAGCGTGTGCCCGAGCATCTCCGGGATGATCATCGAGCGGCGCGACCAGGTCTTGATCACGTTCTTGGTGCCCTTTTCGTTCTGGACCTCGACCTTCTTGGCGAGGTGGCCGTCGACGAACGGGCCCTTCTTGAGACTGCGCGGCATTACTTCCGGCCCTTTCCGGTCTTCCGGCGGCGCACGATCATCGCGTCGCTGGCCTTCTTCTCCGGCCGCGTGCGGCCCTCAGGCTTGCCCCACGGGCTGACCGGGTGCCGGCCCCCGGAGGTCTTGCCCTCGCCACCGCCGTGCGGGTGGTCCACCGGGTTCATGACGACACCGCGGACGGTCGGGCGCTTGCCCTTCCACCGCATCCGGCCGGCCTTGCCCCAGTTGATGTTCGACTGCTCGGCGTTGCCGACCTCGCCGATCGTGGCGCGGCAGCGCACTTCGACGTTGCGGATCTCACCGGACGGCATCCGGAGCTGGGCGAAACGCCCCTCCTTGGCCACGAGCTGGACGCTGGTACCGGCCGAGCGGGCGATCTTCGCGCCGCCGCCGGGTCGGAGCTCGATGGCGTGGATGACCGTACCGACCGGGATGTTGCGCAGCGGCAGGTTGTTGCCGGGTTTGATGTCCGCCCCGGGACCGGTCTCGATCGCGTCGCCCTGATTGAGCTTGGTCGGGCAGATGATGTAGCGCTTCTCCCCGTCCGCGTAGTGCAGCAGCGCGATCCGCGCGGTGCGGTTGGGGTCGTACTCGATGTGCGCGACCTTGGCCGGCACGCCGTCCTTGTCCGCCCGGCGGAAGTCGATGACCCGGTAGGCGCGCTTGTGGCCGCCGCCCTGGTGCCGGGTGGTGATCCGGCCGGCGTTGTTGCGGCCGCCCTTGCTGTGCAGGGGACGGACCAGCGACTTCTCCGGCGTGGAGCGCGTGATCTCGACGAAGTCGGCGACGCTCGAGCCGCGACGGCCCGGGGTGGTCGGCTTATATTTGCGAATTCCCATTAGAGGACCGGTCCTCCACCGTGTTCATTGTTTTCGGAGCGGCCTGACTCCGTAGGTACGTTCAGCGTGGAGGTCATGAGACCGGCCCTCCGAAAATGTCGATCCGGTCGCCCTCGGCGACCGTCACGATTGCGCGGCGGGTGGCAGCGCGCTGGCCGACGCCGAAGCGGGTGCGCTTGCGCTTGCCCTGCCGGTTGATGGTGTTGACCCCGGTGACCTTGACCCCGAAGACCTTCTCGACCGAGATCTTGATCTCGGTCTTGTTGGCGTCCGGGTGCACCAGGAACGTGTACTTGTTCTCGTCGAGAAGGCCGTAGCTCTTCTCCGAGATCACGGGCGCGAGCAGGATGTCGCGCGGATCCTTGTAGACGGAGCTCATGACGCCGCCCCCTTCTCCAGCGAAACAGCAGCCTTCCCGTGCAGGAACGCGGTGAGGGCGGCCTGGGTGAAGACGATGTCGTCGGCGCAGAGCACGTCGTAGGTGTTCAGCTGGTCCGGCGCGATCACGTGCACGCCGGGAACGTTGCGCACGCTCTTCCAGCCGACCAGGTCCGTGCGGTCGACGACCAGGAGCGCCTTGCCGGGCTCGCCGACCTGGGCCAGCGCCGCAACGGCGTCGCGGGTCGAGGGGTTCTCGCCGGTGACGAGCGATGAGAGCACGAAGATCTTGTTGCCGCGGGCCCGGTCGGACAGGGCCCCGCGCAGGGCGGCGGCCTTCATCTTCTTCGGGGTCCGCTGCGAGTAGTCACGCGGCGTAGGGCCGTGCACGACGCCACCGCCGGCAAACTGCGGAGCGCGGGTCGAGCCCTGACGGGCGCGGCCGGTGCCCTTCTGGCGGTACGGCTTGCGGCCACCACCGGAGACCTCGCCCCGGCGCTTGACCTTGTGCGTGCCCTGACGGGCCGCCGCCAGCTGAGCCACCACGACCTGGTGGATCAGCGGAATGTTCACGGGCGCGTCGAAGATCTCCGCGGGGAGCTCGACGGTGCCGGACTTGGTGCCGTCCGGGGACACCACGTCGACGGTGCTCACTTGAGTTCTCCCTTGACCGGAGCGCCCTTGGCGGGCGTACGAACGAACACCAGGCCACCGGTGGGGCCGGGGACCGCGCCCTTGATCAGGATCAGGCCGGCCTCGGCGTCGATCGCGTGAACCGACAGGTTCTGGGTGGTGGTCCGGACATTGCCCATCCGGCCCGACATCTTCATGCCCTTGAACACGCGGGCCGGGGTGGCGCAGGCGCCGATCGAACCCGGCGAGCGGTGCTTGCGCTGGGTGCCGTGGGAGCTGCTCAGGCCTTTGAAGCCGTGACGCTTCATGACACCCGCAGTGCCCTTGCCCTTGCTGGTGCCGACCACGTCGACCAGCGTGCCCTCGGTGAAGAGTTCGGCGGTCAACTCCTGGCCGACCTCGTAGGAGCCGGCGTCGTCGGTGCGGATCTCGGCCACGTGCCGGCGCGGGGTGACCCCGGCCTTGCGGAAGTGACCACCGTCAGGCTTGTTCACCTTGCGCGGATCGATCTCGCCGAAGCCGATCTGGACCGCGGAGTATCCGTCGCTCTCAGCCGAACGGACGGCGGTGACCACGCAGGGGCCAGCCTTGACCACGGTGACGGGGACGACCCGTCCGCGGGCGTCGAAGACCTGGGTCATGCCCAGCTTCTCGCCCAACAGTCCGCGAACGTTCATAGTGTGTGCCTCCCCCCGCGCTAAAGCTTGATCTCGATGTCGACGCCGGCCGGAAGGTCGAGCCGCATGAGCGAGTCGACGGTCTTCGGCGTCGGGTCGAGGATGTCGATGAGGCGCTTGTGCGTGCGCATCTCGAAGTGCTCGCGCGAGTCCTTGTACTTATGCGGCGACCGGATCACGCAGAAGATGTTCTTCTCGGTCGGCAACGGCACCGGCCCGGCCACGTGCGCACCGGTGCGCGTCACCGTCTCGACGATCTTGCGCGCCGACGAATCGATGACCTCGTGGTCGTAGGCCTTGAGCCTGATGCGGATCTTTTGTCCCGCCATGGCAGGGTCGCCATCCTGTTCTTGAGAAGAAGCGTTCGTGCGTGCTGATCGTGCCGGAAGGCGCTCCGACCCCCGAGGTCGGGCGTGTCGGGCGTCTGAACAACCTGTGTAGTCTGCCCCAACCTTGCTGGGAGACCAAATCGAGAGTGGGGGCTCCGCCCCACGCCCTCGAAAAGAACGAGGGGCGGAGCCAACCACTATCGGTGGGTCACGGGGGCGGAGCCCCCGTGGGTACTACTTGAGGATCTTGATGACCTTGCCGGCGCCAACGGTGCGGCCACCCTCGCGGATCGCGAAGTTGAGGCCCTCCTCCATGGCGATCGGCTGAATCAGCACGACCTTCATCTCGGTGTTGTCGCCGGGCATGATCATCTCGGTGCCCTCGGGCAACTCGACGACGCCGGTGACGTCCGTGGTACGGAAGTAGAACTGGGGCCGGTAGTTCTGGAAGAACGGCGTGTGCCGGCCACCCTCGTCCTTGCTCAGGATGTAGACCTGCGCGTTGAACTCGGTGTGCGGAGTGGTCGAGCCGGGCTTGATGATGACCTGGCCGCGCTCGACGTCCTCGCGCTTGATGCCACGGAGGAGCAGACCGACGTTCTCGCCCGCCTGGCCCTCGTCGAGCAGCTTGCGGAACATCTCGATGCCGGTGACCGTGGTGGTCTGCTTGGTCTCGCGGATACCGATGATGTCCACGGTCTCGTTGACCTTGAGGACGCCACGCTCGATGCGACCGGTGACGACCGTGCCGCGACCGGTGATCGTGAAGACGTCCTCCACCGGCATCAGGAACGGCTTCTCGGTGTCGCGCTCGGGCTGCGGGATCGACTCGTCGACGGCCTTCATCAGGTCGACGATGCTCTGCACCCACTTGGGGTCGCCCTCGAGGGCCTTGAGCGCGGAGACCGGCACGACGGGGAGGTTGTCGCCGTCGAACTCGTAGACCGAGAGCAGCTCACGGACCTCGAGCTCGACGAGCTCCATGATCTCTTCGTCGTCGACCATGTCGGCCTTGTTCAGCGCGACCACGATCGCGGGGACGCCGACCTGGCGGGCCAGGAGGACGTGCTCCTTGGTCTGCGGCATCGGGCCGTCGGTGGCGGCGACCACGAGGATCGCGCCGTCCATCTGGGCCGCGCCGGTGATCATGTTCTTGATGTAGTCGGCGTGGCCGGGGCAGTCGACGTGCGCGTAGTGGCGCGCCTCGGTCTGGTACTCGACGTGAGCGATCGAGATTGTGATGCCGCGGGCCTTCTCCTCCGGCGCCTTGTCAATCTCGTCGAACGGCGTGTACGGGTTCACATCCGGCATCGCGTCGTGCAGCACCTTGGTGATGGCCGCCGTGAGCGTGGTCTTGCCGTGGTCGATGTGACCGATCGTGCCGATGTTGCAGTGCGGCTTGGTCCGCTCGAACTTGGCCTTACCCACTGGAGCTCTCCTTCAGGACTGGTCTGCCGGTGCGTCGTGCGACGTCGGTAAGTGATTCGGTCATTCGCCGCGGGCTTTCTTCACGATCTCCTCCGCCACGTTGCGCGGAACCTCGGCATAGGAGTCGAACTGCATGCTGTAGTTCGCGCGACCCTGGGTCTTGCTCCGGAGATCGCCCACGTAACCGAACATCTCCGACAGGGGGACGAGGGCCTTGACGACCTTCATCCCGAACTGGTCCTCCATCGACTGGATGTGCCCACGTCGGGAGTTCAGGTCGCCGATGACTTCGCCCATGTAGTCCTCGGGCGTACGGACCTCGACGGACATCATCGGCTCGAGCAGGACCGGGTCGGCCTTGCGCGCGGCCTCCTTGAAGGCCATCGAGCCGGCGATCTTGAAGGCCATTTCCGAGGAGTCGACCTCGTGGTACCCGCCATCGAGCAGGGTCACCTTGACGTCGACCATCGGGTAGCCCGCGAGCACGCCGAACTCCATGGCCTCCTGGCAGCCCGCGTCGACCGAAGGGATGTACTCCTTCGGGATGCGGCCACCGCTGACCTTGTTCGAGAACTCGTAGCCACCGTCGCCGCCGCCGGTCGGCTCGATCGCGATCTGGATCTTCGCGAACTGGCCGGAACCGCCGGTCTGCTTCTTGTGGGTGAAGTCGAGCCGGTCGACCTTCGCGCGGATGGTCTCGCGGTAGGCGACCTGGGGCTTGCCGACATTGGCCTCGACCTTGAACTCGCGGCGCATCCGGTCGACCAGGACCTCGAGGTGCAGCTCACCCATGCCGGCGATGATCGTCTGGCCGGTGTCCTCGTCGGTACGGACCTGGAAGGTCGGGTCCTCCTCGGCCAGGCGCTGGATCGCGATGCCGAGCTTCTCCTGGTCGCCCTTGGACTTCGGCTCGATGGCCACCGAGATGACCGGGGCCGGGAAGTTCATCGACTCCAGGATCACCGGGGCGGCCGGGTCGCACATGGTGTCGCCGGTGGTCGTGTTCTTCAGACCCATGACGGCGACGATGTGACCGGCGGTGACCCTCTCGATCTCCTCACGCTTGTTCGCGTGCATCTGGTAGATCTTGCCGATCCGCTCCTTGTTGCCCTTGGTGCTGTTCAGCACCGCGGTGCCCGCCGTGAGCGTGCCGGAGTAGATGCGGATGTAGGTCAGCTTGCCCAGGTGCGGGTCGGACATGATCTTGAAGGCCAACGCGGAGAGCGGCGCGTCGTTCTTCGGCTCGCGCTCGATGACCTCGTCCTCGTGACCGACCGCGTGGCCCTGCACCGCGCCGACGTCCAGCGGGGAGGGCAGGTAGCGCACGACCGCGTCGAGCATGGGCTGCACGCCCTTGTTCTTGAACGCGGTGCCGCACACGACGGGGGTGAGGTTGCCGGCGATCGTCGCCCGGCGGGTGCCGGCGATGATCTGCTCCTCGGTGGGCTCGGCGCCCTCGAGGTACATCTCCATGATCTGGTCGTCGCCCTCGGCGAGCGTCTCGATGAGGCGGTCGCGCCAGGTGCGCGCGGCCTCGGCATGGCTGTCGGGGATGTCGACGGTGTCGTACATCTCGCCCTTGGCGGCATCTTCCGGCCAGATCAGCGCCTTCATGCCGACCAGGTCGATGACGCCCTTGAAGTCGTGCTCGGCACCGATCGGGAGCTGCAGCACCAGCGGGATCGCGTTCAACCGCGTGACCAGCATGTCCACGCAGCGGTGGAACTCCGCGCCGACCCGGTCGAGCTTGTTGATGAAGCAGATCCGCGGGACCTGGTAACGGTCGGCCTGACGCCACACGGTCTCGGACTGCGGCTCGACACCGGCGACACCGTCGAACACCGCCACCGCGCCATCCAGGACGCGGAGGCTGCGCTCCACCTCGACGGTGAAGTCGACGTGGCCCGGGGTGTCGATGATGTTGATGGTGTGGTTGTCCCACTCGCAGGTGGTGGCCGCGGAGGTGATGGTGATTCCCCGCTCCTGCTCCTGCTCCATCCAGTCCATGACGGCGGCGCCCTCGTGGACCTCACCGATCTTGTAGGTGATGCCCGTATAGAAAAGGATGCGCTCGGTCGTCGTGGTCTTGCCCGCGTCGATGTGCGCCATGATCCCGATGTTCCGGACCTGGGCGAGGTCGACGCCAGCTGTGCTGACTGCCACTTTCTTGTACTCCCCCTGCTACCAGCGGTAGTGCGCGAAGGCCTTGTTGGACTCCGCCATCTTGTGCGTGTCCTCGCGCCGCTTGACGCTCGCGCCCAGGCCGTTGCTGGCGTCGAGAATCTCGTTCATCAGGCGCTCGGTCATGGTCTTCTCGCGGCGGGCGCGGGAGTAGGTGATCAGCCAGCGGAGCGCAAGGGTGTTGGAGCGGCCGGCCTTGACCTCGACCGGGACCTGGTAGGTCGCGCCACCGACGCGGCGGCTGCGGACCTCGAGGGTCGGCTTCACGTTGTCCAGCGCACGCTTGAGCGTGACGACCGGGTCGCTGCCGGTCTTGACGCGGCAGCCCTCGAGGGCGCCGTACACCGCGCGCTCGGCAACGCTGCGCTTGCCGTCCTTGAGCACCTTGTTCACCAGTTGGGTGACCAGGGGCGAGGCGTAGACGGGGTCGATGATGATCGGCCGCTTCGGGGCTGGGCCCTTACGGGGCATTAGGACTTCTCCTTCTTCGCGCCGTAGCGACTGCGCGCCTGCTTACGGTTCTTCACGCCCTGCGTGTCCAGCGAGCCGCGGATGATCTTGTAGCGGACACCCGGCAGGTCCTTAACGCGGCCGCCACGCACGAGCACGATCGAGTGCTCCTGCAGGTTGTGGCCGACGCCGGGGATGTACGCCGTGACCTCGATCTGGCTGGTGAGTCGCACGCGGGCGACCTTGCGCAGCGCAGAGTTCGGCTTCTTGGGGGTCGTGGTGTAGACGCGGGTGCAGACACCGCGGCGCTGAGGACAGCTCTTCAACGCGGGGGTCTTGGTCTTCGAGACCTTGTCCTGCCGGCCCTTGCGGACCAGTTGCTGGATCGTGGGCACCGCTTC
This sequence comes from Sporichthya sp., assembly GCF_013815995.1. Classification (GTDB taxonomy): domain Bacteria; phylum Actinomycetota; class Actinomycetes; order Sporichthyales; family Sporichthyaceae; genus Sporichthya. Next base: position 8,700 of record NZ_JACDFE010000070.1, read on the forward strand.
TCCGTCTTCTTTCGTGGTCATGTAGCTGATGCGCGCAGCGTTCTCTCGACCCCCGTGGTCGGGTGTGTCGCACCCGTCCACACGTCCCGGCCGACGAAAACCGATCGGGATGCGGTCCCTGCGGCGAAAGCCGACCGGACCGGAGACCGCGCGAGAATGGACACACGCGCGCATGCCAGGCCTAAGCCCAGACACGAGGGGAGACCTTACCAGCCTGCCCGGGGTGCTCCAAAAAGCGCAAGGATCTTCGCCTTTGAGCGTGTGTCAGATGGCTCAGGAGAGCTTGTATACGGTCCAACCGGGATTGGTGAAGGCCACCGTCAGTCGGCCGAGGGCGGCGCGGTCGACGGTCCAGTTATGCCCTTCGTTCGCCTGCACCGCCAGGTAGTCGGGGCCGTACCTGGTGACGAGCGGATCGTCGGTGCGGCCCGCCAGGGCGGCCTGGGCGGCAGCGGTCCGGTCGCCGTACGGGATGGAGAAGTTGAACAGCCATCCGGGGTAGCCGAGCACGATGGGTCGCCCACCCAGAGCCGAGATCGGATTGTTCGGCCGGTCGGTGGTGAGGAACACGTCGTCGGGTTCGGTGTTGTCCCGCACCCAGGCCGCGACCGCCTCGTCGTCCAGGCTCGCGAACTGGTCGTGCAGGTGGAACTGGCGGGTGATCGACAGGGCGCCGGGCAGGGACACCGCAATCGCGACGGGCACTGCCAGCAGCAGCGACCAACGCGAAGCCCGGTACGCCAGCACCGCCAGGTAGCCGGCGAACAGCGCACCCATGAAGTACGCGTAGTAAATGAGTTTGAGGTTGTCGTACTCGAACGGCTGGAACGCGTAGACCTGGGTGACCGCCAGCACCGCCAGGAACGGCACGCACCAGACCAGCAGGCCGATCTCGCGACGGCGGATCAGCACGAGCGGAACGGCCAGGAAGAGCAGCCCCATCACGCCGAAGTTGACCCACCAGAAGTCCAGGACGGACTCCCCGGGCTGCTTCATCCAGGCCCACCGGAAGCGCCCGCCGGTCCCGTGGTCATTGGCCAGCTGCTGCCAGGCGAGTTGGGGCAGGGCGAGCCCCAGGGCAAGGCTGAGCGCGAGCACGTGCGGCCGCGGAACGCCCCGACGCTCCCAGGCCGCCTCCGTGGCCAGGACGAGCAGCACGCCCAGGCAGACCAGGAAGCTGTGCGGGTGGGCCATCGGGAGCAGGCCCACGGTCGCCCCGGCGATCAGGGTCAGCCAGGTGCTGATCGGCGAGGCTCCCCCGATCCGGGAGGCCTGCAGCAGCCGGAACACCACCAGCGCCACGCCCAGGCCGAACAGGATGGTGCGTTGCGGGAGCATCGCGTGCGCGACGAGGTTGGTGACGTTGCCGTTGTCCTCGAACAGGGTGGTGTAGTCCTGCGGGGGGTTCGTCAGGAAGTCCAGTAGGCCCTGGTCACCGTCCCGCCAGTCCGACCACGCCTTCGTGGCGCCGAGGGCGGTGCCGGTGCACAGGAAGAGGGACAGCGTGGTGACCGCCGCCCCCAGGTGGTCGAACAGGCGCAGCGAGAACCCGATCACCAGCTGGCAGATCGCGAGCGCGAGCAGCACCCCGGGCAGGAAGAAGCTGGTGTGCAGGCTCGCCCCGGAGCGCAGCAGCAGCGCGGATAACAGGTCGATCAGGAACGGATAGGTCAGCTTTTCCCCGCTCGCCACCGGCAGGTCCGTCGGCATCGAGTCGGACTCGGCGATGTGGGTGACGATCGCGGAGTGCACGCCGTAGTCCGCCCAGGACGACCCGCCGCTGTAGATGCCGTCGCCCTCATTTGTCAGGCTCACCCGCCAGTACAGCGGGGCCAGCACGGCCACGGTCCCCGCGGTCGCCGCGAGCCACAGCCAGGGGTCCCCGCGGCGGGCGAACCACGCGAAACCCCACGGCCGGCCGCGCAGCGGCCAGGCCAGAGCCGCCGCACCGGCCGAGGCGAGCACGGTGGTGAGGACGATCGCCGGCACCAGGGGCAGCACCAGGGCGGCCAGGAAGGCCAGCCACGTCCACCCGAAGAGGCCGACCACGACGCTCATCGCCACGTACTCGAACGCGTAGAACCGCAGCGGCAGATGGCGGACGGCAGCGGTCCCCAGCGCGAGGGCGGAGGCCAGCAGCAGGAGGTAGGTCACCGGGCCACCCGGTGGCCGGTCAGCGCCACGAGTCGAGCCACATCCGGTTCGCAAGTGCGCGGTCCGAGAGCGCGAAGCCGTAGGTCAGCGGCGAGAACCACAGGAAGGTCAGCAGCGCGACGGTCAGGATCGCCCAGTAGGTGATCGCCAGCCCGCGCCCCTGGAACCGCCACGCGCTCTCCTCGGACTCCACCGGTAGCGGCGTCACCGGTCGCGGCGCCCAGATCGCCTTCCAGAGCTCGCGCGGGCTGCGGCGCTTGGCGGGAACTCCCACCGCGGGCCGACGGCCCGCCCCCGGGCCGCTGGATCCGTCGGCCGGAGCCGGCGTGGGCACCCAGCCGGCCAGGATGCCGATGCCGTAGACGGCGAAGGCCAGGCTGAACATCAGCGGGAAGAAGTAGTGGTAGAGGAACATCGGGCGGGAGATGAGCATGAAGGGCAGGTAGCTGCCCAGGTAGGTGACGGCCAGCAGGGCGAGCCGCCGGCGGTGCGGCCGGAACAACCCTGGCGCGAGCAGCCACCCCAGCAGGGTCAACGCGACGCCGCCCAACGTCCCCCACCAGACCACCGGGTTGCCGATCAGGTAGAGGTAGCGGTGCTTGCCGCCGCCCTCGTCGGGCCCCAGGTAGTAGTAGATCGAGCGCTTCTCCACCGGCCAGGTCTTCCAGTCGGACTGGTAGGGGTGGGTGCGGTCCTTGAGCGCCTTCTCGTACTCGTGGGTCGCCTCCTGCATCTGCCAGAAGCTGTCGATCGGGCCGATCGAGACGTTCGGGTCGTAGAGCGGGTTGCCCTTCAGCGTCGCCTGGAACCGCTCGGACATGAACCGGTCGCCGTCGCCGCTGTTGTGCAGCAACGCGTTGTGCACCGTGTAGCCCGTGAAGAACACCAGGAACGGCACGAGCAGCAGCACGGCCGCCTGCCCGGACCACCGCCGCCACGGCACCCGGCCCTCGATCGTCGTGACGAGCCAGACCAGCGCGATCGCGCCGAGCACGCACAGCCCGGTCACCTTGATCGACACGCACATGCCGGTCAGCACGGCGGCCACGACCAGCAGTACCCATTGTCTGCGGCCGGTACTTCGCCGGGCGGCGAGGAAGACCGTGATCGCCGCCATCCCGAAGCAGAGCAGCATGCTGTCGAGCAGGATCAGCCGCGACTCCAGGGTGAGCGCGTTGTCCAGCAGCAGCAGGCCCGCGCCGAGGGTCGCCACCTTGCGCCCGGTACCGAGTTCGCGCAGGAAGTAGTAGAAGACGACGATCAGTGCAGCGCCGGCCAGGGCAGGGATCACCCGCAGCGCGACCGCGGGGTCCATCGCCGCCGGTGGGATCGGTGGGCAGACGACGCCCGCGCCGGCGGTGCAGTCGGGCGCGTTGTGCTCCGCGTCGATACCGACCAGCTTCGCCCAGGCCGCCAGGATCAGTTTGCCCAGCGGCGGGTGCGGGTCGAAATAGTAGGAGCTGTCCTTGTAGCGCAGCGCGGCGTCGCGGAAGTAGACCTCGTCGAAGACGATCGCCCGCGGCCGGGTCAGCCAGACGAACCGGGTGAGCACCGCCAGCCCGGCGAGCACGTAGACCTCGGTGGGCACTCGCAGCACCCGCTCCAGGAACCGGGCAGGCCGTGCGTGCGCGGCGGCCGAGCCCGTGGCGAGCCTGGACGCCGACTCGGTCACGCGGCCTCCATAGGCTCGGGCGTCGACAGGGGACGGCACGTTGGGAAGACTCGTGACCCGGCGTCGGCGGTAGGTGGCCCCATTCTTAAGGACAGTTCAACTCCGGACGAACGAGGTGGGTGGGGGTGGCTTCGATCGGCGCTTTGACCTGCGCGTTCGGCGCAAACCGCCCCCGGCCGGGCGTGTCGCAGGGCGGGCCCGGTTTGACCGCCCCTCTAGCGTCTCTGCCGTGGCCTTCACCAACCTGGCGCCCGTGAGGGCGGGACTGCCGGGCGAACCGGCCCCCGCCCCGGTCCTGGACGTGGTCATCCCGGTCTACAACGAGGAGATCGACCTCGAGCCGTGCGTGCGCCGTCTGCACGCGCACCTGAGCGCCGACCTGCCCTACACGTTCCGGATCACGGTCGCGGACAACGCCAGCACCGACACCACCCTTGAGGTGGCCCAGCGCCTGGCCCGGGAGTACCCGCACGTGCGGGTCGTGCACCTGGCCGAGAAGGGCCGCGGGCGGGCGCTGCGTCAGGTGTGGCTGGACTCGGACGCCGCGGTGCTGGCCTACATGGACGTCGACCTGTCCACCGACCTGGCCGGCCTGCTCCCGCTGATCGCTCCCCTGGTGAGCGGGCACTCCGACGTCGCGATCGGCACCCGCCTGCACCGCGGCTCCCGCGTCGTGCGCGGGGCGAAGCGGGAGTTCATCTCCCGCAGCTACAACCTGATGCTCCGCCACACCCTGTCCACGAAGTTCACCGACGCCCAGTGCGGGTTCAAGGCGATCCGCCGCGACGTCGCCCAGGCGCTGCTCCCCCACGTCGAGGACAACGCCTGGTTCTTCGACACCGAACTGCTGGTCCTGACCGAACGCGCGGGGCTCCGCATCCACGAGGTCCCCGTCGACTGGATCGACGACCCGGGCAGCACGGTGCACATCTACTCCACCGCCCGCGACGACATCCGCGGCATCATCCGCATCGGCCGGGCCTTTGCGGCCGGCAGGATCCCGCTGCACGACCTGTCCGTCCAACTCGGTCGGTCCAGCCCCGAGCCGCGCACTCCCGGTGTCCCGGTCGGACTGACCCGCCAACTCGTGCGCTTCGCCGGCGTCGGCGTGCTGTCCACCCTGGCCTACATCGTGCTGTTCCTGGGCTTGCACTCCCCCCTCGGCGCCCAGGGCGCCAACGCCGCCGCGCTGCTGATCACCGCCATCGGCAACACCGCCCTGAACCGGCGCTTCACCTTCGGTGTCCGCGGCCGCAACCGCAACGCTCTGCACCAGGCCCAGGGCCTGATCGTGTTCGCGCTCGCCCTGGCCCTGACCAGCGGCACCCTGCTTGCCCTGCACACCGCCAGCGACGACCCCGGCCGCAACCTCGAACTCGCCGTCACCGTCGCTGCGAATGCCGTCGCCACTCTGATGCGTTTCCTGCTTCTTCGGCGCTGGGTGTTCCGGGCCGCCCGGTAACCGGCACTGCGCGGAGCCGCGTCAGGGCGGCGCGCGTTGCTCCCCGAAGCCCCAGGCGGAGCAGGGGACGTTCGATCGCGTAGGTGATCGCCGTCGCCACGATCACCGACAGGGTGAGCGCCACCAGCAGGTACGTCCACCGCCACCGCGGGTCGTCGGTCGGAACGTCGGTGTCCGCCGGGACCACGTTGTACTTGCGCAGCAGCACGCCCACGGCCTGATGCCAGAGGTAGAGGTTGTAGGAGATCGCCGAGAGGAACAACAGCGCCCGGTTGGCCAGCAGCCGGCGCCAGGCGGCGACCGCGAACACCGACGCCACGGCGACGCAACCGAAGAGCAGCCCGATCCAGTGCCGGTTCATCGACTGCCACACGACGAGCGGAGGTCCGTCGTAGCGCACGTCGGCCAGCCAGCGGAACATGAAGAGCACGGTCACCACTGCGACCAGGGCAAGGGCGGTGAAGGCCCTCCGCGCATCGGCGGCGGCCGCCTGGAGATGTTGCAGCCGAACGACGAGATAGGCGGTCAGCATGCCGAAGGCGAACAGGTCCAGGAAACCCGGCAAAAGGGTCTCCTTCAGTTCGAACTCGCCCAGCGGCAGGCCCCGCGCCCAGGAACGGTAGGACAGCGCGACCGCGACCATCAGGGCGGCGGTGGCCCACGGGAGGTGCCGGAACATGCGGGCCAGCAACGGGAAGACGACGTAGAACTGCACCTCCACGGCGAGGGACCACAGCACTCCGTCGAAGCTGCTCCGCGTCTGGGCCCAGAAGTTGTGGACGAACCCGAGATGGACGCCGAGATCGGCGAGCTTTCCGTGGTGCCAGGTGGAGGGGTACAGCGTCGGCCAGCAGGTCCCGAGCACGAACAGGACGATCAGATAGGACGGGACGATCTTGATCGCCCGGCGGTGGTAGAAGTGACGGAGCGTCGGAACCGGCCGCTCGCCGGCCATCGCGAGCGCGTGCGGGTAGAACAGGCAGAAGGCGCTGAGGAAGAAGAACAGTTCGACCCCGAGAAATCCGGCGACCTGGATGTACTCCAGGTCGCCGCCCGGCACCGGAATGCGGATCGCATAGAACGACAGTTGCCAGAAGTGAAAGAGGACGACCAGCAGGATCGCGATCCCGCGCAGTCCGTCGATGACCTGGACGTGCCCGACGGTCCCACCCGGCGACGGCGCGACCGTTCCCACGGGCGCCGCCGCAGGGCCGGCCGACCGGCGGCGGGTCAAGAACGCCGCGGCCACCGCCAGCGCAATCAGCACCCAGGGCAGCACCTGCAGCGCATCTGACGGCCCGTGCAGATAGACAGCGTCATCGGCGGTGGCCGGGGCCTCTCCGGCGAACACCGGTCAGCCGACCCCGGCGCAGGACCGGCGCGCGTCGTAGTAGGTGTAGACCCCGTCGCTGTACGCCGTCTGGAACCCGCCGGGGAACAGCTCCAGGTTGGCCTCGAACGCGCCGCTGTTCAACTCCGGGTAGCCGACCTCGATGTAGTCGACGCCGGTGCCCTCAAGTTGCTCGCACGCCTGCGCCTGATCCGGCGCCGCGTAGAAGGCCGCGATGCGCTGCTCGCGGGGGACGTTGTCGTAGCCCATGATCGCGGTCCAGGGCTGGAAACCACCGAGGTAGACGCGGCGACCGGCCAGGGTCGGGGTCGTGTAGACCTCGCCGTACGCGGTGAGGAAGACCGCGTTCGGGTCGGTGCTGTCGCGGATCCAGTCGATGGCCGCGACCCGGTCGCCGAAGACCTGGTAGCGAGGGTCGTTCTTCAGCGTCATGTAGTCGAGCACCCCGGAGGCCAGCAGCAGAACGGCCGCGATGAGGGCGGTCGCTCCGGCCAGGACACGGGCGGCGAACGGATCGACCGTCCGGCGCACGACCGGCAACTCGGCCCACACCCAGGTCAGCAGGCGCACCAGGGCGTAGGCGGCCAGCAAGTTGGCGAGGATCTCCCACAGGTTGAACACCTTGTGGTTGTGGCCCCCGAGTTCACGGCCGAAGGCGACGAGATTGCCGACGACGAAGATCGACATCACCCCGGCCAGCAGCTTGCGGTCGGCCTTGCGGCTCCGCAGGGCAGCCAGCACCAGCAGCGGCAGCATCAGCCCGAGGTTCAGCCACCAGTACTTCCCGAAGTCCCACCAGGACCTGGGGTCGGCGGCGTTGAAGTTCTCGACCAGGTAGCCGGTGTGAAAGGACACCGAGCCCCCGGTCCCGATCCCGCCGTTGAGCCACACCAGCTGAGGTAGGGCGATCAGCCCCGCCGCGAGCAGGAACGGCAGCGAGCGCCGGAGCGGAGTCGCGAGAGTGACCGCGGCGAGCACGCCGAGGAATCCCGCGTAGCGCAGCAGGTCGTTGTTCCGGTCGGCGCCGAGGGCGAACAGCGGCACCGCGACGGCGGCCACCGCGAGCACCGGCCGCGCCGTCGCCCGCGCCCGCCCGCCGTAGAGGTAGAACAGCACCGCGCAGAAGGTCAGCATGACCAGCACGACGATCCCGTTCAGCCAGAAGGCCGACCCGAGCAGGACCCCGAGCCCGATCAGGGCCGGGCGCTCGAGCGGCATCGGCAGCGAACTCGGTGCGGCCTCGTCGGCGCGCCCGGCCGGGGCCACCCACTCGGCCCGGCCGGGGCCGCGCAACGAGCTCAGCACCACCAGACCCACGAACAGCACCACCACCAGCGCGACCATCAGGTGCGTCTGGGTCAGGTACGGATTGAGCGTCATGAAGATGGAGATCTGGTCGCCGTTGTACGGACCCTTGCCGTCGTAGCCGACGTGGTTCCAGATCGTCGACGGCGACAGCGCCGACCCCACGCTGCCTTCGGCGTCGAGATAGCGCAGGAACGCCAGGGAGGAGTTGGTGGCGAACAGCACCGCCGCGATCACACCGACCGCCGTGGAGCGCCACAGGTGGCGGGCGTACTCGACCAGGAGCACCATGACCGCGGCGAAGGCCAGGGCACCCGGCAGGTTGAAGGCCCAGCCGATCGGCAGGCCGGCGCGCTCCAGCGAACCGGCGTAGAAGTCGAAGCCGAAGTGGTAGCGGATCGACTCGCCGGAGAAGATCGGCAGCTCGGGCGGGAAGTTGGCGCCCTCGGAGAACGACCGCGCAATCCCCACGTGCAGCGAGGTGTCGCCCCAGGTGTTCAGCGAGACCGAGAGCGGGCTGCCGGACAACCGCGCATGCATGATCCAGCCGGCCAGGGCGAGCGCGACCGCGACGCCCACCAGGTCGCCCCGGGACACCGCCACCGCCGAGCGCCGCAGCCCGGCACGGCCGAGCACCACGATCCCGGCGTTCACGATCGTGGCCACCCAGACGCCCTTATAGGTCGCGTCCCCGGCCCCGAGTCCGTGCGCCGCCCAGGCGGCCGCGAAGGCCACCCAGCCGGTGACCACCAGGCCGACGGCGAAGGCGCCGGCCAGCCGGGTCAGCACGGTGACGGCGGGCCACAGCCCCTGCACCAGGGAGAACCCCGCGAGCAGCGACAACGCGAGGTAGAGCGCCGCCACCACCTACGTCCAACCTCGCATCAGTCGTTGTGTTCGCGGGCGTAGTCGATGAGCCAGTTATAGGCGATCACCACGCCGACCACCATCACCACCGCGATGACCAGGCTGACCACGCTGCAGATCCGGCCGGCGCGGATCAGGCCGAGGCCACCCAAACGGCCGCCCGAGTCGAGCACCTGACGTTTGGCCGAAGGCGCCATGACCAGGGCGAGAACGGCCAACGGCGCGCCGAGGCCGCAGAACAGCATCCCAGGCAGCGAGCCGACGCCGAGCAGGCCCACGACGGTCGCGGCTCGGGCGGTCGGCAGGTCGGACGAGACCTCGATCGGTGTTTCCTCGTCGTGCTCCACGTCAGTCGACGGTCCAGTTCTCGTCGAACCAGTTGCTGTCGACCGAGGCCAGCAGCACCCCGAAGGCGACGATCGCCAGCAGCGTCAGGGCGATCGTGACCCAGCTGCAGATCACCCCGGCCTTCACCTGGCCCTCGCCGGTCAACGCTCCCCGGGACTCCGCGATCTCCCGCTTGGCGCCGGGCGCGAGGCAGAGCGACACGATCGCCGGGATGAAGCCGAGGAAGCAGGTGAACAGCATGACTAGCGAGGCGATACCGAGGCCCATCGTCCAACCCGCGCGGTCGGAGGTCCGCGGCGGCGCCGGGTAGCCCCACCCCGGTTGCGGCTGGCCCCACCCCTGCGGCGGATAGCCCGGGGGCGGCGGACCCCAGCCCGGCTGCTGGCCGTAACCCGGGGGCGGTCCGCCGTAGGGACCCGGCTGGCCGTACCC
>NZ_JACDFE010000071.1 GCF_013815995.1 Sporichthya sp.
GCGCCGACTCGGCGACGTCGTTGTTGTCGCCGCCGCTCCCGCAGGCCGTCAGCAGGAGCGCGAGGGCGGCGGTCAGGGGCACCACGGTGCCCAGAGTTCTCCGTGAGGGGTGTCTCATGGTGTGCTCCCGCCGAGTCGTTTCTGTTCCGCGACCACGGCTGCGCGCAGGGTGCGCAACCGTTTGATCTCTGCCTGGTCCTGGTCAGCGCGCGCGAGTTCCTCATCGAGCCGGGTGAGGATGCGGGTGAGGTCGCGGTCGAGCCGGACCGCCTTCGCGATCGCGTCCGCGTTCGGCTGCGCCGGTTGCACCGGCGTCTGGTTGGACACCGGCGCGGGGGTGTCGTCGCCACCGCTGGTGGTCACGGCGATCACCGGCGCTGCGACGGCCACCACCAGCACTCCGGCGGCGACCGCCACCGTGCGCGGGCCGAAGCGCGCCGGCCCCGGCACCACGAGGGCGCGCAGCGCGGTCGGGTCCAGGGGAGTCCGCTCGGCCAGGCCCACGGCCGTGGCCGCGTCCGGGACGCCGGCCTGGGTGAGCAGTTCCGCGACCTTCGGCGCCGGGAGGTTCTCCAGGTGCAGCAGCACGAAGGCGGCCCGGGCCGCCGGCATCATCGCGGCCAGCGCCCGGTCGGTCTCGCTGCGACCGCGCGGCGTGGGCAGCCCGAGCCGGCCGGATCCGGTCAGCAACGCCGAGCGGACCACCTGGGCGCGGGCGGCGGGGTGGGTGCTGGTCTCACTGCCCGCCCGTCGCGCGTAGGTGTCCGCCAGTCGTGCGCGCCGGCCCCGGCCCAGGGCCGGGGACAGGATCGCGAAGGCCAGCCTGCGCAGCGAATCCAAGCGTGCGTCATCAACCGGCGTTACGCCGTCGGCAGTGCCCCCAGAGGGCATCGGGTTCGCTCCGCTGGTCGCTTACAGGTGGGACGAACGTGAAGGACTTCAGCATTCGCCCCTTGTGTCTAACCGCCGCTTGGCAAGCCGAAGCTCAAGGCAGGCCAAAGGTCTTTTCTGACGGTGCGTGAAAAATCCACAAGCCCGCACGGTGAGTAACCGTGCGGGCGTGGCGGCTGCGCTGCGTGACGGCAGCAAGATCACTGCGCCGGCACTACGTCGGGATCATCGGCCCGCCGCCGGACGGGTCAAGGATTCCCTCCTCGAACCAGGTGTAGCGGCCCTCCACCACCCGCTGGGCGGCGGCGTAGCGGTCGTCGTCGTCGTTGGACCACAGATCGTGGAACAGCCGGTCGATCCGCCGCCGGGCCTGCGCACAGAAGAGATCGGCCAGTTCGAAGGCCGCGGCCTGCCGGCTCGGATCCTCGACCGCCAGCGTCTTGGCGTGCACGCAGGAGGCGGTGATGGCGAACAGTTCGGCGCCGATGTCGACGATGCGGCCGAGGAAGGACTGCTTCTTCTCCAGCGCACCCTGCCAGCGGGCCATCGCGTAGAAGGTCGACCGGGCCAGCTTGCGGCTCGACCGCTCGGCGAAGCGCAGGTGGCCGGCCAGCGAACCGAACTCGTCGTAGCTGCCGGGCCTCTGGCCGGCGCCCACGGCCAGGGTCGGGAACCACCGGCCGTAGAACTTTCCGGCGGCGAGCGCCGCCTTCCCCTTGTCCTTGAGTTCGGCCTCGGGGTCGATGATGTCCCCGGCGACCTGGAGGTGCTGGTCGACCGCCTCGCGGGCGATGAGCAGCCGCATGATCTCCGAGGACCCTTCGAAGATCCGGTTGATGCGCAGGTCGCGCAGCACCTGCTCGGCGGGCACGGGCCGTTCGCCCCGGTTCCGCAACGACTCGGCCGTCTCGAAGCCGCGCCCACCCCGGATCTGGATCATCTCGTCGCAGGCCAGCCAGGCCATCTCGGAGGCGTAGAGCTTCGCCAGGGCGGCCTCGATGCGCACGTCGTTGCGCTTCTCGTCGGCCAGCTTGCTGGAGATCTCGAGCATCGCCTCGAGGCCGAAGGCGGTGCCCGCGATGAAGGCGATCTTCTGGGCGATGGCGTCGTGCTTGTGGATGGGGTGGCCCCATTGGACCCGCTCCCCGCTCCACTCCCGGGCGATCTTCAGGGAGTACTTGGCTGTGCCGGCGCAGATGGCCGGCAGCGACAGCCGTCCGGTGTTGAGCGTGGCCAGCGCCACCTTCAGGCCCTGTCCCTCGCCGCCGACCACGTTCTCCGCGGGCACGACGACGTCCTCGAACAGGGTTACGCCGTTCTCGATCCCGCGCTGGCCCATGAAGGCGTTGCGGTGCTCGACGGTGATGCCCGGGGTTCCGGCCTCGACGAGGAAGGCGGTGATGCCACCGCGGTGCCCCTCCGACTTCGGCACGCGCGCCATCACCACGAGGACATCGGCGATCGTCCCGTTGGTCGTCCACAGCTTGCGGCCGTTGAGGACGTAGCCGCTGCCGTCCTCCGTGGGGACCGCGGCGGTGGCCACCCGGGCCGGGTCCGAGCCGACGTCGATCTCGGTGAGCAGGAAGGCGCTGAGGTGGGTGCGGGCCACCAGCGGGAGGTACTTGCGCTTCTGCTCCTCGGTGCCGGCCAGCCGCAACGGCTCGGGGGCCCCGATCGACTGGTGGGCGGACAGCAAGGTGGACAGCGAGGAGTTCCAGGAGCCGGCCAGGACGAGCGCCCGGTTGTAGTACACCTGGTTGAGTCCGAGCCCGCCGTACTCCTCCGGGATCTTGATGCCTAAGGTGCCGAGCTCCTTGAGGCCCTGGAGCACCTCGTCGGGGATCTTGGCGTCCCGCTCGATCTGGAACGGGTCCACCCGCTCCTCCAGGAAGGTCCGGAGCTTGGCGAGAAAGGCGTCGCCCTTCTTCTCCATCTCCGGGTCCGGCTTCGGCTGGGGGTAGAGCAGGTCGAGCCGGAACCGGCCCAGGAAGAGTTCCTTGCCGAACGACGGCAGCCGCCACTCGGTCTCCCGCGCCGCCTCAGCGACCTTGCGGGCTTCCTGCTCCGACACATGGGTAGTGGCCACGATCCCGTCCTCCTGGTCGACGACGCCTACCAGTAGATCGTCAAGGGAGGGGTCTTGTGAAGATCAGCCGGCGGCGGCTCCGGCTCGTCCCTCCCGACCGCGGCTGTGCGGGTGGAGGAGCTGGCGGGCGATCACGATGCGCTGCACCTGGTTGGTGCCCTCGTAGATCTGGGTGATCTTGGCGTCGCGCATCATCCGCTCGACCGGGTAGTCCTTGACGTAGCCGTAGCCGCCGAGCAGCTGGACCGCGTCGGTGGTGACCTTCATGGCGACGTCGGAGGCGTAGGCCTTGGCCGCGGCCCCGAAGTAGGTCAGGTCCTTGTCCTCGCGCTCGGACTTCGCGGCCGCCGCATAGACGAGCTGGCGCGCGGCCTCGAGCTGCATCGCCATGTCCGCGACCATGAACTGAAGGCCCTGGAAGTCGGCGATCGCCTTGCCGAACTGCTTGCGCTCCTGCATGTACCCGACCGCGAAGTCCAGCGCGCCCTGGGCGACGCCGAGCGCCTGCGCGCCGATGGTGATCCGGGTGTGGTCCAGGGTCCGCATCGCGGTGGTGAAGCCGGTGCCGACATGACCGATCATCCGGTCGCCGGGGATCCGTACGTCGTCGAGGATCACGGTCCGGGTCGGTGAGCCCTTGATGCCGAGCTTGCGCTCCGGCGCGCCGAACGAGACCCCGCTGTCGTTCTTCTCGACCACGAACGCGCTGATCCCGCCGCGGGTACGCTTCTCCGGGTCGGTGACCGCGAAGACCGTGTAGAACTCCGACTCACCGGCGTTGGTGATCCAGCACTTCGAGCCGTTGAGCACCCAGTCGTCGCCGTCGGCCACCGCCTTGGTCTTCATGCCGCCGGCGTCGGAGCCCGCCTCCGGCTCGGACAGGCAGTAGGAGAACATCCCCTCGCCGGCGGCGAGCTTGGTCAGGTACTTCTGCTTGAGCTCCTTCGAGCCCGAGAGCATCACCGGCAGCGAACCGAGCTTGTTGACACCGGGGATCAGCGAGGAGGACATGCAGACCCGGGCGACCTCCTCGACCACGATCACGGTCGCCAGCGCGTCGGCCCCCTGGCCGCCGTACTCCTCGGGCACGTGGGGCGCGTCGAAGCCGGCGCCGCGCAGCGCGTCCAGCGCCTCCTTGGGGAAGCGCGCCTGGTCGTCGACGTCGTGCGCGTGCGGGGCGATCTGCTCCTCCGCCAGCGCGCGCACCGACTGGCGCAGGTCCTCGTAGTCCTTCGGCAACGTGCAGGCGTCGAAGTCCTTGTTACCCGTATATCCGGCCATCAGATGGGCCCTCCTCGCGACGCCGGTCGGGCGCCTTCGTTCGTGCGGTGGTGGTTCGGGACGGTGTCAGCCGTAGTTGGGTCAGGTGTAGTTGTGGAAGCCGCGACCGCTCTTCTTGCCGAGCAGGCCGGCGTCCACCATCCGCAGCAACAGCGGCGGGGCGAAGTACAGCGGCTCCTTGAACTCGTCGTACATCGACTCGGCGATCGCCTTGATCGTGTCCAGGCCGATCAGGTCCGCCAGGGCCAGCGGCCCCATCGGGTGCGCGCAGCCCAGCACCATGCCGTGGTCGATGTCGTCGGCGGAGGCGAAGCCCGAGTCCATCATCCGGATCGCAGAAAGGATGTAGGGGACCAGCAGCGCGTTGACGATGAAGCCGGCCCGGTCCTGCGAGCGGATGACCTGCTTGCTTAGTGAGCCCTCGGCGAATGCGGCCGCGCGGGCGGCCGTCTCCGGAGCCGTCAACAGCGAGGTGACCAGTTCGACGAGCTTGAGCACCGGCACCGGGTTGAAGAAGTGGATGCCGATGACCTTGTCGGGCCGGCTGGTCGCCATCCCGAGCTTCATGATCGGAATGGAGGAGGTGTTCGAGGCCAGGATCGCGTCCCGGCTGGTGACCACCTTGTCGAGCGCTCGAAAGATGTCGAGCTTGACCTGCTCGTTCTCGGCGACCGCCTCGACCGAGAGATCGACGTCGGCGAAGTCACCGATGTCGGTGGTGAAGGTGATCCGGCCCAGCGTCGCGGCGTGTGTCGCCTCGTCGAGCTTGCCGCGCTTGAGCGCCCGGCGCAGCGAGGACTCGATGCGCTCGCGGCCGGCCGCCAGGGCGTCGGCGTTCACCTCGGTCACCTTGACGTCCAGGCCGGCGCGCGCGCAGACCTCGGCGATGCCCGAGCCCATCAGCCCGCAGCCGATCACGCCTACCCGCTGGATTTCGGTCATGCAGAGATCCTCTCAAGAACGCTCGCTACTGTGCTTATCGGTGAGCTCGCTGCGCTCGCTCACACATTGCGGCGGTACTGGCCGCCGACCTCAAAAAATGCCTCGGTGATCTGTCCCAGTGAACAAACCCGGGCCGCGTCCATCAGGACGGCGAACACATTCTCGGCCGCGATCGCGGCCTCCTGGAGCCGGCGGATGGCGAATTCGGCCGCCTCGGCGTTGCTCGCCTGGAAGTCCTGCACCCGGGAGAGCTGGGACTGCTTCTCCTCCTCGGTGCCGCGGGCGAGCTCCAGGACGACCGGCTCCCGCTCGGAATTCGGGGGCAGGAAGGTGTTGACCCCGATCAGCGGCAGCGTGCCGTCGTGCTTCTGGTGCTCGTAGAGCATCGACTCGTCCTGGATCCGGCCGCGCTGGTAGCCGGTCTCCATCGCGCCCAGGACGCCGCCGCGGTCGGAGATCTTCTCGAACTCGGCGAGCACCGCCTCCTCGACCAGGTCGGTGAGCTCGTCGATGATGTACGCGCCCTGCAGTTGGTTCTCGTTCTTGGCCAGGCCCCATTCCTGATTGATGATCAGCTGGATCGCCAGCGCGCGGCGCACCGACTCCGGCGACGGGGTGGTGACGGCCTCGTCGTAGGCGTTGGTGTGCAGGGAGTTGCAGTTGTCGTTGAGTGCGATCAGCGCCTGCAGCGTGGTGCGGATGTCGTTGAAGTCCATCTCCTGCGCGTGCAGGGAACGGCCCGAGGTCTGCACGTGGTACTTCAGCTTCTGCGAGCGGTCGTTGGCGCCGTACTTCTCCTTCATCGCCACCGCCCAGATCCGGCGGGCCACCCGGCCGATCACCGAGTACTCCGGGTCCATGCCGTTGGAGAAGAAGAACGACAGGTTCGGGGCGAACGCGTCGATGTCCATCCCGCGGGCGAGGTAGGACTCGACGTAGGTGAAGCCGTTGGACAGCGTGAAGGCGAGCTGGCTCAGCGGGTTCGCCCCGGCTTCGGCGATGTGGTAGCCGGAGATCGAGACCGAGTAGAAGTTGCGGACCTGGTTCTCGATGAACCATTCCTGGATGTCGCCCATCATCTTGAGCGAGAACTCGGTGGAGAACAGGCAGGTGTTCTGGCCCTGGTCCTCCTTGAGGATGTCGGCCTGGACCGTGCCGCGAACGTTCGCCAGCACCCACGCGCGGGTCTCGGCCACCTCGTCCTCGGTCAGGTCGCGCCCGAGCTCGGCGGCCTTCTTCTCCAGCTCGCGGTCGATCGCGGTGTTCAGGTAGAAGGCCAGGATCGTCGGGGCCGGGCCGTTGATCGTCATCGACACCGACGTGTCCGGCGCGGTGAGGTTGAAGCCGTCGTAAAGGACCTTCATGTCGTCCACGGTCGCGATCGAGACCCCGGAGGTGCCGACCTTGCCGTAGATGTCCGGGCGCAGGTCGGGGTCGCGGCCGTAGAGGGTGACCGAGTCGAACGCGGTGGACAGCCTGGTTCCACCGGGGCCCGCGGCCAGCAGGTGGAACCGGCGGTTGGTGCGGTACGCGTCGCCCTCGCCGGCGAACATCCGGGCCGGGTCCTCGCCCTCCCGCTTGAAAGGGAAAACTCCGGCGGTGTAGGGGAATTCGCCGGGCACGTTCTCCGCGCGCAGGAAACGCAGCAGCTCGCCGTCGTCGTCGTACTTCGGCAGCGCGACCCGCGGGATCTTCGTGCCGGAGAGCGACTCGCGGTACAGCGCGCTGCGGATCTCCTTGTCGCGGACCTTCGTGACGTGATGCTCGCCGGTGTAGTTCTCGACCGTGGCCGGCCACTGCGCGAGCGCGGCCTTGCTGGCGTCGGAGAGCTTGGTCTCGGCCTCCTCGGCCAGGGTGCCGAGCAGCCCAACTGCACCGCTGTCGTCGCCGCCGCGCGCGGCCACCAGCTCGGCGGAGGCCCGCAACTGCTGACGCTGACGCGCCGTCAGAACCTCGGCCTCCGTGGCGGCGTGGTAGCCGCGCACCGTCTCGGCGATCTCGGCCAGGTAGCGCACCCGGTTCGGCGGGATGATCGTCTTGAGGTGGCTGGAGGACTTGACCTCGACCTTGGGCAGCGTGCCCGGCTCCAGCGGCAGGCCGCGCTCGCTGAGCAGGCCGGTCAGGTGCTGATACAGCGCCGTGACGCCGTCGTCGTTGAACCGCGCGGCGCTGGTGCCGAAGACCGGCATGTCTGCCCAGTCCGACGACATCAGGCCCTTGTTGCGGGCCATCTGGCGGCTGACGTCGCGCAGCGCGTCCTCGGCGCCGCGGCGCTCGAACTTGTTGATCGCGACGATGTCGGCGTAGTCGAGCATGCCGATCTTCTCCAGCTGCGAGGCGGCGCCGAACTCCGGCGTCATCACGTAGAGGGAGAGGTCGACGAACGGCACGATCGCGTCGTCGCCCTGGCCGATGCCGGGGGTCTCGACGATGACCAGGTCGTAGCCCGCCGCCTTGCAGGCCTTGATGACGTCGGTCAGGCAACCGGGCACCTCGGAGCCGGCGCCGCGGGTGGCCAGCGAGCGGAAGTACACCCCGCCGTGGGCGGTGCCGGTCTGCAGGCCGTTCATCCGGATCCGGTCCCCGAGCAGCGCACCGCCGCCCTTGCGCCGGGTCGGGTCGACGGCGAGCACCGCGATCCGCAGCTTGTCCTGCTGGTCCAGGCGCAGCCGGTGCACGAGTTCGTCGGTGAGGGAGGACTTGCCCGAGCCGCCGGTGCCGGTGATGCCGAGCACGGGCACGGCGCGGTTGGCCGCGGCTTCGTCGACCGCGGTCGCGAGCGCGGCCGGGACCTTGCCGGCCTCCATCGTGGTGATGGTGCGGGCCAGGGTGGTCACCTCGCCGGCGAGCAGGGCGTCAGCGTTGGCCGGCGGGGTGGCCGCGAGGTCGACGTCGCAGGCCTTGATCATCTCGTTGATCATCCCGGCGAGGCCGAGGCGCTGGCCGTCCTCGGGGGAGAAGATCCGCACGCCCTTGGCGCGCAGCGTCTCGATCTCCTCGGTCACGATGACGCCGCCGCCGCCGCCGAAGACCTGCACGTGCCCGGCGCCGCGCTCGGCCAGCAGGTCCACCAGGTAGCTGAAGTACTCGACGTGTCCGCCCTGGTAGGAGCTGACCGCGATGCCCTGCGCGTCCTCCTGGATCGCGGCAGTCACCACCTCGTCGACGGAGCGGTTGTGACCGAGGTGGATCACCTCCGCGCCCTGCGCCTGCAGGATCCGGCGCATGATGTTGATCGACGCGTCGTGGCCGTCGAACAGACTGGCGGCGGTGACGAACCGGACCGGGTTGCTGGGAACGTGGAGCTGCGTCATCGGGGAACTCCTGAGGCGATGGTTAGGTTGTGCGCGTGCCGCTGCCCTTCGATCCGATCGCCGAGGCGCACCGCCAATGGCAGGAGCGCTGGCCGGAGCACGCCGAACACATGGCAGCCGTGACCTCGGTGATGCGGGTGCAGCAGATGCTGATCGGGGAGATCGATCGTGCGCTCAAGCCTTACGGCCTGACCTTCGCGTCCTACGAGGCGCTGCGCCTGCTCGCCTTCACCCGTGAGGGTGAATTGCCGATGGGCAAGATCGGCGAGCGCCTGATGGTGCACCCGGCCTCGGTGACGAACACCGTGGACAAGCTCGAGCGGGCCGGGATGGTGCGCCGTCGCAGCGCGCCGGAGGACCGGCGCCGGGTGCTCGCGACGATCACACCGGACGGGGTGAAGCTGGTGGAGAACGCCACCGCGACCCTGAATGCCGCGGACTTCGCCCTGGCCGGGATCGACAAGTCGACCGCCATCGCGCTCACAGCCCTGCTGCGGACCGTGCGCGAGAGCGGGAACGACTTCGAATCGGATGCTCACGATCCCTGGGCCTCCGGGCGCGGGGCAGCGGACTCTGACCAGCCCTGATTAGTTTGCCGTCCAAATAATCTCTCGAGTGCCCCGAAACAGCAAGGTGGGCCGCGCCACGACGGCGCAGCCCACCTTGTGGCTGTGGAGCTGGTCTTACTGGCGCTCGAATCAGCCGATGACGACGATCGAGGTCAGGTCGTACAGCCCGAAGGCGTCCAGTTTCACGTTGCTCACCCGGTCGGAGAACCCGGCCAGGGAATTGACGTACCAGAGCGGGATCGAGGGCATGTCGTTGATCAGGTCGTCCTCGGCGTCCTGGTAGGCCGTGAAGGCCTCGTCCAGGTTGGCCCTCGAGCCGGCGCGGGCGAGCGCGTCGTTGAGGTCCGCGTTGGAGTAGTCGGCATAGTTCCCCACGCCGTACCGCTCGTACATCGGGTACAGGAAATCGTCGATGGACGGGTAGGCCATCGTCTTGTCGATCACCAGCAGGTCGTCGGTCTGGTCATCGGTGGCGAGGTCGTTGAACCGGGCCGCGGAGGCCGGAACGACCTCACACGTCTCGTTGATGGCCGCCTTGATCTCCTTGCAGACCTCGGTCCACATCTGCGGGTTCGAGGCCGACGGGGTCTCGGCGTCGTAGGTGATCCGGATCGTGCCGTCGTACCCGCCCGCATTGTCGCGCAGGTTGTCCGCCTCGGCCTTGTCGAACCGGCAGGTCTGTCCGCAGGCGTCGGCCTCGTAGCCGGCGACGCCCGGCGGCACCCAGCCCGTCGCCGGGACGAGCGCCTCGCCCGGGGCGAGCTTGACCAGCTCGCTGCGGTCGAGCGCCATCGAGAGCGCCCGGCGCAGCCGGTTCGACTGGTAGCTGTCGTCCTCGTCCTCGTCCGGGAAGCGGAGCAGCTGGATCTGGCCCTTCTCGTTCGCGACCCAGCGGTCATCGAGGTCGTCCTGGTAGCGCTCGTCCTCACGCGCGCTGGACGGGATGACGTCGGTGACGTCGAGGGTGTTGGCGACCACGTCGTTGTACGCGGCCTCGGTGTCGTCGTACATCTTGAAGATGACGGTCTTCACGCGGGGCCGGCTCGGCCCGTTGTAGTCCTGGTTCTCCTTGACGACGATCTTCTCGCCGCGCACCCACTCCTCCAGGATGAACGGGCCGGCGCCGATCGGCTCCTCGCCGAACTCCTGGCCCTGATCGATGAAGAAGCTGGTCGGCAGCGGCGCGAAGGCCACGAGGCCCAGGCGCTGCGGGAACGTCGAGTCCGGGTTCTTCAGCGTGATCGTGAAGCTGCGGTCGTCGACGACGGTCAGGCCGTTCATCGTGGTCGAGCCGGGCGTGGGCGCCTGGCCCAGGCCCTCCTCGCCGTCCGGGTCGACCGGGTGCACCGAGTCGTAGCCGACGATCGGGCTGAAGTAGCCGGCGTTGACCTGGTTGTGCGGGCCGTAGGCCGCCCAGTTCCAAGCGTCGACAAAGCTCTGGGCATTGACGGGGGTGGCGTCGGTGAAGGTCGCGCCGTCCCGGATCCGGACGGTCCAGGTCTTGGCGTCGTCGGTGGCGATCGACTCGGCCAGGTCGGTGCGGGCCTCGCCGTTGTCCGAGTAATGCACCAGGCGGGCAGTGACCGCGTTGAGCACGTTCAGCCCGCAGGTGGAGTTGGTGGCGCTCGGAATCAGCGGGGTGTTAGGCGTGCAGCCACGCACGGTCACCGTGTCGTCGTCGCCCTCGGCAGAGCTCCCGCCGCCACTCCCGCTGTTGCACGCGGTCAGGGCGAGCGCGGCCGACATGCCCGCCGCGAGGCCCACGAACCTCCGGCTTCGCATCATTGGTCGCATGGTGTCGCTCCTATCGAACTACCGCTCGTACCGTTCTCAACACTATTCGCTTGCCTCCCTCTGTTCACAGAATTGTGAAGCCAAAAAGATCGGCAACTCGTCGTGGGGAACGCGCGGGGTTTGTCCGGGCAACGGCTCGCCACCTGGGGCAGGCGTTCCCTAGCGCGGAGCCGGTGCATAAGGTCGGCACGTCCCTGACCACAGAGCTGTGCCACAACGTCGTGGAGGTGTCCGCCCTTGAAGACCAAGGCCGCTGTCGTCGTCGAGCCCGGTAAGCCGATCGAGATCGAAGAACTGGACCTGGACGGCCCGAAGGAGGGCGAGGTCCTCATTCGGTACACCCACGCCGGGCTGTGCCACTCCGACATCCACGTCGCCCACGGCGACCTGCCCTGCCGTACGCCGATCATCCTGGGCCACGAGGGCGCGGGCATCGTCGAAGAGGTCGGCGCGGGCGTCACCCGGGTGAAGGCCGGCGACAAGGTTGTCTGCTCCTTCATCCCGAACTGCGGGCACTGCCGCTGGTGCGCCACCGGCCGCCAGTCCATCTGCGACATGGGCGCCACGATCCTGGAAGGCAACCTGCCGGGCTCCCGCCCGTTCCCGAACACCGGTCCGCGCGGTGACTACGGCGCGATGTGCATGATCGGCACGTTCAGCCAGTGGGGCGTCATCCACCAGAACTCCGCGGTCAAGGTGGACGACGACCTGCCGCTGGACAAGGCCGTGCTGGTCGGTTGCGGCGTCCCGACCGGCTGGGGCTCGGCCGTGAACACCGCCGACACCCAGCCCGGCGACACGATCCTGATCGTCGGCGTGGGCGGCATCGGCATCAACGCGGTGCAGGGCGCCCGGTACGCCGGGGCCAAGAACGTCATCGCGGTCGATCCGCTGGAGAACAAGCGGGAGAAGGCCCTCGAGCTCGGCGCCACCCACGCCGTCGCCACGTCTGAAGAGGCGATGGAGCTCGCGATGGAGCTGACTCGCGGGGTCGGTGCCGACAAGGGCATCATCACCACCGACCTGGTGACAGAAGCGCAGGTCACGGCCACCTTCCACACCGTCAGCAAGGGCGGCATGGTCGTGCTGACCGGCCTGAACAAGCTCGACCTGAACAACGTCCAGCTCCCCGGGGCGCTGATGACGCTGTTCCGCAAGACGGTCAAGGGATCCCTGTTCGGCGACTGCAACCCGACCACGGACATCCCGAAGATCCTCGGGCTGTACCAGAGCGGGGACCTGAAGCTGGACGAGATCATCACCCGCACCTACACGCTCGAAGAGGTCAACGAGGGCTACGACGACCTCCTCGCGGGCAAGAACGTGCGCGGCGTGATGGTGCACGAGCACTGATGTGCCCGATGCGACCGAGCGAGGAACGAGCGAGGAGCGTGAGCGCACCATAAGCGCCGTCGACCGAACCTCGGTGGGCCCGGACTCTCTTGTTGTTGGGGCGTCCGGGCCCACCGCCGTCGTGGGCCGGGCCCGCGAGATCGAGCTGCTGGTGGCCGCGTTGGAGTCCGGCGCGCACGTGCTGCTGGAGGGCCCGCCCGGCACCGGCAAGACCACGCTCCTGCGCGCCGTGGCGGAGGAGGAACGGCACGACTATGGCGCTCCGCGCCGGGCTCCCTTCGTCTTCGTCGAGGGCAACGCCGAGCTGACCCCGGCCCGCCTGGTCGGGCACTTCGACCCGGCGCTGGTGCTCGAGCGCGGATACACGCCGGAGACCTTCGTCGACGGCCCGCTGGCCGAGGCGCTGCGGGCGGGCGCGTTGCTCTACGTCGAGGAGACCAACCGGATTCCGGAGGAGACGCTCAACGTCCTCATCACCGTGATGAGCGAGGGCGAGCTGACGGTGCCCCGGTTCGGCCGGATCCAGGCGGCCGAGGGTTTCCGCCTGGTCGCGGCGATGAACCCCTTCGACGCGGTGGGCACCGCGCGGATCTCCTCGGCCATCTACGACCGGGTCTGCCGGATCACGATGGGCTACCAGGACGCCGGCGACGAGTTCGACATCGTCAAGCTCCGTGCGCCCGGGGGCTCCGCGCTCTGGCGCTCCAAGGTCGTCGAGCTGGTCCGGCGCACCCGCTCGCACCCCGACATCCGGGTCGGCTCCTCGGTGCGGGGCGCCATCGACATGTCCCGGCTGACGGAGTCGCTGGCCCGGCGACGCGGCGTCGACCGCGAGGACTGGCAGGCCGGGCTGGACGCCGCCATGGTCGCGCTCTCCGGCCGGATCCGGCTGGGGGAGTCCTCCACCCGCCTGGCCGAGGACGTTGTGCTCGAGCTCTACGCCGCGGTGTTCGGCCGCGAGCCCGCCGACTCCGACGACGGGAGTGATGCGTCGGGGGGAGCCTGAGCCCGCCGCAAGCGGGCGATCCGGCTCCTGGCGGCGCGCCGAAGAAGCGGCCGCGTCCCAGCCCCGGCGACCGGACCGTCGGCCGTAACCAGCTGGCCAACCGGTCCCGGTTCGCGGAGCTGTCCCCGGAGGTCGGGGTGCTCGACGTGAAGGCGGCCGAGGACGCGATGGCGGCCGACCCGGACGCCACGCTGGCCCTGCTCGCCGAGATGTCCAAGGCCACCGACGAGAAGCTCCGGGCTCTGGCCCGCTCCCTGGCCGGCCGGATCGTGCTGGACCGGGTCCGCACCGGTCCGCCCAAGGCCCGCGGGATCGGCAAGCTGCGCTCGGTGCCGGCCGACCGCGGCGGTGACCTGGACCTGGACGCCTCCCTGCCGGCCGTCGTCGATGCCCGCGCGCTGCGCCGCCCGCCGAACCTGGGTGACCTGACCTCCCGGACCTGGTCCAAGCCCGAGCTGGCGCTCTGCCTGCTCGTCGACGCCTCCGGCTCGATGGGCGGCGAACGGCTGGCGGCGGCCGCGTTGACCGCGGCAGCCTGCGCGCTGCGCGCGCCGGGGGAGTACGCGGTGCTCTCCTTCGCCCGCGAGGTCCAGGTTCTGAAGGCGATCGATGCAGCCGTTGCCCCGCAGCAGGTGGTCGACGCGGTGCTCGGCCTGCGGGGGCACGGCGTCACCGCCCTGGCCTCGGCCCTGCGCGCCGCCGGCGAGCAACTGGAGCGCTCCCGGGCCGCCCGCCGGGTCGTCGTCCTGCTCTCGGACTGCCGGGCCACCGACGACGAGGACCCGGTGGCGACCGCCGCCCGCGTCCCGGAGCTGGTCATCCTCGCCCCCGCCGAAGGGTGCGAGCAGGCCGCCGACCTGGCCGCCCGCGCCGGCGCCCGCTGGGCCCCGATGACCGGCTCCTCCGACGCCCCCGCCGCGCTCCTCGCCCTCCTGGAACGCTCATAGCCAAAAGGCGTGTCACGCTTTTTGGTTGGAGATGGCTCCAAGTAGGGGCACCTCCATTCGTAGTTGACTCCATTGCGACTGCGGCTCGCCTTCGCGAACCATGGCGTCAGGACGGAGCAGCCCAATGGAGGTCGTCAGATGGAGTTCCTCGAGGTCGTAGGCACCCGGCGCAGTGTCCGCTGGTTCAAGACCTACGAGCCGGTCGAGCGCGAGAAGATCCAGGAAATTCTGGAGGTCATGCGCTGGACCACCTGCCCCGGCAACCTGCAGCCGTGGCGCGCGGTCGTGGTGTGGCGCGACGAGCTCGACCCGGGCGTCCGCGAGGAACTGCTGCAGGCGGACAACTGGCAGGGCGGTCACGTCCAGGCTCCGGTCTGGATCTACATCTTCGCCGACCCCGAGGCGGCCCGGCCCGACGCGTTCGCCACCAGCACCCAGCAGCTGATCGAGGTCGGCGCGGTGCCGTCAGCGTACGGCTGGTCCAAGACCCGGATCGTCGACGCGATCGAGCGCGCCGTGGAGACCCCGGCCGGCATGGCCGCGATCCACGAACTGCTGCACGACCTCCCGCACGAGGCCTCCGCCAGCATCGCCCACTCCGAGACGGTGGGCGCCTGCGCGGTCGCCCTGCTCGCTGCGGTGAACCAGGGCCTCGGCACCTGCCTGCACATGATCGCGCGGCCGAACAAGCAGGCCCGGGTCAAGGAGCTCCTCGGGGTGCCCGATCACTGGATCCCGGTGTGGGTCCAGCTCGTCGGCTACTCGGCCGAGGACGTCAAGGCCGGTGGGCAGCGCCCCCGCAACGACTTCGAGACGTTGTTCTTCGAGGGCAACGCCAACACTCCCTTCCGCCGCGACCCGAAGGTCGTGCAGAAGATGGAGGACGAGAAGTTGCTGCAGGCGCCGGCGCCCACGCCCGGCCGTCGCGACGAGCTGATGTTCCTCGCGCGGATGTACGGCTACCCCGAGGACCAGGACGACTAGGCGTCCCCGCCTCCGTCCTGACGTCCCGACTCCGGTGAGGAAACCGTGAACGAGTTCCGCGAGTACAAGACCGTCCAGCGCTGGCTCGAAGAGCCGGCCGGCCGCGGCTTCCAGCCGGTCCGCGAGGACCCGACCGCCAAGGTCGAGGTCCTCAAAAAGTTCTGCGCGCACACCGGAATCGACCCCGACACCCTGATCGCCACCTGCACCGACCTCATCCCGACCGGGAAGGCGGAGCGCAACACGCAGCTCAAGGCGCTCAAGGCGTGGATCAAGGAGCAGGAGCTGTCGGGCATCCAGGCGACCAAGCTGGAGAACCAGATTCGCGGGTTCTTCATCAAGAACGGCATCAAGGTGATGACCCGTCCTTACGCCGACGTCTACCGTCGCGGCCCGGGTGACCTCGACGCCCGATCGGTCTGAGGGGCCGTCAGATGAATACCGGAGACCTGCTCACCAACGCGGCCCGCAGCTACCCCGACCACCCGGCCTTTCTCTTCGAGGGTACTTCTCGGACCTACGCCCAGTCCTGCGCCCGTGCCGACGCGTTCGCCCGGGCTCTGCTCGCAGGCGGACTGCAGGCCGGCGACCGGGTGTCGGTCTATCTGCGCAACTGCCCGGAGTTCATGGAGATCCTCTACGGGACGTGGAAGGCGGGCGGGGTCGTCGTCCCGCTCAACGCGACCTTCACCCCGGACGAACTCGCCTGGCACCTGGCCGACAGCGGCGCGTCCGTGCTCGTCACCGACGCCGAGGGGCTGTCCGCGGTGGAAAAGGCGCGCCCGGACCTGCCCGACCTGGGCCGGGTGATCTGCCACGACCCGACGGCGACGCAACCCTCGCTGCCGGCCGATGAACTCCTGGAACCGGTGCTGGCCGCTGCGTCGGGCGCGTCGTTGGCCGCCGCGGACGTCGGCGAGAACGCCCTGGCCTGGATCGCCTACACCTCCGGCACGACCGGCCGGCCCAAGGGCGCGATGCTCACCCACCGCGGGCTGATCCATCAGTGCCTCACCACGTTGGCTGACGTGGAGCGGATGGAGCAGCACCACGTCGGCATGCACGCGGCACCGATGTCGCACGGCTCCGGGCACAACTCCCTCGCGTTCACGATGAAGGCCTGCACGCAGGTCATCCACCAGCGGTGGGGCTTCAACCCGGCGTTGTTCCTGGAGCAGGTCGAGACGCATCGCGTCGCGGCGCTGTTCATGGTGCCGACCCAGATCAAGATGATCGTCGAGCACCCCGACCTCGACACCCGGGACGTGTCCAGCCTGGAGTGGATCTGCTACGGCGGCGCACCGATGTACCGCGAGGACCAGAAGCGTGCGCTCAAGGTGCTCGGTCCGGTGCTCGTGCAGTGCTTCGGTCAGACCGAGTCGCCGATGTCGGGCACCGTGCTGACCCGCGAGGAGCACTCCATCCACGACGGGGACGGCCGGGAGCGGTCCGTCGGCCGGGTCCGGGTGGGGATCGAACTGAAGATCTTCGGCCCCGACAACACCGAACTGCCGTCCGGCGAAGCCGGCGAGATCTGCCTTCGCGGGCCGCAGCTGATGGCCGGGTACTGGAACCGCCCGGAGGCCACCGCCGAGACCCTGGCCGGCGGCTGGCTGCACACCGGCGACGTCGGAATGCTCGACGAGCGCGGCTATCTGTTCATCCTCGACCGGCTCAAGGACCTGATCATCTCCGGCGGCCTGAACGTCTATCCGCACGAGATCGAGGACGTCCTGCTGACCCACCCGGCCGTCTCCGAGGCCTGCGTGATCGGCGTCCCGGACGACAAGTGGGGGGAGGCCGTGCGCGCGGTCGTGGTGCCGGTCGCCGGGGCGACGATCGATCCGGCCGAGCTGATCAGCTTCAGCGGTCAGTACCTCGCCGGCTACAAGAAGCCCAAGGGCGTGGACGTCGTGGACGCGCTGCCCAAGACGACCTACGGCAAGGTCGCCAAACGCGAGGTGCGGGCCCCGTACTGGGCCGGCCTCGGCAGATCTATCTGACGCACAATCACGTAACGACCCACCGCACGACCTGACCGCACGTTCCGTCCCGGCGTCCGGAGGTACGACGATGGCCGACGCCTGGATCGCCGGTGCCGCGATGACGGTGTTCGGCCGGTCCCCGCACGGGCCGGAGACCCTGGCGACCGAGGCCGTCGCGGCCGCGCTGGCCGACGCGGGTCTTTCGCCGGCCGAGGTGGGCCAGGTGTTCGTCGGCAACGCCGCGGCCGGGCTGCTCCTCGGCCAGGAGATGATCCGCGGCCAGGTCTTCCTGCGCACCAGCGGCCTGCTCGGCAAGCCGATCATCAACGTGGAGAACGCCTGCGCCTCCGGCTCGTCGGCCCTGTCGCTGGCGGTCTCGGCGGTCCGCGGCGGCATCGTCGACATCGCCCTCGCGGTCGGCGTGGAGAAGATGACCGTGCCCGACAAGGCCCGCGTCTTCGGCGCGCTGGCTGCGGCCACCGACACGCTGCGCCGGCCCGACATGCGCGAGCTCGTGGCGACCACCACGCTCGGCGAACCGCTGGCCGACGGGGCGTCCGCGCCGACCTCGTCCTCGTTCATGGACCACTACGCGCACAAGGCCGCGGTGTACCTGGACACGTCCGGCGGCGACGCCACGGACCTGGCCCGCGTCGTGGTGAAGTCACGCGCCTTCGCCGCGCACAACCCGAACGCGCAGTTCTCCACCCCGACCACCGTCGAGGAGGTGCTGGCCGGCCGGATGATCGCCGAGCCGTTGCGCCTCGCGATGTGCGCTCCGATCGGCGACGGCGCCGCCGCGGTCGTCGTCGTCTCCGACCGGATGGCCCGACGCCTCGGCTGCCGCGACGTGCGGGTGGCCGGACTCGGCATGGTGAGCAATGACCCCACGACCGCCGACCATCCGGCCGCGCAGGCCGCGGCCAAGGCCTACGCCGCTGCCGGCGTCGGCCCGGCCGACATCGACGTTGTCGAGGTGCACGACGCCGCGGCGCCCGCCGAGCTGTGGTGCGTGGAGGAGATCGGGCTGTGCGGCGAGGGCGAAGCCCTCGGCCTGCTCCGCTCCGGCGTCTCCGGCCCCGGCGGCCGCCGCCCGGTCAACCCCAGCGGCGGCCTCCTCTCC
>NZ_JACDFE010000274.1 GCF_013815995.1 Sporichthya sp.
CTGCCAGGTGCCGGCCGCCGGGGCGGCCACCCGCCAGTGCTCGGCGCCGATGACGTGGGCGGCGGCGACCGGGTTGGTGGGGGTCGCCGCAGGCTGGTCGGCGTTCAGGCCGTAGCTGCCGGCCAGGCCGAGCGCGGCGGTCATCAGCGCGACCACGCCGAGCCGGTACCGGGTCGGCAGGACGAAGTGCGGACCGATTCCGATCCGGGAGCGCAGGGTCCGTTCGCGGACGATGACCGGGGCGACCGGCATCTCCCGCCGCACGATGCGCAGCGTGCGCAGGGCGGGGATGTCCATCCGCCAGGGCAGGTCGAACTCGGACTCGGGCGCCCGGGGAGCCGAGGGGGCCGGGGGCAGGGCGGCCGCGTTGTCGTCCTCCGCGCCGGAGCGCGGTACGACCTGCGTGTCGGCCATCCTTCGACCTCTCTGCGGTGACCCCGAACCGAGCCTCGGCAAGGCTTCCAGGTACGGGTTCGCAGCACCGTACCCGTGACATCGGGGGAAGGCACGTGCGGGTTACGAGGCCCAGACCGGCTCCTGACGCACGCGTGGGGTGTGGAATGGGGTCGTGCGACTGCGGGCGGTGATCGAACTCGGGAGAGGGCCGCTGCGCGCGTTCGAGGTGGTGGCCGTGGCCCGGGACTCCGCCCCGGTCGGGCTGGGCGCGGACGCGCTCGCCGCGATCGCCGAGGCCCGGGCCCGGGTGGACGCCCTGGCGGCCTCCCCGATCCCCGCCTACGGCATCTCCACCGGCTTCGGCGCGCTGGCCACCCGGCACATCCCGCCGGAGCGCCGGGCCGCCCTGCAGCGCTCCTTGATCCGCTCGCACGCCGCCGGCAGTGGACCCGAGGTCGAGCGGGAGGTGGTCCGGGCGCTGATGCTGCTGCGGCTACGGACGCTGGCGAGCGGCCGGACCGGGGTGCGAACCGAGACCGCCACCGCGCTGGCCGGGCTGCTCAACGCGGGGATCACCCCGGTGGTCCCGGAGTACGGCAGCCTCGGCTGCTCCGGTGACCTGGCCCCGCTCTCCGCGGTTGCCCTGGCACTGATGGGGGAGGGATCGGTCTTCGACGCCGCGGGCGCCCTGGTGCCGGCCACCGACGCGCTCGCCGCGGCCGGGATCGCGCCGGTGGTGCTGGCGGAGAAGGAAGGCCTCGCGCTGATCAACGGCACCGACGGCATGCTCGGGATGCTGGTGCTGGCCTGCCACGACCTGACTACGTTGGTACGGCATGCCGACCTCGCCGCCGCGATGAGCGTCGAGGCGTTGCTCGGCACCGACCGGGTCTTCGCCGCGGACCTGCAGGAGTTGCGTCCGCACCCTGGGCAGGCCGCCGCCGCGGCGAACCTGCGGGCGCTCTTACAGGGCTCGGCGATCGTCGCCTCGCACGCCGGCCCGGAGGACACCCGGGTGCAGGACGCCTACTCCCTGCGGTGCGCCCCCCAGGTGGCCGGCGCGGTCCGGGACACCCTCGCCCACGCGATGACCGTCGCCGACCGGGAACTGGCGGCGGCCATCGACAACCCCGTCGTGCTGGCCGACGGCCGGGTGGAGTCCAACGGCAACTTCCACGGCGCCCCGATCGGCTACGTGCTGGACTTCCTGGCGATCGCCGCAGCGGACCTGGCCTCGATCTCCGAGCGCCGGACCGACCGCCTGCTCGACGGGCACCGCTCGCACGGGCTGCCGGCTTTCCTCGCCCACGACCCCGGCGTCGACTCGGGGTACATGATCGCCCAGTACACCGCCGCCGGGATCGTCTCCGAACTCAAGCGGTTGGCGGTGCCGGCCAGCGTGGACTCGATCCCGTCCTCGGCGATGCAGGAGGACCACGTGTCGATGGGCTGGGCTGCGGCGCGCAAGCTGCGCCGCTCGGTGGACGGGCTGCGCCGGGTGCTGGCGATCGAGATCCTGACCGCCGCCCGCGGGCTGGACCTGCGGGCACCGCTGACCCCGGCGCCCGGCTCCGGTGCCGCTTTGGCCAAGCTGCGTGAGCGCGTTCCCGGCCCCGGCCCGGACCGGCACCTGGCCCCGGACATCGAGGCCGCCGTCGAGGCCGTCCGCACCGGCGAGCTGCTGGCCGCCGCAGAATCAGCGATCGGGGCCCTGCGTTGACCAGCCCGAACCACAAGGCGTGTCACGCCTTCTGGTTAGTTGTCCACAGGGGAACCGAACTGAGGGGGCGTCATGGGTGAGGTGAGGGCGACCCGGGGGTCGGAGCGCACCGCGAAGTCATGGGGGGCCGAGGCCGCGTCGCGGATGCTCGACAACAACCTCGACCCGGATGTGGCTGAGCACCCGGAGGAGCTCGTCGTCTACGGCGGCGCGGGCAAGGCGGCGCGGGACTGGCGCAGCTACCGCGCGATCAAGGCCTCCCTCGAAGACCTCGCAGCGGACGAGACCCTGCTGGTCCAGTCCGGCCGCCCGGTGGGGATCCTGCGCACCCACGAGTGGGCGCCGCGGGTGCTGATCGCCAACTCCAACCTGGTGCCGGACTGGGCCAACTGGGACGAGTTCCGCCGCCTCGAGGAGGCCGGGCTGACCATGTACGGCCAGATGACCGCTGGTTCGTGGATCTACATCGGCACCCAGGGCATCCTGCAGGGCACCTACGAGACCTTCGCCGCGGTCGCGGAGAAGCGCTTCGGCGGGACGCTGGCCGGCACCGTCACCCTCACTGCCGGGCTCGGCGGGATGGGCGGCGCACAGCCGCTGGCGATCACGATGAACGGCGGGGTCGCGCTCGTCGTCGAGTGCGACCCGACGCGCATCGAGCGGAGGGTCGCCCAGGGCTACCTCGACGTCGCCGCCGAGAACCTCGACGACGCGATCTGGAAGGCCGACGACGCCCGCGCCAAGCGCCAGGCGCTGTCCATCGGCGTGCTCGGCAACGCCGCCGAGGTGCTGCCGTATCTGATCGCCCGCGGCGCGACCGTCGACGTCGTCACCGACCAGACCTCCGCGCACGATCCGCTGGCCTACCTCCCACGCGGGGTCGAGTTCTCGGACTGGTCCGCGTTGCGCGCCGACGACCCGCACGGCTGCATCCGCCGGGCCCGGGAATCGATGGCCCGGCACGTCGAGGCGATGGTCACCTTCCAGGACAACGGCGCCGAGGTCTTCGACTACGGCAACTCGATCCGGGTCGAGGCCAAGACCGGCGGCTACACCCGCGCCTTCGACTTCCCCGGCTTCGTCCCGGCTTACATCCGTCCGCTGTTCTGCGCCGGCAAGGGTCCGTTCCGCTGGGTCGCGCTCTCCGGCGATCCGCGCGACATCGCCGCCACCGACGAGGCGATGCTCACCCTGTTCAAGGACAACGGCACCGTCACCCGCTGGCTGCGCCAGGCCAAGGACAAGGTGAAGTTCCAGGGCCTGCCCGCCCGGATCTGCTGGCTGGGGGCCGGCGAGCGCGACCGGGCCGGCCTGGAGTTCAACCGGATGGTCACCACGGGCCGGGTCAGGGCGCCGATCGTGATCGGCCGCGACCACCTGGACTGCGGCTCGGTGGCCTCGCCCTACCGGGAGACCGAGGCGATGCTCGACGGGTCGGACGCGATCGCGGACTGGCCGCTGCTGAACGCGATGGTCAACGTGGCCTCGGGGGCCAGCTGGGTCTCGATCCACCACGGTGGCGGGGTCGGGATCGGGCGGTCCATCCACGCCGGGCAGGTGACCGTCGCCGACGGGACGGTGCTCGCGGCCGAGAAGCTGGCCCGGGTGCTGAGCAACGACCCGGCCACCGGCGTGCTGCGTCACGTGGATGCGGGGTACGACGAGGCGAACGAGACCGCGCTCGCTCAGGGCCTGCCGATCCCGATGCAGGCCCCCGACCCCGGGCCGTGACATCACCCGGCCTTCCGGGCGCACATCCCGGCGGCGGGGCGGCTGGGGCGTTACGTTGAAATTGACGTGTCTCCTGCCCTGAGCACGGGAATCGAGCCAGAGGAACTCCGGTGATCGAGTTCGATGCGGTGACGAAGGTGTACCCCGGCGGCAGCGTCGCCGTGGAGAACCTGAGTCTCATCGCGCCCACCGGGCGGATCACGGTCGTCGTCGGGCCGTCCGGATGCGGCAAGACGACCCTGCTGCGGATGGTCAACCGGCTCGTCGACCCCTCCGCCGGACGGGTGCTCATCGACGGCGCCGCGAACACGCTGCTGCGCCGCTCGCAGTTGCGCCGCTCGATCGGTTACGTGATCGCTGCCGGTGGCCTGTTCCCGCACCGCACCGTGGTGGAAAACATCGAGACCATCCCGGTGCTGATCGGCACCCGGCACCGGCAGGCCCGCGAGCTGGCGCATGCGCTGCTGGAGCGGGTCGGGCTCTCCGCCTCCTTCGCCGACAAGTACCCCGGCCAGCTCTCCACCGGCCAGCAGTTGCGCGTGGCACTGGCCCGCGCGCTGGCCGCGGACCCGCCGATCCTGCTGCTGGACGAGCCGTTCTCCACGCTCGACCCGGTCGTCCGTGGTGACCTGCAGGACGACCTGCTCGACCTGCAGCAGGCCGCGCCCAAGACGGTCCTGTTCGTCACCCACGACATCGACGAGGCGATCAAGCTCGGCGACCAGATCGCAGTGATGGACACCGGCGGCCGGCTGGTACAGATCGCCACCCCGGAGACGCTTCTGGTCCATCCGGGCACCGACTTCGTCGCCGACTTCCTCGGCCGCGACCGCGGCATCCGCAAGCTCGCCTTCCTGCCGGCCAGTGATCTGCCTCTGCACGCCGCGGCGACGGTGCAGGCCGGTGCGACCGGAGACCGGGCCAGGGCCATCTCCGTGCAGAACAACCAGGACTGGTTGCTCGTCCTCGACCCGGAGCGGCACCCCCGCGGCTGGGTGGACACCAGCAAGCTCGGGCCGACCGACGTCGTGTCCGGCCAGGCCGTGTACCCGCTCGGCGGCACCTTCTACCCCGACGAGAGCGTGCTGGCGGTGCTGGACGCCGCGGTGCTTTCCCCGCCCGGGCTCGCGGTCTGCATCGACGACGACGGCCTGGTGCAGGGCGTGGTCAGTCACTCCGATGTGGCCCGCTACCTGAGCACCCGCGGTCCGTCGATGCTGCCGCAACGCCTGGGCGACCCGGTGGTCGCGCCGCCCGCGCCCGCGCCCGCGCCTGCTC
>NZ_JACDFE010000275.1 GCF_013815995.1 Sporichthya sp.
GCGCCCAACTGGCCGAGCTGCCAGCCACCGCCGACCCGGACCTGGCCACCGAGGCCACACTGGCCCAGACCCTGCGGGTGCTGGGCGCGCTAGAGACCCTGCCGGCGATCCCCGTCCTGATCCCGCCGCCTGGGCAGCGGCAGGCCGGGAACCCCGCGCCGGGCCGGGCGACCGACCCGCCCGCCGACGAGACCGCCCGCCAGCTGGAACGGGTGCGCGCATTGCTGGCCAAGGCAGAGTCCACCACCTACGAGGCCGAGGCCGAGGCGCTGACCGCCAAGGCGCAGGAACTGATCACCCGTCATGCTCTGGCCCGGCTGCTCACCCGGGCCGGTGACGCCCGACGCGCCCCGGCGGTCGTCAGCCGGCGGATCTGGATCGAGGCACCCTACGTGATGGCCAAGGGCATGCTCGTCGACGCCGTCGCGGGCGCGAACCGGTGCCGGGCGGTGATCAGCGAGCACCTCGGTCTGGTCAGCCTGGTCGGTGACCCGCACGACCTCGACGACGTGGAGCTGCTGGCCACCTCGCTGCTGGTGCAGGCCGACGCGGCGATGCTCCGCCACGGCCGCCAGACCACCCGGGCCGGGGTCTCCCGCACCCGCGCGTTCCGGCAGTCCTTCCTGCTCTCCTACGCCGCCTGCATCGGGGAGCGGCTGCGGGCCGCGGAGGACACCGCGCTGGCCGAACAGGCCGCCCGGGAGCGGCTGCTGCCGGTGTTGCGCGCGGTCACCGCGGAGGTCGACCGGGAGTTCGCACGGCTGTTCCCGCGCACGGTAGAGAAAGAGACCCGGATCAGTGATGACCGGGGTTGGGCGGCCGGGCGGGCCGCGGCCGATCTGGCCCTGCTCGACGTCCACGGTCAGATCGCCGGCTGACCGGGCCGCTCAGGCCTGGCGCCCGGCCAGCCTCTCCTACCGCCGGACCCGTTCACCGCTCGTTGTGGAAGGGGTCCGGCCCGCGCTGGGGTCGTCGGGTCGGGGCCTGCCCAGACCAGGTACGGGTCGGCGCTGACCGATGGGACGCCGGTCCATGCACGAGCGGCTCACCTGACAATCACTGACGACGGGGGTCGGGGAAGCCGAGACTGATGTACCCGGGGGCTCGTTTCGCCAAGGCGGCGGCGAGAACGGGGACGTTGGCATCGTGGTAGTCGTGCACCTCCGCCGTGGTCTTGCCCGGGTAGGCGCGCAGGACTCGTCCTGCGTACTGAACAAGCCGGCCTTTGAAGGAGACCGGGCCGGCAAGGAACAACGTGTCGAGTGCGGGGCAGTCGAACCCTTCGCCGACGAAGCTTCCGGTACCAACGGCGAGGAGTGGCGGTGCGTCGTCCTGCGGTTGTAGCCGCTCCAGTGCGCCGGCTCGTGCCTTGGAGCCCATCCCGCCCTTGAGGACGACAGGCTCGTAGCCGTCGGCGGCGAGCAGCTTGGCCAGGAGGTCGACGTGCGCGGTGCGTTGCGCGAGCAGGAGACAGTTGCGGTGTCGGGAGAGCGCCTCTCGGACGTCGGCCAAGATCTGGGCGTTCCGCGACTCGTCCTCGGCGAGGGCGCGATGGACGCCGGCGATGGCGCCAGGAATCGAGAAGTCGGTCGTCGACTCGTAGGTGAAAGACGTTGGGTGAACGAGGAGCACCGGCTCGGGTCGATCGGCGACGGCATTCTCGAGCGTCCCGGGTTTGGGAGGTGTGAACTCATGCCGGACCGGGCCGAGTTGGAAGGCGATGAGGTCGTCGAGCTGGTCGCGGCGGTACGGCGTGGCAGTGAGGCCGAGCCAGCGGCGTGCCGGGATCGTGCGAACAGCCGCCTCGAACGCCGCGGCGGGGATGTGGTGGCATTCATCGGCGATGACGAAACCGTACGGAGCGAGCTTCTCACCGAGGTCGTCGCGCCGGGCCAGGGTCTGAAGCGTCGCTATGTCGATGACGCCGGTGAGCTTCGATCGTCCTCCTCCGATCTGACCGGGCTTGACCCCGAGCAGCGACTGGATCTGTTTGCGCCACTGGTCGGCGAGTGTTTTGCGATCGACGAGGACCAGGGTCGAGACGGCTTGCTTTGCGATGACTGCGCACGCCATCACCGTCTTACCTGAACCTGGTGGGGCGACGAGCAGGCCGAGGTCGTGCGCGAGGACGCGCTGAACAGCGTCGTGTTGGCCTGGCGTTAGGTCGGCCGTGAAGGCGACCTCGATATGCGCGCCGCTGATCCGCTGGTCACGGATGTCAGCCTTGCTTCCCGCCTGTTCGACGACTCTGAGGGCGGTGTCGAGAAGTCCGCGGGGAAGGACGAGGTGGCCGTCGAGGGTCTCGTCGAAGGATTGGATGAATCTGGGGATGTTCCAGGTCGACTGGCGACGGCGCTGGCGGTCGTAGAACTCGGGATTTGCCATCGACGCAGCGTGCTTGAAGGTCGCGTACTGGGCCGGAGTCAGCTCCCCGCCGGGGACACGGACGCCGCCGTCCAACGTGAGGTGCACGACGGGCGCCGATCTCGGCTGAGTCTTCGTCGCCGTGGTGGGGTGGAGCCGCTGGACCTTGACGCCGACCGTGGGCTCGCGGACCCTGGCGGCGATCTTGGAGACTTGTTTCGGTTCCAGGCGGTCGAGCGTCGACATGTAATCCCACTGGTCGTCGTAGGGCTCCAGAGTGGCGAGGTCGAGGAACACCGTCGTTCTGTTCTCCTTGCGGCTCGTGCCGTGCAGGGGCGCGGCGATGAGGTTGCCGAAGCGCCCGGTCGGGACGGTGTCCTGCGAAGGGAACAGGCGGTCGTAGCAACTGAGGGCCATGTGGCCGCGGAGCGCGATGGCTTCGCGGACCAGCCCGGTTCCGAGCTGGCGGGCCGTGATGGCGGGGACCGGACCTGTGAAGAAGATCCACACGTGCGCGCCGACGCCGGAGCGCGATACCTCGAGCGCAGCCGGTGCCCCCAAAGCACGGGCCGCCTTCAGGTAGGCAAGGGCATCGAGCATCGCGGCTGACCCGTCGAAGTCGGCGGCGAGCCAGCACGTTTCGTCGCCGGGAAGCATCGGATACAGGCCAATGTGGAGAGCGCCCCGCAGATGAGCGGCCACCACGTCGGGCGTCAGTGGGAGGTAACGCGGGTCGTCCTGCTTGCCCTTGCTCCAACCGCCTTCGACCGCCGGCATCCAACCCGACTTGCCGAGGCGCGGGTTCTCCCAACGGACGGCGTACACGTCGCGGCGAGCGCCGAAGAGGGTTGTGTAGAAGGCAACCTTGGCCTCCGGCGGCGAACCTGCGTTCACAGGACCGGGTGCGCGGTCGAACCAGGCTGTCTGGGTGCCGGGCGCTGGTTCGGATTCGAACTTCGTCAACCGCAGGAGCTTCTTGAGCCGCTCGTTCTCCTGGCGGAGCTCCGCGAGTTGACGGCGAAAGGCGTCATCGCTCATGAAGCTGCGCGCCCGCTCATCGCAGGTCGACCGTTCGCCACAACCGGTCGACAGGCATGACGTGGATTCGGTCCTCGGCCGTGTACGACCTGGAGCCTGTGCTGAAGGCGACGCCGGCGATGAGACGGTTACCGAGCGCTTCACGCAGTTTTCGGAGGCCTCTGAGGTCGTTCCGGTTGACGCGCTCGCCGGACTTGACCTCGAAAGCGAGCACATCTCCGTCGTCGAACTCGACGACAAAGTCGACCTCGTCCTTGTCGTGGGTGCGCCAGTGACCGGTCGTGACCGGTTCGCTCATCCAGGAGACGTGCTTGCGCAGCTCGCCGACGACGAAGGTCTCCAGCAGGTGCCCGAACTCGGTCATCACGGTCGGGTCGAGGCGACCCAGGTTCGCCGGTGTGATGCGGAGCAGGCGAGCCGCGAGCCCGGAGTCGACCACATGGATCTTGGGCTTGGCCGCCGCCCGAGCCCGAAGGGTCTTGCCCCACGCGGGAAGACGCACGACGAGGAACAAATCCTCCAGCAGACGCAGGTGCTCCTCGGCTGTCTTGCGATCGACACCCAAGGCGTCGGTGACGTTCGACAGGTTGAGCACTTGCGCCGTTTGTGCGGCGAGACGGTTGAGCATGTCCGCGACGAGTTGTCGTTGGCGGATGCGCTCCAACTCACTCGCGTCCTTGAGGATGGAGTCGCGGAGGTAGTTGTCGAACCAGCGGTTGCGGTCTGCGCCTTGGCGGATGACGGCGAGTGGGAATCCGCCGGCAGCGATGCGGTCGACGTAATCGCTGCGCGTGGTCGATGACTGCGGCTGCGCGGCGAGCGTTGCAGCAGGGTCGCTCCGCAGGGATTCGATCAGGTTCTCGTGGCTGCCGTGGAGTTCGCCTTGGGACAGCGGCCAGATGTTGATGCGGTGGATGCGACCGGTCAGTGACTGGGCGGTCCGAGGGAGCGCGTCCTGGCGGGTCGATCCGGTGAGTACAGCGGTGCCCGGGTCGGTAATCTCCCTGTTGAGCCGTGCCTTGATGGCATCGAGGATCTCGGGGACGTGCTGGTACTCGTCGATGCACAGGGGTGTCTTGCCGGAGACGGTAAGCGTCGGGTTGGCCCTGACCGCGTCCCGGACTGCGACGTCGTCCAGGTCGATGACGGGGACCTCGCGGCCCGCCGCGAAGGTGCGAAGCACGGTCGACTTCCCCACTGAGCGTGGGCCGTGGAGTGCGATGACCGGCTCGACTCCGGCGAGCGCGTCCAGCAAGGGTGAGATGCGCCTCGGGCGAAGACCTGGGCTGACGGGTTCCACGCCGCTAAGCTACCAAAATTCGAGGGAGTTCTGCTCCCAAAAATCGATGGGTCTGCGCACCCAAAACACGAGGGTGTGGAACTCCCCATTTCCGAGGCCGGAGGACCTCTTCGGCCCGTGCGAAGAGATCGTGGACCGTGCTGGCCTCGCCGAGCCGGGACCGCGGTGGTCCGCTGGCCAAACATGCAGGTCAGCGACGTGCGCCGGTGCCAACATCGGCCCGACGACCAGGATCGCCATGACGACACCGGGCTGATGACCGCTGATGACTTTCTGGTGCCGCAGCGAAAATTCGAGGCCCTTCTCCGGAACGGAAAAGGGCCTCTGACCTGCGGTTATCTGTCGGGGTGGCGGGATTTGAACCCACGACCTCTTCGTCCCGAACG
>NZ_JACDFE010000002.1 GCF_013815995.1 Sporichthya sp.
AGGCCAAGGCCTGCAGCGCAGCGTGGGCGGCGACGGTGGTGGCCAGCACGACGTCGCAGGGACGCACCGAGGCCGCGCGCGGGCTCGGGACGGCCAGTTGAGCCGCCAGGTGCGGCCAGGCGCGGTCCCGGTCGGTCCGGGTCAGGTGGTGGCAGTGCAGGCACGAGGAGCGTCCTGGCACCACCAGTGGCCCGACCAGGCCCTCGGTTTCCCGCAGCGCGGCCACCAGGTGCGGAATGCCGGCGCGCAGCAGGTCGTCCCCGACGCCGATCGCGGGTGGCAGGTCGGCGAGCACGACCAGGTCCGGCACGCCGTCCTCGGCCGGGAAGGCGACCCCGGAGACCCGGGCGGCGGCCCGCGCCGCCGAAGGGCCGCGGGGGTGGCCCAGGTCGGTTCTGGTCAGCCCGCCGGGGGCCAGGTCGGCGGGAGCGGTCGTTCCCTCGTCCAGGACGTCCACCCGGCCGACCCCGGCGGCGGTGAGCAGGCCTGCCAGGGTGGCGCCGACGCGTCCGGCGCCCCGGACCTCGACGAGGGCGCACAGGCGTCGTCCCAGGGCGTCCTTGCCCGCGTCCGGGCCCGGGTGGGTGAGGGTCAGCGAGGCCAGGTCGGGGGCGAGTTGGTCCCGGGCCGACAGCGGGACCTGTCGCCAGCCGCCGGGGGTGACGGCGGCGTCCTCGAGCAGGTCGGCGGTCGCCAGCAGGCGCAGCAGGTCCGCGAGTCGCTCGACCGGGACGTCGAGGTCCGCCGCGAGCTCAGCCGGGTGGACGGAGCCGTCGAGGCGGTCCAGACAGCGGTCAAGGGCGGCGTCGATGCCGGTGAGCAGCACGGCCCGGTCCGGATCGAGCCCGAACTGGACGGTCGACGGGCCACGCCGCAGGCGGGCCAGGCCCGTCTTCAGCCGGGGGCGCCGCAGTTGCTCGTCGACCCGGGCTGCGCCCACGCCTCAACCCTCCGCACCGGGCCCCTATAGGGCCGAGGAGGGGAAGCTTGCCCCAGCCGGCGCCCCCGCGTCAGAACGCGGGGGCGGGCTGTGGATAAGCGGTGCTTCAGGCCTTGCCGAGAATGCGGTTGAGCTTGGTGCCACACACCTTGCAAATGCCCTGCGCCATGCGGCGGCCGGAGTCGCTGACCTTCACCTCGCCGGTGAAGTCGCGCTTCTCCTTGCACTTCACGCAGTACGCCTCGCCGGTGTAGCTCTCGCCCATGTCGGTCTCCCTCGGTGTCGTGGCCTGCGCCAGGCGCCGGCCGTGTCGGCGGTTGTCCGCGTCTTCCCCGCCGGACAGCGGCACACACTAGCCCCCGCTGAGCGTGCGCCACGCCAGTTGGGGGTGCGTCGCCACGCGGCGCGTCCCGTCAAATCGCCCAAAAGCGGACAAACCGGGGCGGTTGGCGTGAGAAATACCCCTCCTCCCTCACCCCTCAACCCGCGCCGCAGGCGTGCCCGCACCGCCCGCTTGCCGCCCGCCCACAGCCGCCGAAAGTGCAGAACCGCAGGCAAAAACCGGCGAAAACACCTGCAGAAGTGCACTTTCGGCGCAAGGTGGCGCGGGGGGCCGACCGGGTTGTGGACAACCCTGTGGGAAACCTTCCCGGATTCTGGTGATCAAGGCGCTGAGCAGGGCTGACTTGGTCATGAGGGTGTGGATTTCTGGTCACGACTGTGGCGTCTGCCGATGCAAGGGGCTCCTGGCCGGTAGCGTCATGGATGTGACAGGTGAGGCTGGAGCATGAGCTCGCGCCCCCGTGCCGCGGAGCCGGCCGAGGTCGCCTTCGACCAGGTCGAGGTACGGCGCAGCCCGCGTCGGCGCAGCACCGTGTCCGCCTACCGCGAGGACGGCCGCACTGTCGTCCTGATCCCGGCCCGGATGACCCGCGCCGATGAGCGGTACTGGGTCGAGGCGATGTTGGCCCGGCTGACCGCTCAAGAGGCCCGCGGCCGCCCCACCGACGCCGATCTGATGGCTCGGGCCCGCGAACTGTCCAATCGCTACCTGGAGGGCCGGGCGGTTCCGGTCTCGGTGCGTTGGGCCAACAACCAGGCCAACCGCTGGGGGTCCTGCACCCCGATCGATGCCACCATCCGGCTGTCCACCAAGCTGCGCGGGATGCCGCGCTACGTCGTGGACTACGTGCTGCTGCACGAGCTCGCGCACCTGATCGTCCCGGACCACAGCGCCGCGTTCTGGAAGCTGCTGGAGCCGTACCCGCGCACCGAGCGGGCCCGGGGCTACCTCGACGGCGTCTCCTCGGCCTCCGGCCTGGACCTGTCCGAAGATGCGGACCTCGTCGAGTCCTGACCGGCCTGTCGCAACGGATGACATCCGTTGCCTGTCGCTGCGGATGACATCCGTTGCCTGTCGCTGCGGATGCCATCCGTGGTGTGAGGGTCAGACGAGGCCGGCGGCGATGGCGCAGGCCACGGTCCACACCACGGCGAGGGCGACGCCTTCGGCGATGCCGTAGTCCGCGCGCGGGTGGATCACCGGATCGGTGGCGACGGCCCGCGGTCCCTCATCGGCCACCAGGGCGGACGCGGCGTAATCCTCCGACGGCCCGTCCCGGCCCGCCCGGCGGGCCGCCTCGGCGCGAATCAGGGCGACCAGGGCGGTGGGGCGGCCCTCGCGGGTCATCGGGCCGGAGAAGGCAGGGCCGTAGACCAGCGCGCGCGTGCAGTCGCCGTCCGTCCCGACCACCTCGACGTAACCACCGCCGCGCGCGCCCTCGATGTCGGCCCAGGGCAGCGCGCAGGAGGAGAACGCGTTGTCCAGCAGCACCCCGGTCTCGTCGACGACGATCCGGGGGCGGAGCAGAAACCGCCGGATGCCGAAGAGCGCGGGGACGACGACCGCCCCGAACACCCACCGGTCCAGGAACGCGCGCCCGGTGCTGTTCTCCGGGCCGGGGTCGATCAGCACGACGACCGCCATCGTGCCGAAGACCAGTGCGAGGAAGAGCCCGGTCACCAGCGCGCCGGGCTGGCGCACCAGCACCCGTCCACCGGCGAGCGAGGAGGGGACCCGCCCCAGCCCGAGCACTGCGGTGGTCATCCTCCGCGCACCCGGGCCACCGCGGCGCGGGCGAGTCGGCGCACGGCGTCGTCGGTGGGTTCGGGCAGCGCCGCCGGGTCGAACCAGCCCAGCGAGATCGACTCCTCGCTGACCTTCTCGTGCGCGTCCGGGGTCGAGATCGCGACGTACATGACGTCGAGGTGCGCCTCCGCGCCGCACGGCGCCGGGTGCCGGTCCAGCAGCACCGGGCCGGGCAGCAGGTAGAGCTCGTCGATGCCGGATTCCTCGCGGGTCTCGCGCAGCGCGGTGTCGGCCAGGGAGCTGTCGCCGTCCTCGGCGTGGCCGCCGAACTGCAGCCACTTCTTGGCCTTGGCGTGCAGGTTCAACAGCACCCGGGTACCGGTCGGGTCGACGAGCATCGCGCTGCCGGTCAGGTGCGCGGGGCGGCTCTCCCGCGTCATCGCGTCGGGGTGCTCCGCGAGGTAGGCCAGGAACTCGTCACGCAGGGTCCGCTGCTGCGCATCGACGGGCTGATACTCCGTCAGAACACTGACGGCGTCGGCGTGCAGGTTCACTTCTCGTCGGTGCCGGGGGAGTCGGGCGAGTCGCCCTCGGCGTCGGAACCGGGCATCTCGCCCTCCGGTGGCGCCTCGCCGAGGCTGCCGTCGAGCAGGCTGGAGATGTCGAGTTCCTTGCCGCTGACGAACGCAGCCGGGTCGTCCAGGTCCTCGGCGGTGGGCAGCAGGTCCGGGTGGGCCCAGATCGCGTCCCGACCGTCGATGCCGCGGGCCTCGGACAGGCGCTGCCACAGGTCGGCCGCCTCACGCAGCCGGCGCGGGCGCAGCTCCAAGCCGATCAGGGTGCCGAAGGTCTGCTCGGCCGGCCCGCCGGAGGCGCGGCGACGACGGATCGCCTCGCGCAACTGCGGCGCGGCGGCCAGATGCTCGGCGGCGGCGGAACCGGCGACCTCGTCGACCCATCCCTCGATCAGGGCGAGGATCGTTTCGAGGCGGGCCAGGGCGGCCTGCTGGGCGGGCGTGTTCTCCGGGGTGAACATGCCCTCGTTGAACGCCTCACCGATGGCCTGGGGGTTCATCGGGTCCAGGCCAGAGACGATCTCTTCCAGCTTGTCCATCTGCACCGAGATGCCGCCGGCGTAGGCCTCCACCGCGGACAGGACGTGCGTGCGCAGCCACGGCACGTGGGCGAACAGCCGCTGGTGCGCGGCCTCGCGCAGCGCCAGGTAGAGCCGGACCTGGTCGGCCGGTACCCCGAGGCCTTCGCCGAAGGCCGCGACGTTGGCCGGCACCAGGACCGCGCGGGCCGCCGGACCGAGCGGCAGCCCGATGTCGGTGGCGCCGAGCACCTCACCGGCCAGCGAGCCGAGCGCCTGCCC
The DNA here is from genome assembly GCF_013815995.1 of Sporichthya sp. Classification (GTDB taxonomy): domain Bacteria; phylum Actinomycetota; class Actinomycetes; order Sporichthyales; family Sporichthyaceae; genus Sporichthya. The sequence goes on from NZ_JACDFE010000002.1 coordinate 4,405, forward strand.
GACCTGGGCGCCGAACATCGCGCCGCCCATCTGCTTCATCATCCCGAGCAGCGGAGCGGCGGCGTCGCGCATCTCCTCGGGCAGCTGGGCCGGCATCGCGCCGCCCATCGCCTCGACGACGCGGGTGGCCACCGGCTCGACGAGCTGCTTCCAGACCGCCAGCGTGTTCTCGATCCACTCCGCGCGGCTCCAGGCCAACGAGGCGTTCGCGCCGGCCGGCATCACCGTGAGCGGGTCCAGCCAGAGCTCGGCCAGGCGGATCGCCTCGTCGACCTCGTGGCGCTCGGCCGCGTTGATCGACGGGTCGGGCCCGGCCGCGGCGACGGTCTTGCGGGCGGTGTCCTTGGCCAGATCCCAGTTCACCGGGCCGCCGCTGTAGGACAGCATCTGGCCGAGCTGGGTGAACATTGCGCCGAGCGCGTTGGGGTCGCCGCTGAACAGCGCGGAGAAGGGGTTGTCCGGGCCCGGACCCTTGTTGGGATCGTCGTCGCCGGGGGACATTCCGAAGCCGAAAGGCGTGCTCATCGTGGGGAACCGTCCCGGTCAGGGATGATTGATGCCGTGACCCACGACATCGAGCCTGCGGTGCTCATGTCTTCCAACCTAGTCGGGCTTTCGCTGCGATGAATCCGTCGCAGCCGCCGGTTCGCTCTGGGCGCACTGCCGCACGCTCGCAGACGCGTGCGGCGACCCCGCGCCGGACCCCGGCCCAGAAGCGCTGGACCTCGGCGCGGGCCGCCGGCGGACGGGGTACCGGCAAGGGCCTGGTCATCGCGATCACCGGCGCCGACACCGATCTCGGGCGCGGCCTCGTGGCGCGTCTGACGGGGCATCCGGAGGTCGCGCAGCTGCGCCCGATCCCGGCCGGCGAGCCGCTGATGGCTGACCTGCTCGCCGGGGCCTCGGTGCTGGTGCACCTGGAGATTTCCTTCGCCGCCGAGCCGACCGTGGCCAACGTCCCGGTCGCGGCCGCGGCTCTCGACGCCGCCGGGCGCGCGGACGTGCCGCGGGTGGTGCTGTGCACGTCGGCCATGGTCTACGGCGCCGACGAGGCGAACCCGATGCCGCTGGACGAGGACGCCGCGTTGCGCGCCGCCCCGGAGCGCGGTCTGGTCGCCGAGCTGATGGAGATCGAGGACCTGGCCCGCGCCGCCCGGCCCTCCGGAGCGCCGGCGCTGACCGTGCTGCGCCCGGCGATGCTGGTCGGGCACGGCACCGACACCGTGCTCACCCGGCACTTCGAGTCGACCCGCCTGCTGCACCTGCAGGGCGTGCGCCCGGCCTGGCAGTTCTGCCACGTCGACGATTTGCTCGCCGCGCTCGAGTACGCCGCGCTGGGGAAGGTGTCCGGTGCGGTGACGGTCGGCTGCGAGGGCTGGCTGGAGCAGGAGGACGTCGAACTGATCGCCGGCATGCGACGGGTGACGCTGCCCTCGTCGCTGGCCTTCGGCGCCGCCGAGCGGCTCGGCCGCTTCGGCGTGGGCGGGGCGCCACCCAGCGAGCTGCGCTACGTCGCCTATCCGTGGGTGGTCTCCAGCGACCGGCTGCGCACCGCCGGCTGGCGGTCGGCCCACGACAACACCTCGGCGCTGCAGGCGATGCTTGCCGATCTCAGTGCCCGGCCCAGCGGCGGGCACCGGACCTCACTTGGCGCGGCGGGCGCGGCGGTGGCCATGATGGGGACGGCGGCGATCCTGCGCCAGGCCCGGAGAAGGAGACGCGCGTGAGCGAGCGGAGCGAGCGAACCAGAGGTACCCGAATGCGGCCCCGCGAGGACGAAGTCCGTGGCGGTGACGCATGAGCGACGCAGTTCGGTTGGTCGAGATCCGGGACGTCGACCTGGACCAGGCGGCGATCACTGCGGTGGTCCAGGACCCGGCCGCGGGCGGTTTCGCGGTGTACGTCGGCACGGTGCGCGACAACGACAACGACAAGAACGTCACCGGCCTGCAGTACTCGGCGCACCCGAGCGCCGAGGCCAAGATGCGCGAGATCTGCGAACGCATCGCCACCCAGCACGACGTGATCAGGGTGGCCGCGGTGCACCGGGTGGGCGACCTGCCGATCGGCGGGGTCGCCGTGGTCGTCGCGGTCTCCACCGGTCACCGAGGCGAGGCGTTCGCCGCCTGCAAGGACCTGATCGACACCCTCAAGGCCGAGACCCCGATCTGGAAGCACCAGATCTTCGCTGACGGGTCGACCGAATGGGTGGGCACGCCGTAACCGCCATCCGGGTCGATGCTCCGCATCGGGCCAAGGCCTCTCACGTAGGGTCACCCCGTGCTGAACCGACTCGGGGCGCGCCAGGCGCGGACCGTCACCCTCTCCGTCACCGGGGTCCTGCTCCTGGTGATGGTGGCGTTTCTGCTGCTGCTGCCGGTGCCCTACGCCCGGCTCTCGCCCGGACCGGCCACCAACACCCTGGGTGAGGCCAACGGCAAGCCGCTGATCGTCATCACCGGGACGAAGACCTACCCCGACACCGGCAAGCTCGACCTGACGACGGTCGCGATCAGCAACCCCGGCCACAACATGAGCCTGTTCGAGGCGATGCAGGGCTGGCTGCAGTCCGGCGTCGCCGTCGTCCCGCGCAACACCATCTACCCGGACGACGTCTCGGCCGAGGACATCGAGGCGCGCAACGTCGAGGAGATGGCGCTCTCCCAGCAGCACGCCACTGCGGCGGCGCTCAAGGAACTGAAGATCGCCCTGACCGCGCACACCGTGGTGGCCGCCCTCACCGAGGGCACCCCCGCCTTCGGCAAGCTGCAGGTCGCCGACCGGATCCAGAAGATCGACGGGGTGGCGGTGACCGGCCCGGCCCAGGTGGTGGAGCTGGTCCGCAAGCACAAGCCGGGGGAGAAGGTCACCTTCGTCGTCAACCGCAAGGGCGAGAAGGTCACCGAGACTCTCACCGCGGCGGCGAATCCGGACGACCCGGCGGTGCCGTTCGTCGGCATCACCCCGGACGTCTCGTATGAGTTCCCGTTCCAGGTGACGATTTCCTTGGACGACGTCGGCGGGCCCAGCGCCGGCCTGATGTTCGCCCTCGGGATCATCGAGCGCCTCACCGTCGAGGACATCACCGGCGGGCGGCACGTGGCCGGGACGGGCACGATCGAGGACGACGGCGTGGTCGGCAAGATCGGCGGCATCCAGATGAAGATCCTGGGCGCCAAGAAGGCCGGCGCGACGGTGTTCATGGTGCCGGCGGAGAACTGCCGGGAGGCGGCCGCGAGTGCGCCGAAGGGGATTGTGCTGGTCAAGGTCGACACCCTGGCCACCGCTGTGAAGGCGCTGGCCGCGATCCGCAACGGTGGGGACGTCCCCACCTGCTAGCTGGGGTCAGTGGCCGTGCCCGTGGCCGTGACCGTCGCCCTTGTCGTCGTCGTGGTTGCAGCCCGGGCCGTGCTCGTGGTCGGCCTGGGCGGCCCGCTCCTCGGCGAGCAGGACGCGCTCTTCGTCGGTCAGATCGGCCTCGTCGACCTCTTCGTACTCGTACTCGGTGAAGGTCTCCAGCAGCGCCTCGAGCAGGCCGGGGGCCAGGTCCTGACCGAAGAGGACCTGCTCGTCGGAGTCGTTGGAGCGCATCCGCAGCGCGCAGTCCCGGTTGCCGTTGCGCAGCACGACCGCGACCAGGCGGATCTCCTCCCGGAGCGGGTGCGCGGCGACGTAGGCCGGCATCTCGGGGGAGTCGTGCGGGACCTCGACCTCGACCTCGGCGGGCAGCACCAGGCGCTCCACGGCGATGGCGCAGCCGGTGACCTGCTCGCCCCAGGTGATCTGGGCCAGCACCTCGTCCAGCGGTATGTCGGGCAGGTCCTCCTGCTCGACCGGGGTGAACGCCGGCGGTCGGTCGATGCCGAGGGACTTGAACTCCGCCATCAAGGAGGGCTCTTCGCGCAGCAGCACGGCCGTCTCGACCAGGGCGTAGAGCCGCGCCGGCTGATCCCAGCCGGCGGAGGCGACGTGGGATTCGATGTCCACCAGGGCGGTGTGGAGAAAGGGGTTCACGGCGGCCACCCTAAGTGAGGCGGCGTCGGGAACCACAAGGACCGCCGGTAAGTTGCCCTGGCACGGCGTGATCAACAGCTGAGCAGGATCAAGCGGCGACAGGACGGCTGGCGTGACCTTTAATCCCCCCGAGTCCGGGCAACCCAGCCGGCGACCGTTCAGCACGGCCAGGAAGCGGCCCAAGGCGCTGATCCCGACGCTGGTCATCATGGTGCTGCTCGTCCTCGGCTTCGGCGTCTTCACCTCCTTCATCACCGACCTGCTGTGGTTCAAGTCGGTCGACCACACTGAGGTCTTCACCACCCGGCTGACCACCCGGCTCGCGCTGTTCGCGGTGTTCGGGCTGTTGATGGCCGTGCTGGTGGTGCTGAACATCGTCGTCGCCTACCGGCTGCGCCCTGCCTTCCGGGGGATGTCCGCGGAGCAGCAGAACCTCGATCGCTACCGGGTGAGCATCGACCCGTACCGGGTCTGGCTGGTGATCGGCGTCGGGCTGCTGCTCGGCATCCTGGCCGGCACCTCGGCGGCGGGGGAGTGGCGCACCTGGCTGCAGTGGCGGCACGGCACCGACTTCGGCGTCAAGGACCCGCAGTTCAACAGGGACGTCTCCTTCTACGTCTTCGATTACCCGTGGTGGCGTTTCGTCCTCGGCTTCTTCTTCGCCGTCACCCTGGTCGCGCTGCTGGCCGCCGTGGTCACGCACTACCTCTACGGCGGGCTGCGCCTGCAGACCCCGGGGGAGAAGTCGACCCCGGCCGCGCAGGCGCACATCTCGGTGCTGCTCGGGGTCTTCGTCCTGCTCAAGGCCGTCGCGTACTGGCTGGACCGGTACGGGTTGGCGGTGAACGGCGGCGGGTTCGAACGGGTCAGCGGCTGGACCGGTCTGCGCTATCGCGACGTGAACGCGCTGCTGCCGGCCAAGACGATCCTGGTCGGCATCGCGCTGATCTGCGCGGTGCTGTTCTTCGTCAACGTCTGGCGGCGGACCTGGATGCTGCCCGGCATCGGTCTCGGCCTGCTGATCCTGTCCGCGGTGCTGATCGGTGGGGTGTACCCGGCGATCGTGCAGCAGTTCAAGGTGCGCCCGTCCGAGGTGACCCGCGAGGCGCCGTACATCGACCGCAACATCCAGGCGACGCGGACGGCCTACGGCCTGGACGGCGCCGAGGTCACCGAGTACGACGCGAAGACCACCGCGCTGGCCGGAGCGCTGCGCGGCAACGCCGACACCACGGCGAGCATCCGCCTGCTGGACCCGAACCTGATCTCCCCGACCTTCCAGCAGCAGCAGCAGATCCGCGGCTTCTACTCCTTCCCGGACACGCTGAACGTCGACCGCTACACGATCGACGGCAAGAAGGAGGACGTGGTCGCGGCCGTCCGCGAGCTGAACCTCAGCTCCATCCCGGCCGCACAGCGCAACTGGATCTCCGACCACCTGATCTACACCCACGGCTACGGCTTCGTGGCCGCGCGCGGCAACACCGTCAACGTCGACGGCGAGCCGACCTACGTCTCCGCCGGGATTTCCGACACCAGCGTGCTCGGGGACTACGAGCCGCGGGTCTACTTCGGGGAGGAATCCCCGGAGTACTCGATCGTCGGGCGCAGCGACGGGCAGAACCGCGAGTTCGACTACCCGGCCGACGCGCAGCCCAACGGCCAGGCCAACAACACCTACGCCGGCGAGGGCGGGGTGAAGATCGGCTCGTTCTGGAAGCAGCTGCTGTTCGCGGTGAAGTTCAAGGAGGAGAAGATCCTGCTCTCCTCCGACATCGACCCGGCCTCGAAGATCCTCTACATCCGGGACCCGCGTCAGCGCATCGAGAAGGTTGCGCCGTGGCTCACCCTGGACGGGGACCCGTACCCGGCGCTCGTGGACGGCCGGATCCAATGGATCGTCGACGGCTACACCACCAGCGGCAACTATCCGTACGCCAGTCGCACGACCCTCGGTGAGGCGACCGAGACCACGCTGACCACCGCGGACCGCCGGGTGATCGCGCCGCGGGACGAGGTCAACTACATCCGCAACTCGGTGAAGGCCACCGTGGATGCCTACGAAGGCTCGGTGAACCTCTACACCTGGGACGAACAGGACCCGGTGCTGAAGACCTGGAAGAAGGCCTTCCCCGACGTGGTGAGGGACAAGTCCGAGATCCCCGCCGCGCTGCTCGGTCACCTGCGCTACCCCGAAGACCTGTTCAAGGTGCAGCGCGAACTGCTCTCGCGCTATCACGTGACGGATGCTCAGACCTTCTACGGCCGCGCGGATTTCTGGCAGGTGCCGCGCGATCCGGGCACCGGTGACAGCCAGGCCGCGCTCGGCGTGAGCGGCGACCGCGAGGCGCAGCCGCCCTACTACCTGACCCTGCAGATGCCGGGCCAGACCGCGCCCGCGTTCTCGCTGACCACGGCGTTCGAGCCCAACCAGCGACAACAGTTGGCCGCCTTCATGGCGGTGAACGCCACACCCGGGCCGGACTACGGCAAGATCCGGGTCCTGCAGCTACCGCGAAATACCACGGTCCCGGGGCCGGGACAGGTACAGAACGCGATCAAGGCCGATCCCGCGGTCAACAACGTCGTGCTCCCGCTGCGGGTCGGCAACAAGGTCACGTTCGGGAACCTGCTGACGCTGCCCGTGGGCGGCGGCCTGCTCTACGTCGAGCCGCTCTACGTGCAGGCCGCGACCGGTACCTCGTTCCCGCTGCTGCAGCAGGTGATCGTGTCCTTCGGGAGCAAGATCGCGATCGCGGAGACGCTCGAGAAGGCGCTCGACCAGGTCTTCGAGGGCAACTCCGGCGCGGAGGTGCCCGTCGAGCCCGACAAGGGCAACGGGTCGGGAAGTGGGCAGAGCACCAACGCCCAACTCGCCGACGCCATCGCCGCCGCGCAGAAGGCCTACACCGACGGGCAGGCCGCTCTCGCCAAGGGCAACTTCGCCGAGTACGGCAAGCAGCAGGACAAGTTGGAGGCGGCGCTGACCCGCGCGGCCACCCTGCAGAACAAGAAGGCCGGTGGCGGTGCCGGAACGGTGCCGACCCCGACCCCGGTGCCCTCACCAACACCGGTCCCGAGCACACCACCTGAAGAGACCCCGCCGGCCGGCAACACCTAACGCGGCCGTCTGAAGCCGGGACGTCCGAACCATCGTGAGCTATCACGCTCGCCGGTTCGGACGTCCTGGCCGTTAAGGCTCCGGCAACCGATTTGCAGGGTGGTGTGCGCCGCCAGTAGCCTGAGGACACACCGACGCGGGGTGGAGCAGTTCGGTAGCTCGCTGGGCTCATAACCCAGAGGTCGTAGGTTCAAATCCTACCCCCGCTACCACGTTTCCGCAGGTCAGGGCCATGATCACGAAATTGTGATCGTGGCCCTTGATCGTTGGTCAGCAGTTGGTCAGCATACTTTCGCGACACGCCGATGTGGACCGTCCTGGACTGGTAGGGACGGCGGCGGACGAGGACCTTCATCGGGTCGCGTCGGCGGCGCGACGTCGATTTCTCCGGGCCACGGTTCGAGGCCGGGCGCTAACCGGGCTCGACGCATTCGAGGGGGCGAAGTTGACTGTGGCCTGCGGGCGACGGACTGGCGACGGATGGCGAAGGTCCTGCCCGATCCAAGGGAGCAGTGGGTATTTGCTCGGTCCTTGAGGCTCGTGAAGGGTGCGGCCTGGAGGGGTCTGTTGATGCGCCCCGTGGCGGGGGGCCTTGACGCCCGAAGGCTTAAATATATTATGTGTCAACGCTCGCCGGACGGCCGGGCGCACTCGGCGGACGAGGGGCACAGCGGTGGATCGACGCGCTGAACTATTCATCGGCGGCCGGTGGGTCAAGCCGCAGTCCGACCAGGTGATCGAGGTCTTCTCCCCGGCGACCGAGGAGCTGATCGGCGAAGTCCCTGAGGGCAGCCCCGCGGACATCGACGCGGCGGTGACATCGGCCCGGGTAGCTGTAGACGGCGACTGGGGGCGCAGCTCCGCGGCGGAACGCGCCGCGGTCCTGGCTCGGTTCACCGAGGAACTCTCGAAGCGGATGGACGACATCGTCACCGCCCAGGTCTCGGAGCAGGGCGCGCCGGTATCTCAGGTCGCAGCCGTCGGCTCCGGGCCCTCGCTGGACGTGATCAGGTACTACACGAAGCTGGCGGCCGAACTCATCGCCGAGGAGGTTCGTGAGGGGAGCGGCGGGCGCAGCCTGATCCGGCGCGTCCCCGTAGGTGTCGTCGGCGCGATCGTTCCCTGGAACGGCGCGTGGCCCCTCGCGATCTTCAAGCTCGCACCGGCAATGGCGGCCGGGTGCTCCGTGGTGGTCAAGCCTCCGCCGGAGACGCCGCTCAGCCCCAACTTGATGGCCGAGGCGGCCGCAGCCGCCGGGGTCCCCGAAGGTGTGCTGAGTGTCGTGCCCGGGGGCGCGGAGGTAGGGGAGCACCTCGTCTCGCACACCGGTGTGGACAAGGTTTCCTTCACCGGTTCCGACGCGGTCGGCAAGAAGATCGCCGCCATCTGCGGAGGTCGGCTCCGGTCGACCGTTCTTGAGCTCGGCGGAAAGTCCGCCGCCATCGTCCTCGAGGACGCCGACCTCGCCTCCACGGTCGGCGGGCTAGCTTTGAACTCGTACGTGAACAACGGCGAAGGCTGCATGTCCGACACACGAATCCTCGTGCCCCGGTCCCGACACGACGAGTTCGTCGAAGCGTTCGGGGCGATGGCCAGTTCTCTCAAGGTCGGCGATCCGTTCGATCCGACGACGTTCATCGGCCCGCTCATTTCCGAGCGGCAGCGCGACCGTGTCGAGGGCTACATCTTCTCCGGTGTGGAGCAGGGAGCGACCCTCGTCACCGGTGGCCGGCGCCCGGCGCACTTGGCTAAGGGCTGGTTCGTAGAGCCGACCGTCTTCGCCAACGTCGACAACTCGATGAGGATCGCCCGAGAGGAAATCTTCGGCCCTGTCGTTTCGATCATCGCCTACTCCGACGAAGCGGAAGCGGTGGCGATCAGCAACGACAGCGACTACGGGCTCGGCGGCTCGATCTGGTCAAGCGATGTCGACCACGCCCTCGCGCTGTCGGCGCAGGTGCGGACCGGAATCATGGCCATTAATGGGTTCGGGTTCCAGGAATGCTCGCCCTTCGGCGGCATGAAGAACTCCGGGCTGGGCTGGGAGATGGGGCCGGAGGGGCTGAACGAATACCTCGCCCTCCAGTCGATTCTTCTCGGGGCCGGGTCGTTCGCCCGGCACGCCGACCTTCCGACGAGGTAGTCGCACCGTGACCTATGTGATCGCTGAGCCTTGCGTCGACGTCCTCGACAAGTCCTGTCTCGAGGAATGCCCGGTCGACTGCATCTACGAGGGCGAGCGGATGCTCTACATCCATCCGGACGAGTGCGTCGATTGTGGCGCCTGCGAGCCGGCGTGTCCCATGGAGGCGGTCTTCTACGAGGACGACGTCCCGGGGGAGTGGAGCATGTTCAGCCAGAACGGCCATGCCTTCTTCCGGGACCTGGGATCCCTGGGTGGCGCGTCGAAGGCCGGCAGGTTGGAGCACGATCCTCAGTGGATCAAAGACCTCCCACGGCCCTCCGAAGTCGTCTGAACAAGGGCGTTCACAGCTCCCCGCAGGTGCTATCCGGGCCACCGTGACCCATTGCACAAATCGACGCAGATGGTACTGTGGGGACACATAGAATATACAATGTACGAAAGGTAGGCGCCGGGATGAGCGCTCGGCAGACGTCGCAGATGGGCTTCCAGTCGGCGCGGGTGCGCGGACGCATGGTGGCGGTGATCGCCGTCGTCGCGATGGTCTCCACCGGATGCGCAACGAGGTTGTCCCAGGACGAGATCCGCGCAGCCGCCGGCACCACGACGGTGACGGAGGACTCTGGCTCGCAGGACGCACAGGTCGGCGCCACCGGTACAGGAGCAGCCGACCCGGCAACGTCGGGGACGGCGACGCCCGGCGCCGGGGCGGTTGGAGGCGGCTCAGTTGGGACCGCCACGACGGAATCTGGATCAGCTGGCGCGGGCTCCACTGCGGCCGCAGGTTCCAAGGGATCGGGCTCGAAGGGTGGCGCACCGGCTCCCGGATCGACGGGTGCCGGCGCCCAGGCTCCGGCCATCGCGAACAAGTCCCTGATCAAGGTCGGGAACATCGGGCCGTACAGCGGCGTGCTGGGTGGCATCTTCGGCGACATCCCGGCTTCGCTGCAGGTTTGGGCGAAGTGGACCAACGCCAACGGCGGGCTGAACGGGCACCCCGTTCAGGTCATCACCGCGGACACCGGCGGTGACCCGTCGAAGGCGCTGACCCTCGCGAAGAACATGGTCGAGGGGGAAGGCGTCATCGCCTTTGTCAACAACTTTCTGCTCTTCGAGTTCGAGTCCATCTCCAACTACGCCGCCTCGAAGGGCGTCCCGCTCATCGGTGGTGACCTGTCGAACCCGGCCTGGACGACCTCGCCCATCGCTTTCCCCCAGGGCGGCTCCTTCGAAGCCCAGATGAAGATCGGGACGCAGAAGCTGGTGGAGATCGGCGGTCCGAAGATCGCCACGCTCTACTGCATCGAGGTCGCGTTCGTGTGCAAGGCCAACAACGAGCTGATTCACAAGTGGGCCGCGAAGGTTGGCGCCGACATTGTGTACAACGCCCCGGTCTCCCTCACGGCGCCCAGCTACACCTCGACCTGCATCAACGCGAAGAACTCCGGGGCCTCCGGGATCTGGATCCTGGCCGAGGGAGCCAGCGTCGCCCGCTTCGTCCGCGACTGTGCGGCTCAGGGTTACAAGCCGAACTTCGCGATGGTCGGGCTGGCGTCGCCGGCCGTGCCGAGCGAGCCGAACCTGGCGGGTGCGATCATCCCCAGTCCGGTCTTTCCTTCGGTCGTCTCGAGCACCCCGGCGACCGCTGCCTTTCACACCGCCCTCGGCAAGTACGCCTCGTACCTTCTGGGCCGGTTGAACGGTGAGATCTCCAACGCATGGACCGCTGGGCAGCTGGCGCTGGCCGGGGCGAAGTACCTCAGCGACAAGCCGACCGGTACCGAATGGCTCAAGGGACTACGCGAGTTGAAGAAGGAAACCCTGGGCGGGCTGACTATCCCGCTGACGTTCACCAGTGGCCGCTACGAGGCCCCACTTTGTGTGTTCTTCCAGGGTATCGAGAACGGGCGCTACACCGCCCCCCAGGGCCTCAAGACCAGCTGCTGACCGAGGAGACGACGGTGGAGATCGGCAAGTGGCTCAAGCTGCAGTGGGACCGCGTGGCCGCGTGGGTGTGCATCGGTGTCGGTGCACTCGCCCTGATCGTCGGCTGGGTCGGCGTCAGTGGTGCCGCCTATATGGCGAACGCGATGCCGTACCTGATCTCGGGCGGCATCGGCGGCATGTTCCTACTCGGCCTCGGTGGGATGCTTTGGCTCTCCGCGGATCTGCGCGACGAGTGGTACAAGCTCGACAGCCTCGAGCGCAGCGTGAATCGCCAGCATGAGGAGTTGTTGGTAGCCGAGGACGCGCGGTGAGGGGGTCGTCCGTAGCCGCCCGATCCCGGCCGCGCCAAGCGCCGCCAACCTCGGTCGCCCCTGACATCGGGCCTGATCTGCGCGGTCCCGCGCACCTGGTCCGCCCCGCCGACCTTGCGTCGGCGACGGTCCACCACCTCCCCTGGAACCGGGCGGACCTCCTCCGGTGGGCTGTGCCCACGGCTGTTGGTGCGGTCCTGTGCATCGTGGCGTGGGCCATCTCCTCCGGACAGGCTCGCGAGTCGGACCAGGCAGGTCCGCTGTTCCTGGCCATCGTCGCGCTCATGGTCAGCGGCATCAGCCACGCCCTGTGGCTACTGCGGGGACGCCGTGCCGTGGGTGAGCGCCAGCGCGAACTGTGCACCGAGGCCAGGCTGCTGCGGCCACGGGATCGGGTCGCTCCGCCGGCGGCGATCCTGCAGGGGGCTGTTGCAGTGCTGGTGACTCCGGGGGCGAGCTTCATTCATCGCTTCGAATGCACCTTCGTCGCGAACCGCCCGGTCCGCCACACGTCGAAGGCGGAGGCGACGGAATCCGGCATGATGCCGTGCGGGGTGTGCAAGCCGTGAGCGCAACCGCTTCTGCGCGTGCGCGGAAAGCCGGGCCGTTGGCCGATCACCGGCCGGCCGTTCTCGCCGCGCTGCCTGCCATAGCTGTCCTCGTCATCGGCATCCCGTGGGTTCAAGCCAACCACCTCTGGCCCTTCGTGGTCACCGGTGTGACCGACGGTTCCATCTACGCACTGGCCGCGCTGGGTCTGGTCCTCACCTTCAAGACCTCGGGCGTGTTCAACTTTGCCATCGGTGCGCAGGCCGCGGCATCGGCGTACGTCTTCTACAGCTTCCGCGTCGATGCGGGCATGCCCTGGCCCATCGCGGCCCTGCTGTCGCTGTTGCTCGTTGGCGTCGTCGGTTCACTAGTCCTGGAACGGTTGGCATTGTGGCTGGCGGAGGCGCCGGCGGTTCGACGCGTGGTCGCCACGATCGGCCTCCTCGTGTTGCTGCAGTCGCTGCTGACAGGCCTATACGGCACGGCCACCATCGCGTTCGACGACTTCCTGCCGACCGGTCTTGTCGAGATCGGCTCGGTCAACGTCGGCGTGAACCAGATGATTGTGGTGGCGCTGGCCATCGTTGCGACCATCGGGCTGTTCCTCTTCTTCAAGTCCACCCGCCTGGGCATCAGCATGCAGGCCGTCGTCGACGACTCCAACCTGCTGGCCCTGCAGGGCACGAACCCGGTGAAGGTTCGTCGCTATGCCTGGGCAATCGGTTCTTCGTTCGTGTCGATCTCCGGCATGCTGGTGGCGCCCGCGATCGGGATCGACGTCAACCAATTGCTCGTGCTGTTTATTGCGGCCTTCGGGGCGGCGGCGGTTGCTTCCTTCTCAAGCTTGCCGCTGGCTTTCGCGTCAGCGATGGTCATCGGTGTCTCGATGAACCTGCTCGCCAGTCAGCTGACCTCGAACCAGAACCTGACGATCTCGGCGTTCTACACCCAGGTTCCGTTCCTGGTTCTGGTCGCCGCGCTGGCCTTGCTACCGCCTCGCCGGTTGGTCGAGCGCGGGGCCCGGCGCGTCCGGCGCGCCCGGCCGATCCGGGCCTTCCCCCGGCAGGCCGTGTACGGGACCACCGCCACCGTTGTGGCCGTGGCGCTCTTGATCCCCGATCTGGTTGGTCCTGGTGACCTGACGCAGTACACGACCGGGGTCGGCTTCGTCGTGATCTTCATGTCGCTCGGGCTACTGCTGTGGACTTCGGGCCAGATCTCGCTGTGCCACATGGCCTTCGCGGCCGTCGGTGCCACGTCGTTCGCGCACGCCCAGCACAACGGAGTGCCCTGGCTGCTGGCCATGCTGTTCGCCGTCGCTGTCACGGTGCCCGTCGGGGCGATTGTCGCGATCCCTTCGTTCCGTCTCACCGGGACCTACCTCGCGGTCATTACCTTCGGCGTCGGCCTGCTGTTCCAGAAGTTGCTCTACGGCACCTTCTTGATGTTCGGGAAGTTCGACAACCAGCAGGTCACGCGGCCCGACGCGCTCAACATGTCCGGCGACCGGGGCTACTACTACCTGTCCTTGGCCGTGGCCGGGGTCTGTGCGCTGGCCGTGGTCGCGGTCCGGCGCAGCCGGCTGGGACGTCTCCTGCGTGGGCTGGCCGATTCGCCCGTTGCCCTGGACGCGCACGGTGCCAACACCCGGCTCACTCGGCTGTTCGTGTTCTGCATCTCCGCTGCCATGGCCGCGGTGGGCGGGGTGCTGATCGCGGGAGTCACCACCTCGGCCAGCGGGAACCCCAGTGGCTCGTTCGGGTACTTCAACTCCCTCGTGATGGTCGCGGTGCTGACCTTTTGTGGCCGGCAGCCGCTGCTCTCCCCGATCGCGGCCGCCTTCCTGTTCGTGGTGCTCAAGATCTATCCGCCGTTCGACAGCGGATTCTTCGTGGACTATCAGGGCGTGTTCTTCGGGGCGCTCGCGCTGGCGGTCGCCGTCGTTCCCGGTATCGCCAGGGTGCAGCCGAGTCGGCGCGGTGCGCTGCGCACGCCGGAGGGTGGGCCCGTCCGGGCACGCCGCGACCTGCAGTTGCGAGGTGCTTGGGTATGACGACTGGGCAACTTCCGGACCTGACTGTCGAGAATCTGACGGTCCGTTTCGGTGGCCTGACGGCCGTGAACAACGTCTCCCTAACTGCGGGCTCCGGAAGCATCACCGGGATGCTCGGCCCAAACGGTGCGGGCAAGACGACGACGTTCAACGCCTGCACCGGTGTGGTACCGGCGTGGGCTGGAACGCTCCACCTCGGCGACTGCCGTCTGAACGGCCGCTCCACGGCGTCGCGGGCCGCGCACGGGCTGGGTAGGACCTTCCAGCGCATGGAGCTGTTCGACTCGATGACGGTCCGGGAGAACGTTGCGCTTGGGCCCGAGGCCGCCATGTCCGCCCGGCGCCCCTGGGGCCAGTTGTTCTGCCCGGCGAAGGAGGCCCGGGAAATCAGGTCCCGAACGTCCACCGCGATCGACCTGTGCGGGCTGGGTGCACTCGCGAACCGGACGAGCGGCGACCTCTCGACCGGCCAACGTCGTCTGGTGGAACTGGCCCGAGCGATCGCCAGCCCGTTCCGCTTTCTGCTCCTGGACGAGCCCTCATCCGGACTGGATGTGCAGGAGACCGAGCAGTTCGGCGCGATCCTGCGAACCTTCGTCGCCGAGACCGGCATCGGGGTCCTCCTGGTGGAACACGACATGGCACTGGTGGCGGACGTGTGCACCTACATTCACGTGCTCGATTTCGGTTGCAAGATCTTCGAGGGGACGACCGCCGAAACGATGTCTTCCGACATCGTCCGCGCGGCCTATTTAGGCTCCGAGGGCGTTTCGGCGGCAGCGGAAGGTCTGGCCCATGCTTGAGCTTTCCGGGATCGTCGCCGGCTACGACTCCGCAGTGGTCCTGCGGAACGTGGACCTCGTCGTTCCTCCCGGAGCCGTGGTGGCGCTGCTCGGACCAAACGGCGCCGGGAAGACCACGCTGCTACGGGTTGCTTCTGGCCTGTTGGCACCGACCGAGGGTCGAGTGCTCGTCGAAGGCAAGGACATGACTGGCTCGGCCCCATATCGCCTCGCCGCTGCGGGTGTCTGCCACATCCCCGAAGGCCGCGGAATATTTCCTGCACTATCGGTCGCGGAGAACCTTCGCCTGCAGACGCCGCCGGGTGGCGGTCGTATGGCCGAACGGGCAGTCGAAGTGTTCCCGCGCCTGGGTGAACGGATGTCCCAGCTGGCCGGGACCCTCAGCGGCGGCGAGCAGCAGATGTTGGCGCTTGCTCGCGCATATCTGTGTAACCCCAAGCTCGTGCTTCTCGATGAAGTGTCGATGGGTCTCGCTCCCAAGATCGTCGACGAGATCTTCGAGTACCTGCACACCCTGGCAGCCCAGGGGACGGCGATGCTCCTGGTCGAGCAATACGTCGGCAAGGCACTCGCGCTGGCCGATTACGTGCATATCCTCAAGCGCGGTCGCATCAATTTTGCGGGCGAACCATGCGAGATCGGAGAAGAGATGGTTGCGGAGTCCTACTTGGGGGTCGGGGCATGATCTCGTCGAACTTGGGCTCCACACGAAGCGTGGCCCGGGCGGTGGCTATTCCAGCGGCCGCCTTGCTCGGGTTCGTCGGCTTGGGGTCGTCCATCGCGAAGGCCGACTCCCCGGCCGTTATCGAGAACTACACCTTGAGCGCCCAGGCCCAAAGCCTTCAGTTCCTGATCACCGTTCCCCAGGCGCCGCTGGTCTCCACCTACGAGGCCGGCGCCTATGGATCGTCGGCCAGGATCGACAGCCTGGGAACGAGCTTCGCGGACGCGGGCGCCCCCTACTCGCCGCTGGCCAACTCCTTGCCGGGCACTGTCAACGGCGTCGGATCGGGCTCGCTTCCGCCGCTGCCCCCCCTGCCGGGTTACGTCTCCGCGAGCTCACCGGACCGCCCCGCGGACAATCAGTCGCAGGGTGTGTACGCGATCAAGGCGCACGCCGAGCCTGAGCGCGCCGAAGGAAGCGTGGCTATGGGTGGTGCGCTCGCCGCGAGTGAGCACTCGACGATGTTCTCCTCCGCGAGAACCTTGGTGAACCCCGATGGCAGCCTGGGCATCGTGGCCTCGGCCGGAGCCGATCTACTCAACCTCGGCGGACTGGTCGACATCGGCAACGTCAGTTCGATCGCGACCATGAGCAAACGGGCCGGCGAAGCCCCGGTCTACGAGGTGATCACCAAACTCGGCACCGTGACGGCAGCCGGAACTGGCTTCGGCGCCGAGCACGCGCTTACCCCGGACATGATCGACTCGCTGAACGCGTCGCTGAAGGAGTCCGGGATAACGCTGAGGTTCCTTCCGGCGACCTATGTCTACTCCGACGGCTCTACCAACACCGGGTCGCCCCAGCGGGGCAAGGCCATCCAGTCCCTCAACTCCGGCGGCCTGCAGATCGACATTGCGCGAGAGATCAAGGATCTCGGCCTGGTGGTCACCTCCACGACCCTGGGCCAGGTCTTCCTTTCGGCCACCGCGGATGACGCGGGTGCCGGTTCGGCTCTCGCGCCGGGGGTCCTGGACGGTTTGGGTGGTGGACCGGAATCCGGCAGCCCGGCGAGCGTGCCCGGCGCGGTTGCTGACGGAATCGGCCTACTGCCCAACACAATCGGGGGTCTCCCACCGACCGCCGAGCTCGCCACGGCGCCGTCGGCCGTAACTGGTGCAGCACCGAACGCCGTGCTGTCGGCGGCGTCAGCGTTCGGGCTGGGCTCCGCGGAGCTCCTGTACGGCCTGCTCGCACTCGCGGCGGTCCTCGCTCTGGTCGGCACGCAACTCGTGGGATTCCTCGCTGTCCGTCTCGGAAGGACCTCGGCATGACCCGTATCCATCTGCGAAGCGCGCTGCTGGTGGGCTGTGCGTCGGCCCTGATCGTCGGGGCCGTCGCGCCCGGAGCTTCGGCGGCCGCGCTCGACCCGGCTGAGTCGGGCGATGCCGCCGTGGTGACGCCGACGCTGCGCATGTTCGACTTCGGGGCGACCGTGGGACTGCCGTTGATGTGTGCGCTCGGAGGGTCGATCCTCCTGGCGGGCGGTGGTCAGTTCGGCGCGGCGGAAGCCATGTCGCCCTTCAGCACCCAACTCAACGACGGCTGCGCAGCGATTTCGACCGAGGGCCATAACCAACTCACCGCCGGGATCGAGAGCAGCAGCCAGTTCAGCGCCATCAATCCCGTCGTCAACCCGGGAATCGACGCTCTCGCCGAGGGCAGCCGGAAGGCTGGCGAGGACTACGGTCCGTCGATTGCCCCGTTCGGGCCTACGGTCGCGGAGTTCGGTCGCACCCTGTCGTTCTTCAAGGGTTCGTGACCGCACGGTGAAGGCGGCAATTCTCGAAGACCCTGCCGGCGGCGAACTCCGGATCACCGATCTGCAGATTGACCGCCCCGCGGCCAGGGAGGTCCTGATCCGCAACGTCGGGGTCGGGCTGTGTCACAGCGATCTGAACTATCTCGACGACCCGAAGACGCTCGCGCTGACGCCTGTGGGTGTGCAGTTGCCGGTTCTGTTGGGCCATGAATGCGCCGGGGTCGTCGAGGCGGTGGGCGCCGACGTCACCTACGTGCGATCCGGCGATCACGTCATCACGTACCCCGCGCAGTTCTGTGGTGAGTGCGAGTTCTGCCTCCGTGGCATTCCGACGCTGTGTCGGCAGAGCCCGGGCCCCAGACCCGCGGACGCACCGCATCGGCTGACGTTGCCGGACGGGACCCGGGTCGGTCAGTTCTCGAACCTCGGCGGATTCGCTGAACTGCTGCTGGTCCACGAGCACGCCGTGGTGAAGATCGACCCGGAATACCCACTCGATCGCGCGGCTGTCCTGAGTTGTGGTGTCGCAACCGGGCTCGGGTCGGTTCTGAACGCGGCCCAGGTGCGGCCCGGATCCACGGTTGCCGTGCTCGGATGCGGAGGCGTCGGGCTGGCGGCGATCCAGGGCGCCCGGGTAGCCGGTGCCCGTCGCATCGTGGCCATCGACACCTCGGCCGCGAAGCTGCGTACGGCGGAGGCGATGGGCGCCACCGACTCGGTCGACGCCTCGAGTGGGGACGTCGTCGCGCAGGTCCTGGAACTCACCGGCGGTGGGGTCGACTACTCCTTCGAGGCGGTCGGCCTCAAATCTGCCGCTGAGCAGAGCTTCTGCATGCTCCGACCCGGTGGCCTCGCGACGATCATCGGCATCGGCACCGGGCAGCGCCCCGAGTTCGACATGCGGATGTTCATCCCCGGCCGCAAGATCCAGGGCGCGGCGATGGGCGCCAACCGATTCCGCACCGACCTGCCGTACTTCATCGACCTGGACCGGCAAGGCCGGATCGACGTGGCCGGCATCGTGGAGAAGCACATCGCGCTTGAGGACATCAACACCGGCTTTGCGACCATGCGCGAGGGCGGCCTCAACGGCCGCTGGGTGGTCATGTTCTAGGGCTTCTAGGGCCTACTGCTGCGATTCGCCCGTCAACGCCTGCGGAAAGAAGGCGGCCACGGTGGTGCTGAACCCGCCGCCGTCGGCGACGATGACCTCGCCGTTCACGAACGAAGCCAGGTCCGAGTTGAGGAACAGGTGCACCTGCGCCACCTCAAGGGGGTCGCAGATCGGGTAGTTGGCCGTACCGAACTCGCGCAGCTTCCGCGTCGGGAGCGGGGGAGGCGCCGCTGCGGAAGCTGCCTGGGGGATCCCGTAGTTCTCGGTGATGTTGGTGCTCATTCCACCCGGGGCAACGCAGTTCACCCTGATCCGATCCGGCGCGAGCTCGGTCGCGAAGTACGACGTCATCACGTTGGTGGCCCGCTTGGTGGCGGTGTACACGCCCCGCTTGATCCCGCCCATGGTGTACACGCCGGACACCGCGCTGGTGGAGGTCATCGAGCCACCGCCGGCCCGACGTATTGCCGGCGCCGCGTACTTGAACGCCCGCCAGATGCCGAGGAAGTTCACGTCGAAGACCAGGCGCATCTCGTCGTCGTCCACGTCTTCCAGATGCTTCTGCGGACCAGCGATGCCCGCGTTGGCCACCATGATGTCGAGCTTTCCGTAGGTGTCCTCCGCCATCTGCACCACCGCCCGGACCTCGTCGGCCACGGCGACGTTGGTGTGCAGGTAGGTAGCACCACCGCCGCGCTTCTCAATTGCCTGCACAGTTTCCGCACCGCGCTGATCGTGGACGTCGGCAACCACGACCTTGGCCCCGTGTTCCGCGAACAACTCGGCCGTGGCTCGGCCAAGACCCGAGGCGCCGCCAGTGATGACCGCGACCCGGCCCTCCAACAGATGGGCATGCGTCACCCGGTGCTCCCTTCGGCGTCAGGTTCGCTGAGTTCGAAGCCCTCGTAGTCGGCGCGCACGATGTCTTCGCACCGTTCGCGATAGCTGAACAGGCCGCCGAAGTACGGCATGAAGACCCGCTTCTTGCCGGGGATGTTTGCCCCGAGGAACCAGGAGTTGCAGCTGTCCGCTTCCATGATCGTGCTGTTCACCAGCGTCGCCGCATAGCTGGTCCACTCGTCGGCCGCGCCCGGCCGGGGCTCGATCACCCGGCAGCCCTTGTCGCGCAGGTACTCCAGGGCGCCGGCGATGAACTCCACGTGTTGCTCGATCGACTGGAACATGTTGCTGCGGACCGAGGGGCTGCCGGGCCCGCTGACGGTGAACAGATTCGGGAAGCCCTCCACCTGAAGGCCCAGGTACGTCACCGGACCTTCGGCGGCCCAGAACTCGCGGAGCGTGCGACCTCCCCGGCCGGTGATGTCCATGCGGGTGAGGGCGCCTGTCATCGCGTCGAAGCCAGTGGCGAAGACCAGGACGTCGAGCTCGAAAAAGTCCTGCTCGGTTTGGATGCCGGCGGGTTCGATCGAGGTGATGGCGCCCTTCTTGAGGTCGACCAGGTGGACGTTCTCGCGGTTGAAGGACTGGTAGTACCCGTTCTCGATGATGACCCGCTTGCAGCCGACCGGGTAGGTGGGGATCAGCGCCGCGGCGGTCTCGGGATCGACCACGACCCGCCTGATCAATTCGGCGTACATCTCCCCGGCATAGGCGTTGGCTTCCAGGTTCTCCAGCACATCGGCCCAGGACCACGGAGCGTCCCAGCCCAACTCGTCGATCGCCTGGCGGCGTTCCTCCGGGGTGGAGTCCACGACTCTCTTGGTCAGGGGAGGGGAGCCCGGGGTCGGCAGGATCGGGAAGTAGATGGTGCCCGCGAAGGAGGCCCGTTCCTGAGCCCGCACGTCGGCGTAGCCCGCCTTCATCTGTTCCCATTCCGGCTGCGCCAGCGCGCGGTTGGGAGACGGGCGGGTGTACGCGGCCGAACGCTGCATCACGTAGAGGTCGGCGGCCTGCTCAGCGATGACGGGGATGGCCTGCACGCCCGAGGACCCGGTGCCGACCACGGCGACGCGCTTGCCGGTGAAGTCGAAGCCCTGGGCCGGGAAGCGACTGGTGTACAGGATCTGACCGGCGAAGGTCTCCAGCCCCGGGATGGGCGGTGCCAACGGTTCGGACAGGCAGCCAGTCGCGCAGACGACGAACTGCGCGGCGAATTCGTCGCCGGCTTCTGTTCTGACGGTCCAACAGGCGCCGGAGTCGTCGTAGGTCAGCGCCGTCACGCGGGTGTTCAGCTGGATGTGCCGCCTGATGTCCAACCGGTCCGCGACGAAGTTGAGGTACCGCTCCAGCTCCGGTTGGTCGGCCATGGTCTCGGACCAGTCCCAGGACTGCTGAATGTCGTCGGAGAAGCTGTACGAGAACTCGATGCTCTGGATGTCGACGCGGCACCCGGGATAGCGATTCCAGTACCAGGTACCACCGACCCCATCGCCCGCCTCGAGCGCTTGCACGCTGAAGCCGAGCCCTCGCAGCTTGTGGACGGCGTAGATCCCGGCAATGCCGGCGCCAATGACAATGACATCCAGGGCTTGCGGCGGAGCCGAGTGCTCATCGGTGTCTGGCACTGCCACCTAATCCTTGTGTGGTTCACCTGCGGCGACGGGTGGGCGGTCTATTCGTCCAACGTGAGGGCTTTGGGAAACGCCCAGGCCATCGTTGTGTCGAAGCCGCCGGCGTCGGCAAGGATCACCTGTCCGTTGACGAACGAGGCGAGGTCGGAGTTCAGGAACAGGTGCACTTGCGCGACTTCGTGCGGCTCGCAGATCGGGAACATCGACTCGCCGTACACGCGCTTCGGGCGGCTGGGCACGCGATCCATCGCTGCGCGCTCCTCGGGCGTGAGGGGGTAGCTCTCGCTGATGTTGGTGCTCATCCCACCGGCGGCAACGCAGTTCACCCGGATTCGGTCCTTCGCGAGCTCGACGGCGAAGTACGACGTCGCCGCGTTGACCGCGGCCTTGGTCGAGGAGTAGGGCCCCCGCCGGATCCCACCCAGGGTCTGTACCCCACCGAGTGAGCTGGTCGTGGTCATCGATCCGCCGCCGGCCCGGCGGATGGCCGGCACCGCGTACTTCAGGCACCGCCACACGCCGAAGAAGTTGACCTCAAACACGTGGCGGAAGTCCTCATCCTCGATGTCCTCGAGGTTGCCGATCGGGCCGGAGATGCCGGCATTGGCGACCATCACGTCGAGCTTGCCGTAGGTGTCTTCGGCGCACTCGACCACGGCGCGGACGTCGGCCGAGAGGGCGACGTCGGTGCGCAGATAGACCGCCTCGCCGCCGGCCGCCTCGACTGCCTTCACAGTCCCGGCCCCACGGTCGTCGTTGACGTCGGCGATGACCACCTTGGCGCCGTGGGCAGCGAAGATCTCCACCGTGGCCCGGCCCAGGCCCGAGGCGCCGCCGGTGACGACAGCAACCTTGTCCTGCATCAGCTTGGTCATCGATCTTCCTCCAGGCCCAGCGACAATATAAAATATATTAGATCCCCCGGAAGTGGGGGTCAACATTCCATCCAGCGCGTACGCAAGGGGAGCGGCATGAGCGGGGAAGCGGTCATTCGGCAGTACCTGGAAGCGATCTCCACGTTCGACACGGAAGCCCTCGCTGCGATCGTGGCCGAGGACGCCAGTATCCAGGTGCCCTTCGCCCCTCCGGGCATGGCCGACCGTCACGAAGGGCGAGCGGCGATCCTGGAGCTGGTCGGCGGCTACGGCCAGATGATCGACACCCTCAACTTGACGGTCACCGAGGTAGAAGCCCTCGCTCGCCCCGACGAGTACGTCGCGCTGTACCAGAGCGACGCTTGGATCAAGCCGACCGGGTTGCCCTACAAGAACTTTTACATCGCCAGATTCACGCTGCGCGACGGCCAGGTACTGCGTCACGTCGAGTACCTCGACACGTTGGTGATGGCGACCGCCCTCGGCGCCACCATCTCCATGCCCGGTGCCGGCTGAGCGGGAGCTACCTCTGGACGCTGACGGCGCCCGTCCACGGAGCGCGCTGACTGGCGAGCTGCCGGTACGGCCGCAGTTCGCGGGCCATGTTGCACGAGACTGCGCCGATCACCGTCGAATCCGCGACGAAGATCGCGACGAAGGCCCGCGCCTGGAGCTCGCCTTCCACGACCACCATGTCGGCCGTTCCGCCGACCAGCCCGTAGGCCTGGATCTTGTGGTCGTAGTGGTCGGTCCAGAAGTACGGGGTGGGCGTGAACGGCTCGTTGCGGCCGAGTAGGTTCCGGGCGGCCGACCGCCCTTGTTCGGCGGCGTTGTTGCGGTGTTCCAGACGGAGGCGGCGGCCGTAGCCGACGTGGTCCCACTCGCAAACGTCGCCGGCCGCGAACACCTTCGGGAACGCCTCGTTGAACTCGTTGGCCAGGACCCCGTTGCCGAGGGCGACGCCACTGCTGCGGAGCCACTCGATGTTGGGGATGGCGCCGGCGGCGACCAGCACGACATCCGCGGGAATCACGGAGCCGTCGGGCAGAGTCACGGCATCCACCCGCCCGCCGGCCGCACGGAAGGACAGTCCATCAACGCCGAACCGGACGGCGACGCCCTCGTCGGTGTGGATGTTGCAGAGCAGCGCCCCGAGCGCATTGCCCAGAGTCCGCGTCATCGCCGCCGGAGCGGCCTCGAGCACGGTGACGTCCAGTCCCATCCGCCGCGCGGAGCCGGCCGCCTCCAGGCCGAGTACGCCGGCTCCGATCACCACCAGGTGCGAGGACTGAACGAGATCGTCGCGAAGCGCGAGGGCGTCGTCGAGGGTCCGAAGGACATGGACGCCCGCAGGGCGCTCGCTCGTGATCTCCCGCGCGCGTACGCCGGTGGCGATGATCAGGCCGTCGCAGCGGAGGTCGTAGCCCGAGTCCAAGGACAGGCACCAGTCACGCGGCCGGAACTCCGTCGCAGCGGTGTTCTGGTGCCAGGTGAGATCGAGGTCGGCGTACTCCTGCTCGGTTCGCAGATCGGCGCGGTCGAGTCCCCAGGTCCCGGCCAGGATCTGCTTCGACAGCGGCGGTCGGTCGTAGGGGGAGTGCTTCTCTGCGCCGACGAGGTGAATCGGGCCCTCGAAGCCCTCGCGCCGCAGTTCCTCGGCGGCGCTCACGCCGGCAAGCCCGGCGCTCACGATGGCGATCTCCCGCGGCGCGGTGTCCACTCAGCCTCCCGACCTGGGATTGACGTATATAATATATAGTATGGCTCACTTCCCACGGCGCTCCTCAACGGGGGAGGCTGAGCGCAGACCACCCCGACCCAGACGAGGTCACAAGAACGATGGACGTGAAGCTCGACCCCGCGCTCGTCGAGGCGCTGCGGGCGATCCGGGAGGTCCTTCCGGATCCGCGCGGTGATCGCTTCATCGAACAGCTGCGCCGGATGGCCGCGGCCGGGCGTCCGGATCTGGAGAGCCTCCGCTCGGGAGGCCGCGTGCTGGTCGATGAGCTCGCGATTCCGGGGCCGGCCGCCGGCACCACGCTGAACGTGCTGTGGCTCCGACCCGCGCGCGCCCAGTCCTCGCCAGTTCCGGCCGTGTACTTCCTGCACCCCGGGGGAATGATCGCCGGAGACAGCCGAACCGGCGCGGGCATCCTCATCGACTTCGTGTTGCGGCTCGGCGTGCAGGCGGTGTCGGTCGAATACCGGCTGGCACCCGAGAATCCCTTCCCAGCTCCGCTCGAGGACGCGTTCGCGGGACTGGAGTGGCTGGCCCGCAACGCAACTCCGCTCGGCGTCGACGCGACGCGGATCGTCGTCGCGGGGGCGAGCGCCGGCGGACACCTCGCGGCGGGACTCGCCATGATGGCGCGCGACCGCCACACCCCGGCTGTGCGTGGCCTGGTGCTCATCGCCCCGATGCTGGACGACCGCGGCGGGCAGGCCGCACCCTTGGACGTGGGTCGTGAGGGCACCTGGGGTGTCGATGCGAACCGGGTTGCCTGGGACGCCGTGCTTGGCAATGCCCGCGGCGGCTCCCGGCTCCCGGACTACGCGGTACCGGCGCGCGCCGACCTGGCCGGGCTGCCGCCCACGTTCCTCGACGTCGGGTCGGCCGAACTGTTCCACGACGAGACCGTCGAGTTCTCTGCCGGCCTGCGCAGAGCCGGGGTGCCCACCGAACTGCGCGTGTGGCCAGGCGGCTTCCACGGTTTCGACTGGTCGGTCCCCGGTGCGCCGATCTCGCTGGAGGCGAAGTCCGCCCGCGTGCGGTGGCTCGCCGAGTTGCTCGACCTTGCTGATGAAGCTGATGAGGTTCGGAATGAAGGGACGCAGAACTGATGGCTCCAGGCGATCTTGACCCGAAGTACACGACGAAGTTCCTCGGGCCCGAGCCCAAGCAGCTGCTGATCGGCGGTAAGTGGGTCGACTCGGCCTCAGGCCGGACCTTCGAAACAGTCAACCCGTCGACCGGGACGGTGATCGCGCGCCTGGCCGAGGCCGACGCACGGGATGCGGATCTGGCGGTTGCCGCGGCCCGCGCCGCGTTCACCGGACCGTGGGCTCGCTTCAAGCCCAAGGACCGACAGCGTGTCCTTCTGCAGTTGGCCGACCTGGTCGAGGCCAACCTCGCTGAGCTCTATTACCTCGACTCGGTGGACATGGGTGCCCCGATCAGCCGCGCCGCTGGGTACCAGTTCTCCGTCGATGTGCTGCGGTTCGCCGCGGGAGCCGCGATGCGCATCCAGGGCGAGACGGTGAACAACTCCGTCGCGGTTGCGGACCTGTTTTCCTTCACGCTGAAGGAGCCGGTCGGCGTCGTCGCGTCGATCATTCCCTGGAACGGTCCCCTGGTTTCCTCGATTGCCAAGATCGCGCCGGTGCTCGCGACGGGCTGCACGATGGTGCTCAAGCCGGCGGAGGAGGCATGCATCTCGCCGCTTCGGCTCGGCGAGCTGATGGCGCAGTTGGATCTGCCCGACGGAGTCGTCAACATTCTCACCGGCTTCGGCGAGGCGGGCGCCGCGCTGACCGAACATCCGGACGTCGACAAGGTCGCTTTCACCGGCTCGACCGCAACGGGGCAGCAGATCGTGCGGGCCGCGTCGGGGAACCTGAAGCGGCTCACTCTCGAACTTGGCGGGAAGTCGCCCGACGTCGTGTTCGCTGACGCCGACCTGGCCAGTGCGGTGCCCGGAGCCGCGATGGGCGTGTTCCGCAACACGGGACAGGTCTGCTGCGCCGGCACCCGGGTGTACGTCGAACGCCCCGTCTATGACGAGTTCGTCGAGCGGCTTTCCCGCTTCTCCGAGGCGCTGCGGGTCGGCGACAGCCTGGATCCGGAGACGGAGATCGGCCCCATCGTGTCCGCCCGTCAGCTGGATCAGGTGCTGAACTATCTGGACGTCGGCCGGTCCGAGGGCGCCCGCCCTACCTCGGGCGGTGCACGCATCACCGAGGGTGGCCTGGCCAACGGCTACTTCGTGGCGCCGACCGTCTTCGCCGACGTGCAGGACGACATGCGTATCGCCCGGGAAGAGATTTTTGGCCCGGTCGCCTCGATTCTGCCATTCGACGACGTCGAGGATGTCGTCGTGCGGGCCAACGACACCCAGTTCGGACTGGGGGCGGGGGTGTGGACCCGTGATCTCGGCACCGCACACCGGATGGCGCGGGCGCTGCGCAGCGGTGTGGTGTGGGTCAACACCTACGGGAACTTCGATCCGGCGATGCCCTTCGGCGGCGCGAAGATGAGTGGGTGGGGCAGCGAGTACAGCGATCACGGGCTCGACGAGTACCTCTACCTCAAGGCTGTCTGGATGGGCGTCGGAAACTGACGAGGCGTCACCCAATCGAAAGGTAAGACAAGAATGGCCGGAATCACGGTGCTCACCAGATCGGCGACCACCTTCAAGGCGGACTCCAGCATCGACGAGGAGGCGTATCGAGCGCACCTGCAGCGGTTGGTCGACGCCCGTCTCGGCGTCTATCTAGCCAGTGGCGGATCGGGGGAGGGGTACGCCCTTGCGGACTCCGAGTTGTGCCGGCTGTACGAGATCGGCGTCGACGCCTGCAAAGGGCAGGTGCCGGTCTACGCGAACCCCCCGGAGGGTCATACCGCGACCGAGACGATTCGTCAGGCGCAGATGGCCGTCGCGGCCGGCGTGGAAGCGGTGTGCATCTACGGACCGGCCGGTCGGCATGACTACAAGCCGAACGCCGTGGAGTACGCGCGTCATCTGGACACGGTGCTGGGGGCGGTCGACCACCCTGTTGCGTTGTCACCCAACCCGTGGGCCACCAACGGGTTCCGTCCATCCGCTCGGCTGTTCGCCGAGATTTGCAACCGCCACGAGAACGTCGAGGTGGTCAATCTGAATTTGGCCAGCCTGGAGGACTCGTACCTGATCCAGCTCAACGACCTGCTCACCCGCGATGGGATTCGCGTCTACGTGCCGATTCGCGGCTCGTTCCACACCCTGGGGCTCGGTGCGGCCGGGTTACTGGGCAATCACGCCAATGTCATCCCGCGCACGTTCCGCCACTACATCGATCTGTATGAGGCGGCCAAGTACGACGAGATGAATAGCGTGTACGCCGACATCCGGCGCTTCGACAAGTTCACCAACTACTGGGGCGGTTCGCCGCTGTGGATCAAGATGGCGATGCGCGTGCTCAAGCTGCCGGGCGCTGCCGGTGGTGTCCGCGCGCCGTTCGTGCTTCCGGGCGCGGACCAGCTGGCGAAGTTCACCACCGGACTACTGGCGCTGCGCAATCCCGAGATCGACGAGATGGCGCGGGCTGCAGGCCTTGAGGTGCCCGAGCGAGGCTGAGCCGTCAGCTCTCGTGGTCCGCCGCGGACGGGTACCCGGTCGGGGCCCCGCCGTGGGCCTGGTGCATGAAGCCGACCATCTCGTAGGCGACGGAGGCATCGAGCGACCGGTTGAGTTGATCCTTGACCCGCGCGTTCACGATCCGCTTCGTCCACCCCAACGCATACGGCGGTCGTGCCAGTAGCTCGCGTACGAACGAGTCGCATATGTCGTCGAGTTCGTCGGCCTTGACGGCCCGGTTGATGACCCCGGCGCGGGCCAGCTCGAGCCCGGTGCGGCGTCGCGAGAGCATCAGGTACTCCTTGGCCAGCGGCGGTGACATGGACATCGGGACCAGCGCACCGGCACCGTCCCCGGGAGCGACGCCCCATTCCAGGCCGATCGGACCCCGGCCGTCCGTCGTGTATACGTCGCCCATGCTCAGGTGCATGTCCGTGATCATCGAGTCCTCACGGGCCAGGATCAGGTCGCAGGCGAACATGACGCTCTGTCCGAATCCGACGGCGTCGCCGTTGACCTTGGCGACGATGGGGATCTCCAGATCGACCATCGTCTGGATCGTGTGGGTCAGCCCCATGAAGATCGACCACTGCCCTGCCGGGGTCGTGGCCCGGGAGCTGCTCGCACTGTGGCCCTGCTCGGGGCGCGGTGGAGAGACGATGAACTCGCCGTCCTCGGCGCCGGTGAGGACGATGACCCGAACCGAGTAGTCATGGCGAAGCTGGTCGAGGAAGAGCCCAAGCTCGCGATGGAGATCACCGCCGACCGCCGCCGAGTGCGATTCCCGCAAAGGGACGACCTTGATCGTCAGAACCGGTCCGTCGCGCTCGACGATCAGCGTGGGGAAGTCAGCCATGGCCTCACACTCTCCTGCCCGGGGCTCATGGTGATAGCGCCGCGCCCCGAAGGGGGTCAGTCCTCGTCGGCCAGCCGCGAAAGCCGCTCGACCGTGTCGGCCAGCTCGACCGCCATCTGGTTCACGACGTCGCGGCTCGTGGTCACCTTGTTCAAGCGACCGATGACCTGGCCGGCGGCCGTCCCCAGCAGCTCGAAGCGCCGATTCTGCTTCATGGTCTCCATGGCGTTCTGCACCGCGAGACCTTGCAGGGGCATCGGCAGCGCAGCTGGTGCCCCCGGGCGCAGCCAGGCCTCATTCCAGGGCGTGCGCAGGAATCGCACCGGCTTGCCGCTGGTGAACTTGCTCCGGACGGTGTCGCCGGCGGTGGCCGCGATCAACATGTCGCGAACGATCGGGTCCACCTCGCTCTCCACCGTGGTCATCCAGACGGACCCGCACCACACACCTTCGGCGCCCAGGGCCAGCGCGGCGGCCAGCTGCCGGCCGCCGCCGATGCCACCGGCGGCCACCACGGGGATGCCGGGAACGGCGTCGACGATGTCGGGGACGAGCACCATCGTCGAGATGTCGCCGGTGTGACCCGCGGCCTCGGTGCCCACCGCGACGATGATGTCGGTGCCGGCCTCGGCCTGCTTGGTCGCGTGCCGCACGCTGCCGGCCATTCCCATGACCTGCATGCCGAATCCGTGGGCGCGATCCCGTACATCGGCCGGGGCCGGGCCGAGCGCGCTGGCGATGAAGGCCACCCGGTCCGCGTGTGTGAACGCGACCTCGAGCAAATCCCGCGCCTGGTTGTGCGTCGCGGTGATGCCGCCGTAGGTGGTGAGCTTCACCGGTTCGTTAGGGAGGCCGAACTCCGCGAGCAGCTTGTCGACGTACTCGGTGACCTCCGCGGGGATCTGTGCCTTGAGCGCGCCCAAGTCGCCTTCGGTCCGGGAGGCCGGGATCAGGACGTCGACCCCGTATCGACCGCCGTCGGTGTTCTCGTCCAGCCAGGTGAGCTCGATGTCCAGCTCCTCGGGCGTGTAGCGCTGCGCGCCGAAGACACCCATGCCTCCGGCGCGGGTCACGGCCGCCACGACATCCCGGCAATGGCTGAACGCCAGGATTGGGTACTCGATGTTGAGCCGTCGACAGATCTCGGTACGCACGGGTTCTCCGGTTTCGCGATCAAGGCGGGTCGAGCAGTCAGGGAGTGGCTACGCCGGCACTCGTGTCCCGTGGAGAACGTCATCTCCCGCGGTGGACTTCGATGCCTCTGCGTCTGCGCTGGCGTCCAGGAGTTGCTTCTTCAGCGAACCTAGGAGGAGACAGGACGTGACGATGAGCCAGGTGGCGAAGGTAATGAGCGGAATGTAGAAGACGAAGAGTCCACGCCAGGCGAACGGGCCGGACTTGAAGAGGAATGCGAGAGCGCCGGCCTCGAACAAGGTGGCCAGCCACAGGCTGTAGTAGCCGTACCACCTCGGGAACGGTGAGTGATCTGCGACCGGGGCCCTCAGGCTCACCACGCCCACCGCGACAAACCCGAAGATGTAGAACTGGTCGGTGGTGAAGAACGTGAGCACGCCGAGCTGATGCAGCATCGCGGTCGCATCGGCGGCACGTTCGGGGGCGAATGCGGCGGTGCCGAAAAAAATGGGCGGCAGGGCAAGGAAAATCGACGTCAGAGCCCCGCTCACGATCGTCACGATGGACCAGACCGGGTAGCCCTTCTCGTGCCGTCCGACCTGAATCCCCAGCACGATGAAGAGCGGCACGAGGAACGCCGCGGTCCAGGACGCCACGGTCGCGCCGAGTTTGATGCTCGTGTCCCGCTCCAAGTACCAGTTCTTGACCTGCTCGGAGGACCAGCCGGCCGGCGGCGGCGGCACCATCTGCCACAAGAAGATCATGCTGAACGCGTACACGAGAGTGAAGCCGATCGACCACCAGACCAATGCGATCTGGCTGCGCACCGGAAACGTCATCGGGGCTCCCTCTCGGTTCGGGTCTAGCGCTACCGCAACATTATATATTTTGCGTGGGAATCCGAAAGACCCCGGTTCGGGCCGACGCGCGACTACGTCGGGGGCTCTGCGTTGACTGCGGTGCCGGCGGCCAGCAACGACGCGATTTCCTCAGCTCCGAGCACAGCGCTCAACACCGCGATCGTGTGCTCGCCCAGCCGGGGCACCCGTAGGTCGCGTTCCGGCCGTGAGCCGTCGAAGCGCCAAGGCGCCCGGACCAGGTTGAGGTTGTCCGGGGCCTGGGTGAACATCTCCAACAACTTCACCTGCGGCAGTTCGGTGACCTCAGCGAGGTCCAGCACGGGCGCGAACGGAACATCGGCCCCGGTCAGCGCCGCATCCCAGGTTGCGCTCGATCGCGACCGGAAGGCCGGCGCGATCTGCTCGCGGAGCGCGACGTAATTGCGGACCCGGTCTGGGTAGGTCACGTAGTCCGGGTCGGTAAGCAGGTCCTCGCGCCCGATCACGGTGACGAGTCGTCCCCAGAAGTTCTGGGATGACGACAGGTGCAGCGTGAACTTGCCGCCGTCGGCGGTCGTGACCACGAAGCTCTGTGCCTGCGGGTGACGCGCTTCTCGCTTGGGTGCTCGCCCGAGCTCCGAGAGCTGGGTCATAGCGTCGATCGTGATCGTGGAGATGCCTTCCAGCATGGAGGTGTCGACGTCCCCGCCGGCGCCGGTCCGGGATCGGCCGTTCAGGGCGGCCAGCACGCCGGTCGCCGTCACCAGCCCGGTGATGAGGTCGGCCAAACAGGTACCGGTGAGCCGCTCGTCAGCTTCGTCGTTGAGCAGTGAGTACAGGCCGCCGTAGCTCTGGCCGACGCTGTCGTAGGCAGGTCGCGCGGCCAGCGGGCCTTCGGCTCCGAAGCCGGTGACCGAGACCTGGATCAGTTGAGCGTTGAGTTCCCGCATGGCCGTTCGCCCCAACCCGAGGGTGTCGAGTCGGCCGGGTCGCAAGTTGTCCAGGAGCACGTCACTGGTGGCGATCAGCTTGCGTACCGCGCGATTGCCGTCGACATGGCGCAGGTCGATCGCCACGCTTCGCTTACCGGAGTTGTACTGCGCGAAGTAGGGGCTGCGGTCGTTGAGGTTGCGCCGGAACGCGTCGCCGCCCTCGGGCTGCTCGATCTTGATGACCTCGGCGCCGAGGCTGCACAGCAAGGAGGTGGCGTAGGGCGCCGCGATGTATCCGCCGATCTCGATCACGCGGATGCCGGCCAGGGGCGAGGCGCTGGCGCTCACAGCGTCGTCGCCGTACCGCCGTCGACCGGCAGGACCACGCCAGTGACGTACGCGCCGGCTCGCGAGGCCAGGTACAGGGTGGTGCCGACCATGTCCGAATCCTGGACGAATCGTTTGATGGGAGTGCGCGCCAACATCGACTCCGCTCCGCGTGTTTCCAACGTCCCCTTGAGCATCTTGCTCGGATACATGCCGGGCGCAATGGCGTTGACGGTGATGTTGTGGGCAGCGAGGTCGCGCGCGAGGTGACGGGTCAGATGATGTACGGCCGCTTTCGACGCGGAGTACGCGTACGTCGGGTGGCTGGGGACATGCAGTCCGTCGATGGAACCCACGTTGATGATCCGGGCGGGGTCCTCGGGGGTGCCGGCCTTCTCCAATAGCGGCAGCAGTTCGCGCACCAGGAAGAAGACGCCCTTGACGTTGAGATCGAAGACCTTGTCCCAGCCCTCCTCGGGATACTCCGAGAGCGGCGCGGACCACAGCGCGCCCGCGTTGTTCACGATGAGGTCGATTTTCGGCTCGCGCAGCGCGATCTGCCGGGCGAGTTCCTCGCACCCGTCCAGGGTGCCGAGGTGGGCCGGGAGCGCGGTGCAATCGCCCCAGCGGAGCATCTCGCTGGCCGCCTCCTGGCAGACCTGAGCATCACGCGCGCTGATGTATACCTTCGCGCCGGCGCGCACCAGACCCTCGGCGATCCCGCGCCCGATCCCGCGGCTCCCGCCGGTGACGAGGGCAACCTTGCCCCGCAGACCGAACAGGTCCTGCACCCAGCTCTGGTCCATCCACTCTCACCTTTCACGGCTCCGAAGATCGGAGCAGTCACATGTCGGCGCGTTCGGCGACGCGACGCAGCACCTCGATGGCCGGCCCCGGACCGCCCGACTCGTACGGCATCTCCAGGATGAGCTCGCTGAAGCCCAGCGCCGCGTACCGGTCGAGGCCGGCCGCATCGATCGCGCCGGATTCCGGGTCGGGTCCCGGTCCGGGCTTGGCGACCAGGCGCAGCTCGCTGAAGTCGCGACCGGCCGCGTCGCACGCGGCGCGCAAAGCGTCGACCAACGGTGGCAACGCGTCCAGCGGTTGCTTGGCCGGAAGCCAGCCGTCACAGACCGCCGCGACCAGTCGCAGCGCGGCCGGACTCACGCCGCCCCACAGGAACTCCAACGGGCCGGGCCCCGGCGGGAGCAGGGTGAACGGAGTGAGGGTCGGGACGTTGTCGGGGCCCCGCACCGTGAAGTCGGCCCCGCCGTCGCGGTACAGCTCGCGGATCGTGCCGATCGCTGAGCGCGCCGCCGACGCCCGCTTCTCGAACGGGGCCCCGATCGCGTCGTACTCCTCACGCAACCAGCCGCTGCCGACGCCGAGGCTGATCGGGCGTTCGGTCAGCCAGGACAGGCTGGTGAGTTGCTTGGCCAGCAGCACGGGGTTGCGCAACGGCAGGATCAGGACGCTTGTCCCGATACGCATGGTGGGCGGAAGTCG
The DNA here is from genome assembly GCF_013815995.1 of Sporichthya sp. Classification (GTDB taxonomy): domain Bacteria; phylum Actinomycetota; class Actinomycetes; order Sporichthyales; family Sporichthyaceae; genus Sporichthya. The sequence goes on from NZ_JACDFE010000002.1 coordinate 37,276, forward strand.
CGCCGACAGCCAGCCGAGGGTCAGCAGGGGATCGAGCCACGGCGTCTCGGCCGAGAACGGCACCGATCCGCCCGCGGTGTGCGGATACGAGGACTCAGTCCGGCGCGGCAGCACGACGTGGTCGCCCAGCCACAGCGACCGGTAGCCCAGGCCGTGGGCCTCTTCACAGACCGCGAACAGGTCCGCGGGCGTGAGCGATGCGGTGGGCATCGGCAAGCGGATCCCGAGCGATGGGCGTCTCACAGTCGTCGGCCGCTTCTCTGATTGCCTGCCATCCGGTTGTGGTGATAATATATCATGCTAAATCCACGATAGATCACGGAGAATCGGTGAAGCTGCTGCGTTCCCTCCTGTTCGTCCCCGGGCACCGTGCTGCGACCTGGGGCGCAAAGGGGGTGGCCAGCGGCGCGGACGCACTGATCTTCGACCTCGAAGACTCGGTGCCGGCCGACCTGAAGGCGCAGGGCCGGCGCACCGTTGCCGCGGCCGTTCAGGAACTTCGCGGTCAGCACCCGAATCTCGGTCTCTACGTCCGGCTGAACTCCTTGGACAGCGGCCTGGTCGCCGACGACCTCGAGGCCGTCGGCGTGGCCGGACTCGACGGGTTCGTGCTGCCCAAGACCTACGGCCCGCTCGACGTCGTGCGCTTCGATGCGCTGGTCGCGGAGGCCGAGCGCCGGGCCGGCCTGCCCGAGCAATCGCTCGAATACATCCTGGCGTTGGAGACCGCGGAGGCCTACGCGACGTGCGACCAGCTCGCCACCGCCTCGCCTCGGGTGGCCACCCTGTTCGCCGGGACGGCGCGTGACGCTGATGTCGCGCGCTCCGTCGGCTTCCGGTTCACTCCCGGCGGCCTCGAGACCTTGTACCTGCGGAGCAAGGCTCTGCTCGCCACCCGGGCGGCGGGCCTGGAGCACCCTCTGATCGGGCTCTGGCAGGACATCCACGACCTCGAGGGATGCCGCCAGTTCGCGTTCGATAATCGCGGCCTCGGCTACCGCGGTCAGGTGGTCATCCATCCGTCGCACGTCCCTGTGGTCAATGAGGTGTTCTCGCCGTCTGCGGCAGAGGTCGACTTCTACGAGGGCATGATCCAGGCCTTCGAGGTGGCGGAGCGCGACGGCATCGCGGCGATCGACTACGCCGGCCAACACATCGACTATGCCCACATCAAGACGGCGCGTGAAGTCGTGGCCCTCAGCCAGAGGCTGTCGGTATGACCGGTCTCTACTACGAGGAGTGCGAGCCGGGCCTCGTCTTCGACCATGCGATCCGACGGACAGTCACCGAGACCGACAACACGCTGTTCTGCGCGCTGACCCTCAACACCGCGGCCGTCCACCTGGACGAGGAGTACGCCAAGGGCACCGTGTTCGGCCAGCGGCTCGTCAACAGCCTGTACCTGCTCGGACTGGTCACCGGCATCAGCGTCCCCGAGACCACCCAAGGCACCACCCTGGCCAATCTCGGCTTCGAGGACGTCCGGTTTCCCAAGCCGGTCTTCCACGGCGACACCATCCACGTCCGCACCGAGATCCTCGACCGGCGAATCTCGTCGAGCCGGACCGACTCGGGCATCGTGCGGTGGCGGCACTTCGGAATGAATCAGCGCGACGAGATTGTGTGCGACTGCCGGCGGGTGGCGCTGATGTACTACCGGGAGCCCCAACCCGTGACCGCAGGCGGCGGCTGATGCGCGGCTCCAACTTGTTCGCCACGGCGGACGGGGCGACCTGGCTGCCGTCCCAAAAGGACCTTGAGCGCAGCCGGTTGCGTGCGGCCATGGAGTCGTGGGGCTACGACGATGTGGCCGCCCTGCACCAGGCCTCGGTCGATGATCCGCAGTGGTTCTGGCCGGCTGTGGCGGCGGACCTGGGCATCGAGTTCAGCTCGCCCTTCCACATGGTCCGCGACGACTCGGCCGGTCCCGAGTTCCCGCGCTGGTTCGTCGGAGCCACCTTCAACATCGTCGACTCGTGCGTCGAGCGGCACGCGATCGCGTCCTACGCGGACAAGCCGGCCGTCTGTTTCGAGGGTGACGCCGGGCAGTACCGGGAGATCAGCCACCGCATGCTGGCCGCCGAAGTGCATCGCGTCGCCGACGCGTTCGCCGAGCTCGGCGTGCGGAAGGGGGATTGCGTCGGCCTATTCCTGCCGGCGGTGCCTGAAGCCGCTGTCGCGTTCCTGGCCTGTGCCCGCTTGGGCGCGATCGCCGTGCCGATGTTCTCCGGCTACGGCGCCGGTCCGGTCGCCGATCGCCTCAACGACTGCGCCGCCGTCCTGCTGGTGACGGCCGACCACACGACCCGGCGCGGTCGACCGGTCGAGATGAAGGCGATTGCAGACGAGGCGCTGCTGCGCGCCCCCGGCGTGCGCACGGTGGTCGTGGTCCCGGCCGGCGAGCCCCGGTCCGACGCGATGGTGGCCGGTCGCGACCTCTGGTGGGGGGAGCTCCAACCGCTGCAGCGCAGTGCCGCCGCCGAGCGGCTGGACCCGAACCACCCGCTGATGATCATGTACACGTCCGGCACGACCGGTCGCCCCAAGGGCATCGTGCACTCGCACGTCGGATACCTGCTGAAAGCGGCATTGGACTTCGGGTACGCGTTCGATCTTCAGACCGACGACGTCCTGTCGTGGATCGCGGATCTGGGATGGAACCTGGCGCCGCTGATGATCGTCGGCGGGCTGCACCTCGGATCGACGATCGTGCTGATTGAAGGTGTGCCGGACTATCCGACCCCCGACCGGATCTGGGAGATCGCCCGGCGCCGCAATGCGACCGTGCAGGGCCTGGCCCCGACCGCGGCCCGGATCCTGCAGACGCAGACCGAAGGATTCCAGCCGGGGTTGCCGCTCAGCCTGCGGGCCTTCGTCTCCACCGGTGAGGCCTGGGACAGCACCTCGTGGACCTGGCTCTTCGCGACCGTCGGCCAGCGCCGGCTGCCGATCCTCAACTACACCGGCGGGACCGAGGTCGGCGGCGGAATCCTTTCTGGCTACACGATCCTGCCGCATCGGGGGCCCAGCTTCTGCGGTCCGCTGCTGGGCATGGACGTCGCGGTTCTCGACCCGACCGGGGACCCGACCGTCGGAGGGCCCGGCGAACTCGCGCTGCTGAACACCTGGCCGGGCATCGCCCTCGGGTTCTGGCACGACGACGAGCGGTTTCTCTCGACGTACTGGCGGCAGTTCCCGGGCACCTGGGTGCACGGCGACCTGGCCCAGCTGAGCCCTGACGGGTACTGGGACATCCTCGGTCGGAGCGACGACACGATGAAGATCGCCGGTCGGCGGGTGGGGCCCGGCGAGGTCGAGTCCGCCCTCCTGGCCGCGCCCGGGGTGAAGGACGCCGCAGTCGTGGGCGTTCCCGACGACGTGCGCGGCCAGCGCATCGTGGCCTTCCTGGTGCCCAAGGACCTCGCGGCGTTGGAGCTGAAGGTCGTGGAGGAGCAGGTCGCGCAACGGATCGGTCGCTCTCTCGTCCCGAGTGCTCTGCACCTGGTGAGCGGACTTCCGAAGACGAAGAACGGCAAGACCATGCGGCGCACGATCCGAGCGCGGTACCTCGGCGAGGCACTGGGAGACCTGACCGCGCTGGATGCAGCAACGCCGGTGGAGCAAATACCGGTCCTAACAGAACTGTCCGCCACCGGCCGTCCGAGCTCGGGCGTGACCGGCAAGAGCGACGGCTACGGGAGAACTACATGACGCTGACCTCAGAGTCGGATCTCGAGCTGATTCGCAAGACCGTGCGTGGTCTCGCCAATCGCTTCACCCTCGACTACTGGCGAGAGAAAGACCAGACCGGTACGTACCCCTGGGAGTTCATCCGCGCCTTCGCCGAAGGCGGATGGATGGGCGCAATGATCCCGGAGGAGTACGGCGGCCTCGGCCTCGGACTCACCGAGTCGGGCGTCATGCTTCACGAGATCGCGCTCTCCGGCGCGGGAACCGGCGGAGTGTCCGCCATCCACTTCTCGGTCTTCCCCTCGGGCCCGATCCTGCGGCACGGATCCGAGGAGATGAAGCGGACGTACCTGCCTGAGCTCGCAGCGGGCCGGCTGCTGATGGCCTTCGGCGTCTCGGAACCCGACGCCGGATTCGACACCTCCCGAATCTCGACGCGGGCGGTCCGTGAGGGCGGCAAGTGGCACATCACCGGGCGGAAGGTGTGGATCACCAATGCCCAGAACGCGCACCGCCTCCTCCTGCTGGCCCGCACCTCGCCGCGCAACGAGGAGCGCCCGCTCGACGGCATGACGCTCTTCTTCACCGACCTCAACCGTGACCGCATCGATGTCCGCGAAATCGAGAAGCTCGGCCGGGCGTGCGTGGACTCGAACGAGTTGTTCATCGACGATCTCGTGGTGGGAGACGAGGACGTCATCGGTGAGGTGGGCAAGGGATTTCGCTACCTGCTCGACGGCCTCAACCCGGAACGGATTGTCGTCGGGATGGAGCAGACCGGGCTGGGCCGGTGCGCACTCGGCCTCGCCGTCGACTACGCGAACCAGCGCGTGGTGTTCGACCGTCCGATCGGCAAGAACCAGGCGATCGCTCACCCGCTGGCCGACTCCTGGATCCGGCTGCACGCGGCCGAGCGGGTCGCCATGCACGCAGCCGCGCTCTTCGATCAGAACCTGCCCTGCGGGCCGGAGGCGAACGCGGCCAAGTTCCTCGGCAGCGAGGCGGGCTTCGAGGCCTGTGACCGTGCGATGCAGACGTTCGGGAGCTTCTCCTACTCGAAGGAGTTCCACATCGAACGGCTCTGGCGGGAATCCCGGTTGCTGAAGATCGCGCCCGTCTCCCAGGAGATGGTGCTGAACTTCGTCGCTACCAACGTGCTCGGCCTCCCGAAGTCCTACTGAGTCCGCGTGACGAGCAATGCGCCGGCGCCGGCGCTCGATCCCGCCCGGCTGCTGCAGAGTCAGATCGCGGTCGTCACCGGTGCCGCACAGGGCATCGGTGAAGCGATTGCCCGCAGGTTCGCGCAGCACGGCGCGCACGTCGTCCTCGTCGACCTCAATCGGGACGCGTTGGAGCTTCTCGCCCTCGACCTGGCCTCCGGCCCCGGGAGCGCTTCGGTCGTGTGCGCCGATGTGAGCTCGCCGGAGGACCACGAAACGGTGCATGCGCACTGCCGCGACGACCTCGGCGGCGTGCACGTCCTGGTCAACAACGCCGGCATCAATCGCGATGCCTATCTGCCGAAGATGTCGCTCGCGGACTTCGACCAGGTCATCTCGGTGAGCCTGCGCGGGGCCTGGCTGGGAATCCGCACCTTGTCGCCGCTCATGCGCGCCGGGTCCGGTGGCTCGATCGTCAATATGTCCTCGCTGGCCGGGAAGATCGGCAACCCGGGCCAGACCAACTACTCGGCCGCGAAGGCCGGGCTGATCGGCCTGACCAAGGCCGCGGCCAAGGAACTCGGCGGGTTCGGCATTCGCGTGAACGCCGTTCAGCCGGGGCTGATTCGGACCGCAATGACCGAGCGGATGAAGCCGGAGGTGTGGCAGGCGAAGGAGGCCGAGGTGCCACTTGGTCGCGCCGGAACCCCGGACGAAGTGGCCGCCGCGGTCCTGTTCCTCGCCTCCCCGATGGGTGGCTACATCAGCGGAGCTGTGCTGGAGGTCAGTGGTGGCCGTGGCATCTAAACGAGAGGTAGACCATGCTCGCTCGGTACAAGGAGTTTGACCGTCTCCGCTTCGAGAACCCCAGCCCGGGCGTCCTGGAGCTGGTGTTCGAAGGCCCTGGCCTGAATGCGGTGGACGAAGAGATGCATCGCCAGCTGCCGGAGATCTGGCCGGTCATCGACAAGGATCCGGAAGTCCGGTGCGTCCTGGTCCGCGGTGAGGGCAAGGCGTTCTCGGCCGGCGGAAGTTTCGATCTGATTGATGCTCAGATCAACGACTATGCGGTGCGCGTGCGGGTCCTTAGGGAGTCGCGGGATCTGTTCTACAACGTGATCAATTGCTCGAAGCCGATCATCTCCGCCATCCACGGCCCCGCTGTCGGTGCCGGCCTGGTGGTGGCCTTGCTCGCCGACATCTCGATCGCCGCGACCGACGCCCGGATCATCGATGGACACACTCGCCTCGGCGTTACGGCCGGGGACCACGCCGCGATGGTGTGGCCGCTGCTGTGCGGGATGGCGAAGGCGAAGTACTACCTGCTGACCTGCAAGGAGATGTCCGGGGCGGAAGCCGAACGCATCGGCATCATCTCGTTGGCGGTGGAGCGCGAGGAGTTGTTCGGCACCGCGCGCACGATTGCGGCCGACCTCAGTATGGGAGCGCAGGAAGCCATCCGGTGGACGAAGTTCTCGCTGAACAACTGGTACCGGGCGCAAGGTCCGATCTTCGAGGCGTCGCTCGGCCTTGAGTTCCTCGGCTTCGGTGGTCCTGAGGTTCGCGAAGGCGTCGCCGCTCACCGGGAGCGCCGGGCCCCGGTGTTCGTCCCGGATGCGGGATGACCTCACCTGCTGGGGTTCAGGTGCGGGTAGCGGGCGCCAAGTCGATCAGTGAGTTGCTCTTCGCCCCCGCCAGCATCGCCATCGTGGGTGCCTCGAACGACCCGGCGAAGCTCTCCGGTCGCCCGCTCGACTACCTGCGCACCTTCGGGTTCGCCGGCTCGGTGTACGCCGTCAATCCGTTGCGCCCCGAGGTGCAGGGCATCGCGACCTACCCGAGCGTGACGGCGATCGGAGCGCCAGTCGACCTTGCGGTCATCGTGGTTCCCGCCGGCCTGGTGCCTGCGGCCGTGGCGGATTGCGCCCAGGCCCGCGTCGGCGTTGCCATCGTCTTCGCGTCGGGGTTCGCCGAGGCCGCCGCCGGGGGCGCCGACCTGCAGAGCGAGGTCGACGCGGCGATGGCCGGGTCGTCCCTGCGGTTGCTCGGGCCGAACTGTCTCGGATCCTTCGCGCTGCCGGCGAAGGCCTTCGCGACGTTCTCCTCGGCGTTCGACGAGGCAACGGCGGTGGTGGACGAGCCGATCGCGCTGGTCACCCAGAGCGGCGCGGTCGGCACGTTCATCTACAGCACCTTCGCGCGCCTAGGCGGCGGCGTGCGCTACTTCGCCAACCCGGGCAACGAAGCCGACCTGACTGTTCCAGATCTCCTGCTCGATCTGGCCGGCCGCGACGACGTCGACATCCTCGCCGGTCACCTCGAGGGTTTGCGTCGTCCGGACGTGCTCCGGGAAGCCGCGGCCACGGCCCGGGCGGCCGACAAGCCGATGATCCTGATCAAGGCCGGCCGGACCCCGGAGGGTGGCCGGGCCGTGGCCGCCCACACCGCTTCGGATCCCGGTGATGACGAGGCCTTCGCCGAACTGGCCCGGGCCGAGGGCATCGTGCGGGTCGACGGCATGGAGTCGATGGTCGACACGCTGCTGGTCTTCCGGCCGCGCCGGCGCGCTGGTGGCCGCCGGGTCACGATGGTCACCCAGAGCGGCGGGGCCGGCGCGCTGGCTGCTGATGCGACGGTCCATGAAGGCCTGGACCTGGCTCCCTGGTCGGCGTCCGATCGTCGCGGGCTCGAGCAGTGCCTACCGGCTTTCGGCTCCGCCCAGAACCCGATCGATGTCACCGGCCGGTTGCTCACCGACCCCGCGCTGCTGCAGCGGGTGCTCGCCGAGGTCGTGGCGCATGATTCGACGGACGTCGTCCTCGTCCTGCTCGGCAACTCCGACCGGGGCGCCGACGTCATCGTCGAAGGTCTCACCCGCGCCTACGAGTCCACCGTCAAGCCGTTCGTGGCGGTGTGGACCGGGGGCAATGGATGGGCGCGCCAGGAACTCCTCCGGCTCGGAGTCCCGACGTACACCGATCCGACCCGGGCCGTCCGGGCGATCGGGCACCTGGTGAGATTCAGCGAGAGCCGAGCGTCCGGAGTTCGGGGCTGATGCCGGAGCTGGAGCAAGTGGACGTTCTCATCCTCGGCTGCGGTGCGGCCGGTGTCGCGGCCGCTTTGGCGGCCCGCCGAGCCGGCGCCGAAGTAGCGATGATCGAGCACCAAGCCGAGGACCGGCACACGCCCAACACGCGGATGTCCGGCGGCTGGTTGATGACCCTGACCGATGAGGTCGCCGGCCGTGGCTACCTGACGGAATGCGCACAGGGTCTGGTCGAGGACGACCTCATCGCCGGATGGGCCCGGGGCGCGGTGTCCTTGCCGACGGAGCTCAAGGCGCTGGGCGTCGACCTCGAGCTCGCCGACACGGCGACGTGGGGACTCTCCCGGCTGGATGTGGAGAAGGACAGCTGGGCCGAGCACGCCGAGATCCCGGGCGCCGATTCGGTCCGGGTCTGGCGGACCGTGACCGACCTTCCGTCCACCTGCCCGGCGGCCGGCGGGCTGGCGACGGCCACGGGCACCGTCCTCGGTGGCGAGGCGTTGTACCGCGGACTCATGCACGCGGTCCGGGCTGCCGGGGTGGAGGTGCGGTGGGGGATCGAGCCGATCTCTCTGATTCTGCGCCAGACCGCGGATGGCACAACGGTGGCCGGCATTCGGTGGCTCGAGGGCGGAACCGTGCGCGAACTCCGCGCCCGGGGCGGAGTCATCCTGGCCACCGGTGGGTTCGGAGCCGGTCGGGACCTGATCCGGGAGTTCCTGTCCGTCCCGAACACCCGCTTCTACGGCAACCCGGGCAACGACGGCAGCGGACTCAAGCTGGCCATGTCGGCCGGGGCGGCGTTGGCGCGGATGAATCGCATGGTGGGTCGCGGCGTGATGAGCTTCCCGCTTGCCGACGGCGTAGAGCTCGGCTTCATGGTCATCATGAAGGGCGGCGGCTATGTCATCTGTGACGACCAGGGCGCCCGGTACGCCGATGAGTACGACCAGGCGATGCAGCAGCATTCCTTCTTCCACCACATGCAGCACGTGGATCCGCACACCCATCGGTACAGCCGCTCGCCGTCGTTCTACGTCTTCGACGAGCGCCGTCGGCAGTCGGGTCCGCTGACCTACCAGGACCGGGGCGCCTGCGGTGTGGGCCTCTACGACTGGAGCTCGGACAACCAGCGCGAGATCGACGCCGGATGGATCTCGGTGGGTCCGACGCCGGCGGCCGCGGCGGCCGCGGCGGGCGCCGGTTCACCGGAGGCGTTCGAGGCGGCCATCGCCGAATACAACCGCGGCTGCCAGGCCGGGAGCGACTCGTTCGGGCGTCCCGCTGACACGCTGATCGCGCTGGACCAGCCGCCGTACTACTGCGTGCCGCTCTACATCGGTGGTCCCTACGTGACCGGGGGACCACAACGGAACGCCGAGGGCCAGGTTCTCGGCGTGCGCGGCGGACCGGTGCCGGGTCTGTTCAGTGGCGGGGAACTGGGACAGGCGATCGGGCTGCTCTACCCGGCTCAGGGCGCCTCGATCTCCGAGGCCTGGTGCAGCGGAGCCATCGCCGGTGCTTCGGCCGCACGAGCAGCTGGTGACTCGCGCCGGTAGACCCTGGCGCAGATTAGGCATAATATATTTATGATCCGCCGCCGTAGGAGGCATTCCGTGAGCAGCAGCGACCTGGCGCCGACCCCGGGCACCACGTGTCCTGTGGAGAGGATCGACATCACGTGCCCGGTGGAGAAGATCGCTGGCCTTGCGGACGCGTTCGCGACGCTGCGGTCGAAGGATGTCCTGCACTCGGCGGCAATCTGGTCTGCTGCCCACCGGGACCCGACCCCCGAGGCGCTCACCTGCCTGCGCGAGTACACCGACAACGTCATCACCTTCGCCAACGGGGAGTCCCACCGCGGTCGTCGGCGCCTGCTGAACCAGCTGGTCCGCCCGGAAGCGATCGACGTCATCCGCGACACCATCGTCCTGCCGAGGTCGCGAGAGCTGCTCCAGCGACTGGCTACCGGGCCGGACGCCGAGGGCCGGTACCGCTTCGACCTCGTGACCTTCTGCGAGCGAGTGTTCCTGCACTTCTCCGCGAAGTTCATCGGCTTCGTCGGGACCGAAACCGACGAGCAGATGGAACGTCTGCGGGGGTGCGTCGGGCCGCTGTCGGGCGCCGTCGCCTCTGCGTTCTACAAGGATCGGGCCGGCATCTTGGCCGCGGCTGCCGAGGCCAAGGCCCGCTACATCGAGGAGTTCTACCTCCCCTCGCTGGCCGCCGCGCGGGCCGCCCTCGCCGACCGTCCGGCGGATGAGTCGGGCGCCGTCGAGCCGCCGCGGAACTTCATGGAGATCGTCGCTAGTGGCGTGCATGCCGAATGGGACGACGAGGCGCTGGCCATCCGGGACTCCGTCCTGCTGTTCTCGGCGAGCGTCGGATCGAGCACGCAGACCATCGTGAATGCCGTCGCGGGCCTGACCACCTGGTTCGCCGAGCACCCCGAGGACTACGAGCAGAGCACGGACTACAACTTCCTCCTCGATGCGATCCAGGAGGCGCTGCGCCTGAACTCCCCGTTCTCGCCCTACGTCACCCGGGTCGCAGCCCGCGAAGCCGTCGTCGGAGAGCACACGCTGGCCGAGGGTCAGGAGATCCACGTCTATCTGCCGACCGCGGGTCAGGATCCCTCGGTGTGGGGCCCCGACGCAGCGGCCTTCAACCCGCGGCGACCAACCCCCGAGGGCTGGAACCGCCACGGAATCGCCTTCAGCGCCGGCCCGCACCAGTGCCTGGGTCAGCGGGTGGTTCTCGGTAGCGACGGCACCGGCGGGGCGCACGTCCGCGTTCTGCAGACCCTGTACCGCGCGGGCGTGCAACCGGATCCGGACAGCCCGCCGAAGTCGATCGAGCGGGTGGTGCGGGAGCAGCCCGACCCGTTCGAGGTGGACCTGAAGCGCTGGACGTCGTACCCGGTCGTGCTCGACGACCTCGACCCGACCGACTCCTGATGGCCAACAGAAAATTCGATCCCGAAGTCGACGTCGAGCCACTCACGTCGTGCCCGGCTTTCGCCGTGGACGGCTGGGACGACGTGGTCGCCACGCTCCGGTCCAAGGACATCGTTCATTCCGCCGCGATCCTGGCCGGCGCGCACCGCGACCCGGAGCCAGGCGGACAGGGCGAGGTCTGCCTCCGCGAATTCATCGGCAACGCCCTGACGTTCTCGAACGGCGACTCCCATCGCACCCGCCGCCGGGTACTGAACCAACTGGTCCGGCCGGCCGCGCTGGACGTGTTTCGGGACGAGGTCATCGCGCCGGAGGCGGCAGCGCTGCTGCCCCGCGTTATCCACGGACCGGGCGAGGACGGCAAATACCGACTCGACCTGATCAAGTTCTGCGACCGGGTCTTCCTCCACTTCGCCGCGAAGTTCATCGGGCTGGTGGACATCGACACCGACGAGCGGATGGAGCGGCTCCGGGAGTGCGTCACCCCGCTGTCCAACGCCGTCACCTCAGTGTTCTACAAGGACCGCGCGGCGATCATTGCGCAGGCGCTCGAGGCCAAGGACCAGTACCTGAAGGAGTTCTACCTCCCCTCGCTGGAAGCGCAGCGCGAGTGGCGGGCCGGCACCGACGGGCGGATCCCCGACGACCTGCCGATGAACTTCCTGCAGCTCGTGCTCGAGGGTTCGGACCCGCAGTACGCGGATCAGGACCTGGCCATCCGTGACTCGGTGATCCTGTTCGTCGGATCGGTCGCCTCCAGCACGATGGCCATCGTCAACACGGTGGCGGACCTGGCCGGCTGGTTCGCCGAACATCCCGAGGACCACGAGCGCCGGACCGACTATGGGTTCCTGTTCGACGCGTTGCAGGAGTCGTTGCGGCTGCGCTCGCCGTTCTCGCCGTATGTGTTCCGGATGGCCCGTCGCGACACCTCGATCGGTGGTGAGCCGGTCCAGGAGGGCCAGGAGCTCCATGTGTCCATCCCGCGCGCCGATCGTGACCCGAGCGTGTGGGGGCCCGACGCGGCCCGATTCAACCCGCGGCGTGAGGTGCCCGAGGATGTCCGCCGGTACGGCATCGCATTCGGGGTCGGGGAGCACCTGTGCCTGGGCCAGCGCGTGGTCATGGGCAGTGACGGCACCGGCGGCTCGCACGTTCGGGTCCTGCAGTTGCTCTACGCCGCCGGGGTCCGGCCGGACCCGGACAATCCACCGGCCGTGATCGAGCGGGCCGACACCGGCGCGAAGTCGGACGGGCTCGACCTGCCGCGCTGGTACGACTTCCCCGCTGTGCTTGAGGACTGGACGCCGGCTCAGGCCGAGGCGGCGCGCCCATGAGATGGAGGACCCGATGAGCATCCAAGACGACGACGAGGTGGTCGCGCCGCTCACGTCCTGCCCCGTGGCGCATGTCCGCGGCTCGGCGGCGGCGACGGCTGCGCTGCGCTCGAAGGACCTGCGGAACTCGGACCAGATGTGGGCCGGGATCTTCCACCAGCCCGGCGTGGAGTCCGAGACCTGCTTGCGTGAGTTCGTGAAGAACGACATCACGTTCACCAATGGGGAAGCCCATCGGACCCGGCGCAAGCTGCTCAATCAACTGGTCCGACCTGCCGCCCTGGACCTATTCCGCGACGAGATCCTCGAGCCCCAGTCGGTCACCCTGCTGCCGCGCTTCGTCACCGGTCCGGATGCCGACGGCCGCTACCGGGCCAACCTCAACCCGTTTTGCGACCGGCTCTTTCTGCACTTCGCGGCGAAGTTCGTCGGCCTGGTCGGGCTCGACACGGACGACCAGATGGAGCGGCTACGGACGCTCGTCAGCCCGATCACGGCGGCCTTCAGCTCGGCGTTCTACGACAACCGCGCCGAGATCCACGCGGCGGCGCTGGATGCCAAGGCGAAGTACATCGAGGAGTACTACTACCCGTCCCTGGAGGCGCAGAGGCTGGCGCTGAAGGAGAAGGACGCCGCCGGTCCGGACGCTGATCCGGAGCCGATGAACTTCCTGCAGTTGGTGGCCAGCGGAGCGCACCCGGACTACCTGGATGAGCAGCAGGCCATCCGCGAGTCGCTCATCCTGTTCAACGCATCGGTCGGGACCAGCACCCAGACGATCATCAACTGCGTCGCGGACCTGAGTGCCTGGTTGGAAGAGCACCCCGGGGACCGGGTTCGGTGCGAGGACGACAAGTTCCTGTTCGCCGCCATGGAAGAGTCCTTGCGGCTGCGGTCTCCGTTCGCCCCGTATCTCTTCCGGCTGGCGGCCCGCGATACCCGGATCGGCGATCAGGATGTGATCAAGGGTCAGGAAGTTCATATCTCGATCCCGGCCGCGAACCGGGACACCGCGGTCTGGGGTCCCGATGCGGCGGCCTTCAACCCGCTCCGCACGACGCCGGGTGATCTGCGGGCCTACGGACTCGGCTTCAGCGTCGGGCCGCACCAATGCCTGGGACAGCGGGTCGTGATGGGCAGCGACGGAACGGGGGGCGCCCACCTGCGCGTGCTGTCCCGGCTCTTCGCGGTCGGCGTGCGTCCCGATCCCGACAACCCGCCGGCCATCCTGCCGCGCTCGGCGAAGGTCGTACAGCCGACCGACGATGCAGGCGAGCCGATCGATGTGGTGCGCTGGACGTCGTTCCCGGTGGTGTTCGATCGGTGGGACCCCCAGGCCGAAGCGGCCAATGCCACGGCTCCCTGAGAAGAGGAACGACCATCCCTGATTTCTCGTGGGCCGAGCGCGACGACTGGGAGCGGGCCTGGGACCCGCTGGTGGCGCAGATCGGGCAGGACTTCTCCGAGGGCTCGTACGACGCCCTCGACGCCATCGAGGCGGGCGCGGTCCGGCGGTTTCTTGAGCCGTTGGAGTTCGACTGTCCGCTGCATGTCGACGAGCAGGTCGCCGCGGCCCACGGCTATGCGGGGATCATCGCGCCGTACAGCGGCCTGGCGACGTGGATCTCGGCCGGGCTGTGGAACTCGGGCGACGAGCCGATCTATGCCGGGGCCGACCGCAATGCGCACCCGCGCTGGCGGGTGAATCCGTACCCCACGCCAGGGCCGGACATCAACGGACGCACGGCCACCGACCTTCAGTACGACTACGTGCGGCCGTTCGCCGTGGGGGACAAGCTGCGTTCCTGCGGGCGGATCCTGACCTCCGTCACCCCCAAGGAGACACGAGTCGGCCGCGGCGCTTTCTTGACCTGGGAGTCGAAGGTCGTCAACCAGGTGGACGCGCTGATCGCCGAGGTCCACTTCGGGGTCTACAACTACGTCGCCCGCGTGCGCGGGTAGCGGGAGCAGACATGGCGGACTGGACGTCCCAGCGGTACTGGGAGGACGTGGCGGAGGGCGACAGCCTGCCCGCGCTGGGCTTCCCGCTGTCCGTGCACCGGCTCATCGTGGCCGCCGGCGCGAGCAAGGACTTCGCGCAGATTCATCACAACACCGAGGTTGCCCGGGCACAGGGCGCCGGTGACATGTACGCGAGCAACGTGCTGCTGCTCGGTATGTGGGAGCGCGTCGTCCGCGAGTACATCGGTCTGGACGGCGTGATCGTGCGCATCGGACCGCTGCGGATGAAGCAGTTCGCGACGGCGGGCGAGACGGTGACGGTGCGGGCGAGCGTGACCAGGAAGTGGAGCGAGGACGATCGCGCTCTGGTGGAGATCGCCCTGCGTTCCGAGATCTCGACCGGCGATGCCGTGACCGGTGTAGTTCGGGTCGCACTGCCGCGGAGAACGCCCGTGGCGCAGACGCCGTGACCATCCGGTCCGGCTCAACCGAAGGCGGGTCTCGCGGCGTGGATACGACCAAGGCACTGGACGCGATCATCAATCCGAGTTCGGTCTGCATCATCGGGGCTACTGAGGGCACCCGGATGTCGGGCCGATCGCTGACGCACCTTCTCGCCCACGGCTACGGCGGCGAGATCTACCTGGTCAATCCCCGACGCCAGGAGGTGGCAGGCCGGGTCTGCTACCCCTCGGTGGCGGCATTGCCCGAGGTGCCGGACACCGCGATCATCGTCAGTCCCGCCGCCACCGTGCTGCCCGTGCTGCGGGAGTGCGCCGAGCGGGGCATCCGGACGGCGACGGTGGTGGCGGCCGGGCTGACCGAAGGTGCGGCGGGCGCCGACGCGGAGCAGTTCCGGACGGCGCTTCGCGCCACCCTCGATGAGACCGGGATGCGGATCCTCGGCCCCAATACGCCTGGCCTGGTGAACCTTCGCGCGAAGTACGCCCCGCGCGCCGCCTCCCTCGGCCCGGCCGACACGATGGTTGCCGGAAACCTGGGCATCGTGTCCCAGAGCGGTGCCCTCGGCCTGACCGCGTTGAACAAGGCCGTGCTACACGGCGTGGGTGTCCACGCTGTCGTGCACACCGGCAACCAGTTCGACATCGACGTGTGGGATGTCGCGGAGTACTTCCTCCAGGACGACCGCGTCGAGATCATCGCGATGGTCATCGAAGGCTTCAAGGACCCCGACCGGTTCCTGGCCGTCGCCGCGGCCGCGCGGGAGGCGCGCAAGCCGATCCTCCTGTTGAAGGTGGGGACGTCCCGGGCCGGCGCCGCGGTCGTCACCACCCACTCCGGTGCCCTCGCGGGTGAGGCGGCGGTGCATCGCTCCGTGCTGGCCCAGGCGAACGTCGTGCAGGTCGACGACATCGATCAGCTGTGGGAGGTCGCCCAGCTCTTCCAGCGATGGGGAGTTCCGCGCGCGCCGATCCGGCGGCTGGCCGTGGCGGCGTTGTCCGGAGGCGAAGCCGCGATCGCCGCGGACATCGCCGAAGCGAGCGGCTTCGAGCTCCCGCCGCTGTCGTCGGCCACCGTGGCGAAGCTGGAGCCGCTGTTCTCTTTCGCCGAGTTCGGCAACCCCTTCGACATCACCGCTCAGTTCACCTCCGATCCCTCGCTGATCGACAGCACGCTGTCGGCGCTGGCCGCGGACTCCAACTTCGACGCCCTGCTCGTCACGCTGTCGAACATGCCGCCCAACGCGGCGACTGATCTGATCGCGACCTGGATCGCCGACCACGCCGAGGACGCCCGACCGGTGGGTGTGGCCTCCCGGGTCGTGTCCAGCTACGCCCTTCCCACCCGACTCGAGTGGGCGGCTGGGCAGGTGCCGGTGCTCGAAGGTTGCGAACGCTTCGTCGGAGCACTGCGGCTCTACAGCGACTACGCCGGCAGCCTGGCGGATCGACTCGACCGCCACGTCCGGCGGCGGTCGCAGTCCTGCCAGCACCACGGTGGCGATGGAGCGTTGGCGGCGGCGCCGCGCATCCTGGGCTATTGGGAGTCGCGCCAGATCCTGGGCGAGCTCGACCTGCCCTTCAACAACGCGGCCATCGTGGCGACGGCCGCGGATGCCGAGGCGGCGGCATCGCGGATGACGATGCCGGTCACGGTCAAGGCCAGTTCCGTCGACATCGTGCACAAGGCCGCTGTGGGTGCCGTCCACGACCTCGTCCCCAGCGCAGCCGAGGTGGGCACGATTGCCGCGGGCATGCTGGCGCGCTGGTGGCCCTCCGGTCCGCCCGCTGTCGCCGCGGGGGAGGGCGTCATCGTGGAAGGCTTCGTGCAGTCGCGGCTAGCGGTCTTCGTCGGATGTCGACGCGATCCGGAGTTCGGGCCGATGGTGCTCTTCGGCCTGGGTGGCAGCTATGCCGAGGCTTATGGCGACGTACTCAGCGTGCCGTGGCCGAGCGCGGCGGACGAGTTGCCGGTGTTGGTCGAGCGGTCGCGGATCGGTGGGTTGCTCGGACGGCTCGCGTCATCGGCGGTGGGCGAACTCGTCCGCCACCTGAGCACGGTGGGTGAGTGGTTCGCCGAACATCCAGACGTCGAGTCGGTGGACCTCAACCCGCTGCTGGTCAACGGTTCCGGAGAGGGGTGTTTCGTCGACGCCCGGGTTGCGCTCTTCTGAGCTGCGCGTTGTGCGCGGCCTCACGCGTGGCGTGGCACCTGTTATCCGACCCGAACCTAATATATAATGCGAGCATTTCCCTGCGTAG
The DNA here is from genome assembly GCF_013815995.1 of Sporichthya sp. Lineage (GTDB taxonomy): Bacteria > Actinomycetota > Actinomycetes > Sporichthyales > Sporichthyaceae > Sporichthya. The sequence goes on from NZ_JACDFE010000002.1 coordinate 54,151, forward strand.
AGAGGACTGCCGTGAGCGTCGAGATCTCCTCCGGCCGCTTCACTCGCGACCAGCTTCCGGAACAGGTCGCGGCCTACGTGCGCGAACTGATCGTGTCCGGCGAGGTGCGGCCGGGCGAGTTCGTGCGGATGGAACCCATCACGAAAGCGATGGGCGTCAGCAACACCCCCGTGCGCGAAGGCTTGCTGGTCCTGCGCAACGAAGGCTTCGTGGAGTTGGTTCCGCGCCGCGGTTTCGTGGTCGCGAAGTTCACGCGTCAGGATGTGCGTGATCTGTTCTGGGTTCAGGGCATGGTCGCCGGTGAACTCGCAGCGCGCGCCGCCAAGATCGTGACCGAGGAAGAGCTGGCGGACCTGTCCGACCTGCTCGACCAGTACGAGCGTGCTGTCAACGAAAGCGCGGGCGATCAAGTAGCACGCCTAGGGCACAGCTTTCACCGTCGGATCAACATCGCGGCGGATTCTGATCGGCTGACGCTGTTGCTCGGATCGGTCGTCAAGCATCTGACGAACCGCTTCTACGCGGCCATCGAGGGCCACGTCGACGCGACTCTGCAGGATCACCCGGCGATCCTGGACGCGCTGCGCAAGCGCAAGCCCGAGGAGGCGCGTCGACTCATGGAGACCCACATCCTCGCCGGCGCGGACCGGCTGATCGCGTCGCTCGAGGAGCAGGGTCTCTGGACCGACGATGGCGAGGTCAAGGCCGCGGGTCGGAGTGTCGCGTCGGTCGCGTCCGCGAACGGCCGCGCCCCTCGACGCCGGACCTCGGGCTGAGGTCCGGCCGCGCTACCAGTCGGCGAAGAAGGACGACGCCTCCGTGAGGACGGCATCCATCCCCAGATCACCGAGGAAGAGCTGGCTGTAGGCGAGCACCTGGGCTGCCTGTTCCTTGGTCACTCCGAAGTGCCGCGCCATGTACAGGGCTCGGCGCAGGGCGTCCGGCTGTTTCCAACAGGCCGCGAGCTGCACCTGGCACAACGCGATGAACTGCGTCGGCAGCGCCCCGGAAAAGCTCGTCTCGAACCGGGCACGGAAGCCGATCAACGCCAGCGGGAAGTGCTCGCCGAAGAAGGCAACGTACGGCGGCACCTCCCCCTGCACCCTCTCGTGCCACCGCGTGATCGCGGCGATGTCGGCCGGGTCCACCTCGGTGGCGCCGTCGTAGTCCTCGAAGTCCACGCCACTGCGGAATGCCTCGCTGTCGGAAGCCCATCCCTGCGGCCAGGGCAGTCCGGGGCCGTCATCGGCGGGGGACCAGCTCGCCAGCAGTGGCTGACACACACGCGCCGCCGTGGCCATCCCACTCATGCCGGAGTGCAACCAGGCCATCGAGAGGATGTCGGCGACTTCGTCCCGTCGGCCACCGATGCGCTTGGCCAGGAACAGGTCGGCGGCGATCCCTTCGGGGTAGCCGATCACCGTGTTGTAGTGGCCGGCGATCATCGAACACACCGGGGGATTGGGCATGCCGGAGGCCAGTCCCATGCCCTGGGTCACGATGTCGGCGACGAGACGGAACCGCTTGAGGGTGTCGGGCCGCAGGTCGTGCATCATCGGGATGAAGCCGAAGACCTCGTCGAGCTTGCCCGGACCCAGCAGGGCGTCGTAGCGCCCGACGAGCCCGGTCCACTCCTGGTCGCTGAAGCTGGTTGTCCAGTCCATCGGCGTGCGCCTTCCCGGATCGTTCGGGGACCTTGCCCGTCCCGGTCATATCATATATTTTGTGACTGCTGCCCGGCGCGATCGTCGGTTTGCGAGGACGCTGAGGCTCGGAAGGACGCCGGATGGTTGCCCAAGAGGAGTTCGATCACGTCGCGTTAGCCGGTGAGGTGGACCCCTACGCCATCGTGCGCGGACTGCGGGAGCAGTGCCCGGTTGCGCACTCCTCGCAGTACGGAGGGTTCTACGCGTTCACGCGTTTCGAGGACGTGTGGAACGCCGCGCTGGACACCGCGGCCTGGTCCTCAGCCGAGAACGGGGCCACGATTCCCCGGTACTCCCCGATCAACCTGTTGCCGATCGAGTGCGATCCACCCGACCACTCGGTCTACCGCCGGATGTTCCTGCCGCTCATGTCCAGGTCGGCCTTGGCGCCCCTCGAGTCGCGGATGCTGGAGGTCGTCAACGACCTGCTCGATGAGGTCATCGAGCGCGGTGAGTGCGACCTCGTGGGAGATGTGCTGTTCCCGATGGCGACCGTCGGGCTTTCGCACCTGTACGGGCTCGACCCGGAGCAGACCGAGAAGATCGAGCGCAGCGCGGTGAACGCCCTCAAGCTCGGCGGTCCCGAAGCTGCCATGCCGTTGTTCATGGCGTTCGCCGAGCTCGTGGGCCAGCGTCGGGCGCAACCGGGCGAAGACATTCCCAGCATGCTCATCGCCGCTCGGGTCGACGGCGAGCCGATCCCGGAGCAGGACCTCATCGGGGCGTGCGTCTCGGTGTTCTCTGCCGGCTTCGACACCGTGGTCAGCGCGTGCGCGCACTCCTTCGACCTGCTGGAGTCGAATCCCGACCAGCGGGCGTGGCTCATCGAGGACCCGAGCCGGATTCCCAACGCGATGGAAGAACTGCTGCGCTACGTGTCCCCGCTGCCCGGACTGGCCCGCACGGCGACCGCTGATCTCGAAGTGGGGGACTGCAAGATTCCCAAGGGCGACCGGGCGATGTTGATGTTCCTGGCGGCGAATCACGACCCCGAGCAGTACCCCGAACCCGAGAAACTGCAGCTGGATCGCAACGCCTCGAAGCACGTCGCCTTCGGTGCCGGGCCGCATCGCTGCCTCGGTGCCCCGCTCGGTCGGCTGGAGCTCGAGGCCGCCCTGCGCGTGGTTCTCACCCGCATCCCGGACTACACGATTCCTGATCGCTCGAAGGTCGTCCGCGTCGGCGGCGTGACCCGCACGGTGACGTCCCTGCCCATCAGCTTCACCCCAGGCCCTCGGCTCAAGCCGCCGGCCGCCAATGTCGGCTGAACGAGGAGTCTGGCTGTGAAGTCAAAGGCGTCGATCCTGCGCTCATCCCCGGGGGAGTACGAGTCGGCTGTCGTCGAACTCGACACTCCGCATCAGCACGAGGTGCTGGTGCGCCTGGTCGCATCCGGGTTGTGCCACTCCGACGACCACGTTGCCAAGGGCGACCTGATCCCGCCGCTGCTGCCGTTCTGTGGCGGTCACGAGGGTGCCGGAGTTGTGGAGGAGGTCGGGTCGGCCGTCGTCGGCCTGGCGCCCGGTGACCACGTCGTCTTCTCGTTCATCCCCAGCTGTGGCCGGTGCCGCTACTGCGCGCGGGGGCAGCAGAACCTGTGCAACAACGGCCTGCACGCCTTCACCGGCGAGCGGCTCGAAGAGCCCGGCAGCTTCCGGATGACGCTGGACGGTGCGCCGGTCGCCCAACTCGCCTCGGCCTCCACGTTCTCGGAGTACACGCTGGTCGATCAGCGATCGCTGGTGAAGGTGCCCGAGGAGTACGACCTCACGAAGATCTGCCTGCTGGGCTGTGCGGTGGGCACCGGGTGGGGAGCGGCCGTGAACTCGGCCGCCGTCCGGCCTGGCGACACCGTGATCGTGATGGGCGTCGGTGGGATCGGAATCAACGCCGTCCAAGGCGCCGCCAACGCGGGCGCCCTGCACGTCATCGCGGTCGATCCAGTGGAGTTCAAGCGGGAGAAGGCGCTGGAGCTCGGGGCGACGAAAGCGTTCGGCAACATGGCCGAGGCGGCGGACTTCGCGCGGAGCGTCACCGACGGCCAGGGCGCGGACTCCTCGATCGTCACCGTCGGCGTCACGACGGGTGAGCACATCGCGGAGGCCTTCGCCGCGATCGGTAAGGGCGGGACGACGGTCGTGACCGGCATCGGCCCGATGACCGCCGTGGGAATCCCGGTCTCCGCCGTTGATCTGACGCTCAATCAGAAGCGCCTACAGGGGTCGTTGTACGGCGCCTGTGCACCCAGCGCCGATGTGCACCAGCAGCTCGCCCTATACCGCAGCGGCAAGCTGAAGCTGGATGAGCTCATCACGACGACGTACAAGATCGATGAGATCTCCAAGGCCTACGAGGACCTGCACGCCGGCAAGAACATTCGTGGCGTTGTGCTGTTCGACTGACCGTCGCCCGATGAACGAAGAAGAGGACCCGTCGTGGAGAGTAAACCGTTGACCGAGCACGAGATCGGTCCTGTGGACGATGTGAAGCCGGGCTTCCTGCGACAGGTCTCCGTCGACGGCGTCGGCCTGTGTGTCGGCCGACTGATGGACGGCACCTTGTTCGCGGTCGATGAGATGTGCACCCACGAGGAGGTGTCTCTCGTCGACGGCTACGTGGACGGTGACGAGGTCGAGTGTCCCGCGCACGGCTCTCGGTTCGACGTCCGAACCGGAGCCGTCACCGGAGAGCCGGCGCGTGTGCCTGTGCGCTGCTTCGCGCTCCGCGTCGAGGGCGAGAAGACGTTCGTCGCACTGTAGGGCTCCTTCTCCCACGATGAGCAGGAAGCGGACACGAGTGGACAGCACAATGCACGTTCCAGCGTCGTCGACGGCGCTCTGGATCGCCGACGACGTCGCGCTGCTCTTGCAGGATGCCAGCACCGGCCGGTGTGTGGTGTCGCCGCAGGAGCGGAGGGCGTGCCTGGGTGCAGCGGTGTTGCTCGACCTGATCCTCGGCGGGAGCCTGCGGTTGGCCGGGACGGCCATGATCCCGACCGGCGAACGCGGCGAAGGCGCGGCCGACGTGCGGCCGGCGGCGCACGCACTCGTTCTCGGATCGCTGTCACGGCGTGCGCTCACCCCTCGACGTGCCATCCAAATGCATGGTGGTCGGGCGGCACGGCTGGTCTTGGAGAGGCTCGTGGCGGACGGCCACCTCGCCCTGCGCGCCGGGGCAAGCTCCTGGTTCGCCACCGAGCGCCGTTGGTACCCACTCCACGACCGCGCCGCGAGGGTCCGCGATCGCTTCGGCGACGCGCTGGCAGCGGGTCAGCCGGCGGACCATGCAACCGGGGCTTTGTTGGCCGTGGTGAACGGCGCCGGCCTGGTACCGGTGATCCTGGGGGCCAGGTCTCCTGCTTCGGCGCAGGCCGCATGCGACGTGGAGGAAGCGGTGTTTCGAGGATCAGGCCTTGGTCCGGATGTCGCGGCGGTGAGGGTAGCCCTGGCGGCCGAGATCGAGCGGGCGACCGTCGGTCGCCTGCCGATCCTGTGACGACCCATCCGACGGTAGCGGACGGGCCTCACCCCGACGTTGCGATGGGATTCGCTCACGTCGCTTTCTCTACGCCAGTGTCAGGTCAGGGGCCGTTCGTGGAGCTGTTCTGTACCGAGATCCTGCAGTTGCTCCCGCACCTACCGTTGTGACGCCCGCTCATAACCCAGAGGTCGTAGGTTCAAATCCTACCCCCGCTACGACCCGCAGTCCGGTCTGAACAGCGAGGAGCAGCAGAGCGTGGTCGCGTCGGCCTTCCCAGCGGGCGCGGTCCGGGGCGGCGAGCAGCGCGTCGACCTCGCCGGGTGAGAGGTAGGTGACGACGGCGCGCTGGCAGCGCTTCGGCGGTATCGCCAGCACGTGTGCGATCACCGATGCGTGTTCGGGGTGACGCAGCGCAGCGAAACGGAACAGCGAGTGCACCGCGGCCAGGCGGGCGTTGCGGGTCCGGGCGCTGTTGTGGCGGTCGCGTTCGAGGTGGTCCAGGAACGCGCCGATCATCGCGGCGTCGAGGTCGCCGATCTCCAGGGTGTGGGGGGCTTTGCCGGTGCGGTCGTGGACGAAGCTCAGCAGCAGCCGGAACGTGTCGCGGTAGGCGAGCACGGTGTGTGGGCTGACCCGGCGCTGGGCGATCAGCCGGTCGGTGAAGAAGGCCTGCAGGGTCGGGGCGAGGAGGGTCATGCCGGGCCCCCGAAGCTGGCTTCGAGCCGCGCGGCGGCCAGCGCGAGGAGTTCGGGTGCCGCGGTGAGGTACCAGTAGGTGGCGGCGGGGTCGACGTGACCGAGGTAGGTCGACAGGGCCGGCATCCGGGCCTGCACGTCTTGGCCGTCGCGGTACCAACCGAGCAGGGTCGCCACCGCAAAGGAATGGCGCATGTCATGAATGCGCGGACGGGACCCCACCGCCCGCTCCTCGATGCCGGCCTCATGCAGCAGCCGACGGAAGATCGGCTGGACGGTGGCGTGGCACAGTCGCGCCCCTGATACCGAAACGAAGAAGCTTGCCGTCTTCGGCGACGGGCACAGGCTCTCGCGCCGTAGGTCGTACTCACGCAGGGCGTCCAGGGTGCTGGCATGCAGGGGAAGCTGGCGGGACTTGCCGAATTTGGTCTCCCGCACGAGCAGGCGCCGCCCGGCCCAGTCGATGTCATCGCGGTCCAGGCGCATCGCCTCCCCGCCCCGCATCCCGGTGCAGGCCAGCAGAGCGATCAGCGTCGCGAACGTCGCCGAGCGCAATGGGCCAGGCAGGTCCCGGGCCGCGGTGATCAACGCCGCGATGTCGGCCTCGGAATACAGGTAGGGCGTGGCGCGATGGGCCCGGCCCGGCAGCAGGTCCGTCGGCGGAACCTCGGCGGCGGCGTCGATGGTCTGTAGGTAGCGGGCGAATTGGCGCACCACACCGAGTCGCTGGTTGATCCAGACCGGACTCGCGCCCGCGGGCAGGCCCGCCCACGCGAGCGCGACCTCGATGGTGACCGTCTCGATTCCGGCGCGGGCGGTGAAGACCGCGAAGTCGGCGAGCAGACGCCCCGGCGCTTCCAGCTTGAACCCCAGCGCGCGGCGTATCGCCAGGTAGGCCTCGACATGGTCGCTCAGCGCGGTCATGACCGCGCCTGCGGCCACGGCCGGGCCAGCACCGCGAGGGCGGTTCCGTCGACCTTGGCGTAGATCGCGGTGGTGAGCGCCCTGGCGTGGCGAAGGACCTGACCGACTTCGGTGAGGTCCGCCCCGGAGCGCAGCAACTCACTCGCCGTCGTGTGGCGCAGCCGGTGCGCACCGCAGGGCGCGACCCCGGCGCGGTGGCAGGCGCGCCGCACGACCGCGGAC
>NZ_JACDFE010000276.1 GCF_013815995.1 Sporichthya sp.
GGCCTGCCCGGTGCGGCCGCCAGCGCCGACTCGACCGCCCCGCGCTCGCCGCTCGTCGCCGCGCCCGGCAGCCCGGACATGGCCACCCTCGCCGACGACCTGACCTACACGCTCTCGCCGCAGTTGGCCGGGATGCTCGGCGTGCCCGCGGACACCGTGCTCGACGCCGCGACGGCGCAGCGACTCACGACCGCCGCCTCGCCGTTGCCGGTCGGCAGCGCGACGCCGCCCGTGGGAACCACGCTGCTGTGGCCGGCGCTGGACGCCCGGGAATCGGCGGGCCCGCTCGGCATCTATCTGAAGCCGTACACGCTGCGTGCGGTCGGCGAGAAGATCGAGGTCTGGGTCGCCTCGGGAGTGGACCTGGTCTCGGCGGGGACCGCTTTCCCGTACGGCGATGCGCGCAATGCGGTGCCGCACAGTACGGACATCACCGACGCGCAGGCACAGTCCCTGGTGACGGAGTTCGACCAACGGATCTACCCGAAGGAGACCGCGGCCTTCAGCACGCCGCCGGACAAGGCCGGCACCGCAGTGCTCCCCGGTCTCAACGTGCCCGGAGTGAACTTCGCCGGCGAGGGCGACCACACCGTGACCCTCGTCGACAACGTGCGGGACGAGAACTTCTCCGACTTCCCGGCGAACCCGACCTACATCGCGGGCTTCTACACCCCGATCTTCAATCAGTTGACCAACCGTAACGTCATGACGATCGACGCCTTCGACTGGCTGCACCGCACCGGGGAGAACCCGAAGGACGAGGCGACCGAGGACCTGGTCACCTCCCGGCCCGCGCGCCCGCGGTCCTACGAGGGCGTGTTCGCCCACGAGTGGCAGCACCTGCTGCAGAACTACCAGGACCCGGCCGAGACCACCTGGGTGAATGAGGGTCTGTCAGATTTCGCGATCTCGCTGGTCGGGTACGGCGACACCAGCCGCACTGTGGAGCAGACCCGCGCCGAGGGCCACATCCTCTGCTTCCAGGGCTACGGCGAGGTCAAGGGCCCGTCCAACCCCAACCCGCGTAAGTGCGGCGGGCCACAGAACTCTTTGACCGCGTGGGAGGACGAGGGCGCGGGCTCCGAGGTGCTCGCCGACTACGGCAACGCCTGGTCCTTCTTCCAGTACCTCTACGACCGCTACGGGACCGAGTTCATCAGCGCGGTGCACCGCGACGGCACCGCCCAGGGCCTGGCCAGTGTGCAGAAGCAACTGGACACCTTCGCCAAGGGAACCAAGGTCACCGACCTCGTGCACGACTACCAGGTGATGAACCTGGTCGACCGCTACGTCGACACCAAGGGCGGCAAGGTCGCCGGCATCGCCAAGGACCGGGTCACCACCGCGAGCCTGAACGCCGCGATCAACCTGGCCAGCCCGAACGCGTTCGGCAAGGCGGGCGTCGCACCGAACGGGGCCGACTACGTGGTGCTGCGCAATCAGGGCGCCGACGCCGCGCTTCGCTCGCTGAACTTCACCGGCGTGCGCAGCGTCGGGGACGGGCAGACCGGGGCGGCCGTGCAGAACTGGCACGTGAGCCTGGTCGGCATCGACAAGGCCGGTCACCGCGTGTTGGTGCGCTCGATGGACAAGGCGTTCACCGTCGCGCTGACCGAGCGGGACCTCAAGGCCTTCGCCGGCTACCAGACGGTGGTCGCCGTGATCAGCCACGACGACCCGAGTGATCTCGACGCCGCCGGCGAGCAGTACGCCGGGTACGAGCTCACCACGAACGGTGGCACCGCCCGTGGCGCCTAGCGGTGGGTGACCGTGTTCGGCCAGACTTCGCCCATGACTGATCCCCGCGTTCTCGCCGCCAGCCGCGCCGCCGCCCACCCGATCCAGCGGGCAGGCTCGACCTGGATCCTGCACCCGGAGCAGTTCGAGGCCAGCATCAAGGCCGGCTACGAGCACCCGTTCGCGGGCTACTTCGCCGGCCGCGCCGGCGTCCTGGGGGAGGTCGAGGCGGCGGCGGTCGATGCCATGTTCGGCATCTTCGGCCCGGGCGTCACGGAGACCTTCTGGACGATGGGCCTGCCGGTGCACGGTGCCCGCGGCGGCGCCGAGTTGTACTTCGGTCAGGCGGCGGAGTGGGCGCGGCCGCGGCTGTCCGGCCTCGACGGCCTCGACCGCTTCATCGAACTCGGCGAGAAGGTGATCGCGGGCGCTCCGGGCTGCGGCCTCCCGCTCTTCGTCGGGCTGGCGAAGCTGCCGCGCGTCGACGACTCGCCCGGCCGGGCCATGCAGGTCGTCGTGCTGCTGCGCGAACTGCGGTTCGGCGTCCACCTCGCGGCGATGACCCTCTCCGGCATGCCGGTCCAGGAGGCCCACCTGCTCAACCAGGGTGAGGAGTACGCGGCGATGCTCGGCTTCCCGGGGCCGTACCCGCCCGTCGAGCAGTTCAAGGACAAGCGGGCCGAGGTCGAGGAGGTCACGTCGGCCCGTGACGCCGAGATCTGGGGGCTGTCCCTGAGCGCGGACGAGGCCGCGGAGCTCGCGGACCTGGCCGCCGGGATCTACGCGGCGATCGCGGCCGAGGACCCGGCTAACGCGGCGGCCGGCTGAACCGGGGAGTCAGTTGTCGGAGGGGCGGGATTCATGCCCAGGGCGGCCGTGCGTCCGGCGCTCTTCCTTCATCTCGGACTCGTACACGTGGCGGTGTCCCTCCATCAGCTCGTCGCGCACCCGGGCCTCGGCCGCGACCACCGGCGAGTAGTAGTTGTCGTCGAACTCTTCCATCACACCGAAGCCCAGGCGGCACTCAGTTTCACCGCCACCGCGGCCGCCGACGTCGTCCACCTGACCTACGTCGTCAAGGACGCCCCGGTCTCGGAGATCTTCGACGGCGGCTCCCCGAGCGCGCGGGCCCTGCTCGACACCATCGGCAACGCGCTGGGTCGCCAAGGGCATGCTCTCCGGTCCGCACGAGGAACCGATCGACCTGTTCATCACCGACGACGAGCTGACGTGGGAGGAAGGCGGGCTGATCTCGCTGCGCGGGTCCCGGCACACCCTCGGCGCGCAGTTCCTGTCCTCCATGCGCGACGACCCGCTGGCCTACGCCAGTCAGCCGTACTGGCTCACCGGGACGATCCTCGGCGAGCGGGTCGAGGGCCCGATCTTCTTCGATCAGGTCTACTTCCGCCACGGCAGTGAGTGGAAGGAGTACCCCTACTACACCGACGTGCAGGTGGTCTGGAACATCTTCGCGAACAAGTACGCCGACGGCACGGTCGAGTTCGGCAACATCACCAAGGGCCGCGGCCGCTGGGGCGCGGGCATCGTGGTCGAGGGCAACACGGCCCTGGCCGAGTCCCCGAGTGTCGGGGCGGAGTTCGACGTCGACGCCGACGGCTACGTGACCGGCGCGAGCTACGACCTCGGCGCGTCCGGGATCTGGGACTTCACCGCAGACCCGACCCAGCAGCTGAGCGGATTCAACAAGGCGCGCTGGGGCGGTTATCGCGCCCAGGGCGGCATGACCCGGCGCCGCGGGGACGACCGCGAGGTCGTCACCGGCTGGACCTGGGTCGAGGCGTTCTCCGACCGGATGAAGGACGAGGAACTGGTGCGCTGAGGTGACGCCGGATCAGATGCGCGAACTGATGTGCGGCCAGACCGTGGCCGGGCTGTTCGCGAACGCGGTGCGCGAGTTCGCCGACCGGCCCGCGCTGCGGGCCGGCGCCGGTGGGGCCACCTGGACCTACGCCGAATACGGGCGCGAGGTCGCCCGGGTGGCCGCGGCGTTGCGTGGCCTGGGAGTCGGTCCCGGCGACTGCGTGAGCCTGCTGGTGCGCAACCGCCCGGAGTTCCATGCCCTCGACATGGGAACCGCGTTGCTGCGGGCGACCCCGAGTTCGATGTACTACAGCTCCTCGCCGGAGCAGATCCGCTACCTCGTGGAGCAGGTCGAGGCGCAGGTCGTGGTGGTCGACGGCCCGCAGGCTCTGGAGCGCCCGATCGCCGCCCGCCCCTACGGCGGGAACCTGCAGGAGTACTCCGCCGGCCGGTTCCGGCTCGGGCTTGGCTCCCAGGTGCAGGCGCACATCGAGAAGCGGTTCTCGATGCCGTGGTCGCAGCCCGCCGCGCGGATGCGCGAGTTCATCGCCGCCCTGCACGCGATCTGGGACTGACTGGCAGGAAGGCACCAGGCTCGAGTTCCGCGGCGATTTCTACCAGCACACGTTGATGACGCCGTTCTTCAATCCCGGCCCGAGCGGGTTCGGTCCGCCACCGGTGTTCCTCGCCGCCGTCGGGGAGAAGATGGCCGAGGTCGCCGGTGAGATGGCGGACGGGCTGTTCGTCCACGGGTTCTGCACCGAGCGCTACCTGCGCGAGTGGGTGCTCCCGACGCTGCAGCGTGGACAGGAACGCCGGACCGCCTCACGTCCCTTCGAGATCGCCTACCCGGCGTTCGTCGCGATGGGCGAGACCGAGGCCGAACTGGCCACCGCCTCCACCGCTGTCCGCAAGCAGGGCGAGTGGGACGCCATGGGGGAGCGGATCGAGGACGATGTGCTGCACGCCTTCGCCGCCGTCGGTACCCCGGAGGCCGTGGCAGCGACACCGCAACAACGCTACGGCGACGTCGTCGACCGGATCAGCCTGTACCTGCCCTACGACCCCGATCCCGCCCAGGTGGCCGCGCTGACGGGCGTGCTCCTGGAGTGACGCTACGAGGCGCCGAAGGCCCAAGGCTTCGGGCAGGGAACACAAACGCTCGCGCTGACCGGTGTGCACCGTGGCCAGGGCGAGCGTCTGAGGTGAGCGGTGTCGGGCCGGCTACTCGACGATGATCCGGCCCTTCATGTACTGGTGGATGTCGCAGAGGTAGTCCAGCTCGCCGGCCTCGGCCGGGGTGAAGGTGAACGACTTGCCCTGGGCGAGGGTCCCGGAATCGACGCCACCGGGCACGGTGAGGGTGTGCGCGGCGCTGTCCTCGTTGGTCACCGTGATGCTCTGCCCCAGCTTCACCTGCGCCGGGATCGGACTGTAGACGAAGTCCTTGATGACGATGGTGCCTGGGCCCGCGGGGGGGTCGGGAGC
>NZ_JACDFE010000277.1 GCF_013815995.1 Sporichthya sp.
GTCCCAGGCCGCGAGGGCGACCCGGCCCGCTGCCGGGTCGACCCGGCGACGGGGCGGCATCGAGGTCTCAGGACTCCATCGCGGCGGGCAGCGTGGCCGTGTGCGCCGCCCGCAGGTCGGCCAGCGGGATCTCGATGTCGGCGTTGATCCGCAGCGTGGACCCGCCGACGTAGCCGATCTCGGTGACCGTGACGCCGTGCATCTCGGCGAAGGCCTCAACCGCGTAGCGGTGCGGGGCGGCCACCGTGACGATCGCGCGCGCCGCGGACTCGGAGAACAACGCGACGAAGGGCTCGAGCCCGGACGGCAGCTCCACCCGAGCCCCGAGGCCACCGCGCAGGCAGCACTCGACCAGGCCTTGGGCCAGTCCGCCCTCGGACAGGTCGTGGGCGGAGGCGAACACGCCCTGCTCGGCCCCCTCGACCAGCATCGAGGCCAGCGAGCGCTCGGACTCGAGGTCGACCATCGGCGGGGTGCCGCCGAGGTGACCGTGCACCACGTGCGCCCACTCCGAACCGTCGAGTTCCTCGCGGGTCTCCCCGAGCAGCAGGATCGCGTCGCCATCGGTCGCGAACGCCATGGGCACCCGGGCGCGGACGTCGGGCATCACCCCGAGCACGCCGACCACCGGCGTGGGGAGGATCGCGGTCTCGCCGGTCTGGTTGTAGAACGAGACGTTGCCGCCGGTGACCGGCACCCCGAGCGCGAGGCAGCCGTCGGCCAGCCCGCGCACGGCCTCGGCGAACTGCCACATCACCCCGGTGTCCTCGGGCGAGCCGAAGTTCAGGCAGTCGGTCACCGCCAACGGGCGGGCGCCCTTGGCCGCGACGTTGCGGTACGCCTCGGCCAGCGCGAGTTGCGCCCCGGCGTAGGGGTCGAGCCGGGCGAAGCGGCCGTTGCAATCGGTGGAGATCGCGACCCCGAGGCCGGTCGCCTCGTCGATGCGCACGATGCCGGCATCGTCCGGCATCGCGAGCACGGTGTTGCCGAGCACGTAGCGGTCGTACTGCGAGGTGATCCAGCTCTTGTCGCAGAGGTTGGGGGCGCCGGCCATCCGCAGGATGGTGGTGCTCAGCTCGGCCGGGGTGTTCGGACGGAGTAGACCTGACGTTCCGTCAGCCTGGAGGGCGTCCTGGTCCGCGGGCCGGGCGTAGGGGCGCTCGTAAACCGGGCCCTCGTGGGCAACCGTGCGCGGCGGGACGTCGACGACGATCTCCCCGCGCCACTCGACCGTGAGCCGGCCGGAGTCGTTGACCTCGCCGATCACGACCGCCTCGACGTCCCACTTGCCGCACAGCGCCATGAAGGCGTCCACGTGGCGCGGCTCGACGATTGCGCACATCCGCTCCTGCGACTCGCTCATGAGGATCTCCTCGGGAGCGAGCGTGGAGTCGCGCAGCGGGACCCGGTCGAGCACGACGTGCATGCCGCCGGCGCCGGCCGAGGCCAGCTCGGTGGTGGCGCAGGACAGCCCGGCCCCACCGAGGTCCTGGATGCCGACGACCAGGTCGGCGGCGAAGATCTCCAGGCAGCACTCGATGAGCACCTTCTCGGCGAACGGGTCACCGACCTGCACGCTCGGGCGCTTGGACGGGCCATCGGCGTCGAAGGTCTCCGACGCCAGCACCGAGACCCCGCCGATTCCGTCGCCACCGGTGCGGGCACCGAACAGGATCACCTGATTGCCAGGGCCGGAAGCTTTGGCCAGCTTGATGTCCTCGTGCCGCATCACGCCCACGCAGAGGGCGTTCACCAGCGGGTTGCCGAGGTAGGTGGGGTCGAAGACCACCTCGCCGCCGATGTTCGGCAGGCCCAGGCAGTTCCCGTAACCACCGATGCCGGCCACGATCCCGGGCAGCACCCGGCGGGTGTCCTCGGCCTCCAGCGGGCCGAAGCGCAGCGGGTCCATCACGGCGACCGGACGGGCGCCCATCGTGAGGATGTCGCGCACGATGCCGCCGATGCCGGTGGCCGCACCCTGGTAGGGCTCGACGTAGCTCGGGTGATTGTGCGACTCGACCTTGAAGGTGACGGCGTAGCCGTCGCCGATGTCGACCACGCCGGCGTTCTCGCCCATGCCGACCATCACGGCGCCTGCGGCGCCGGGCGCCTTCTCCCCACGGCGTTGATCGATTTGCTCGGCAAGCCTCGCAAACTGGCGCAGGTGCACCTTGGAGGACTTGTAGGAGCAGTGCTCGCTCCACATCACCGAGTACATCGCGAGTTCGCAACTGGTCGGCCGGCGGCCGAGGATCTCGTGGATGCGGGTGTACTCGTCGGGCTTGAGACCGAGGTCGGCGAAGGGCTGCTCGAGGCCGGGGGTGGTCTCGGCGGTCTTGACACTGTCGATCATGCGGTCACCATGCTCGGCGCGAGCAGGCCGCCCAGCACCGAGGTGAACACCACCAGCCCGTCGACGCTGGGCCCGGTCAATTCCTCCACTGCATGCTCCGGGTGCGGCATCATCCCGACCACGTTGCCGGCCTCATTGCGGATGCCGGCGATGTCGTCGCGGGAGCCGTTGGGATTGCCGTTGATGTAGCGGAAGACGATCCGCCCGAGGGTCTCCAACCATTCCAGCGTCTCGGGGTCGGCGATGTAGCCACCCTCCCCGTTCTTGACGGGGACCAGGATTTCCTGACCCATCCTCAGATCCTGGGTCCACGAGGTGTCGACGTTCTCCACCCGCAGCCACTGGTCGCGGCAGACGAAGTGCCGGTGGTCGTTGCGGATCAGGGCGCCGGGCAGCAGGTGGGACTCACAGAGCACCTGGAAGCCGTTGCAGATGCCGAGCACCGGGAGGCCGCGACCGGCGCCGGCGATGATCGACCCCATGACGGGAGAGAACCGGGCGATCGCACCGCAGCGCAGGTAGTCGCCGTAGGAGAACCCGCCGGGCAGCACGACCGCGTCGACGCCGTGCAGGTCCTTGTCCCGGTGCCAGAGCCGGACCGGCTCACCGCCGGCGATCCGGACCGCGCGGGCGGCGTCCCCGTCGTCCAGGGAGCCGGGAAAGGTGACGACCCCGACCCGAGCACTTCGTGCGGCGCTGCTGTGCACATGTGTTCGCTCGCTGCGCTCGCTCACTGCTCGACCCGGACGACGAACTCCTCGATCACCGTGTTGGCCAGCAACGTCTCCGCCATCTGCTCGACCTGGGCGAGGGCGGCAGCGTCCACCTCTCCGTCGATCTCGACCTCGAACCTCTTGCCCTGCCGGACCGCGGAGACCGCCGCGAAACCCATGCGCCCCAAGGCTTTCTGGATCGCCTGCCCCTGCGGATCGAGGATCTCGGGCTTCGGCATCACGTCGACCACTACCCGGCTCGTCACGCGCGCCTCGCTGCGCTCGGCGGGCGTGCTCACAGAGAGGCTCCGCCCATTGTTCGCTCGCTACGCTCGCTCACGAGGCTCCTTATAACGTCAGTGCGGAAGGATGGCTGAAGGCTACCCGCCCGCCCGAAGTGAGGATCACCGTGAAGCTGCTGGTCACCGGTGGCGCCGGTTACATCGGCAGCGTCGTCACCTCGCTGCTGCTCGACGCAGGGCACCAGGTGACCGTCCTCGACGACCTGTCCACCGGCCACCAGGACGCGATCCCGGCCGGTGCGGGGTTCGTCCGGGCCCGGGTGCACGACGCCGCCGAGGTGCTCGATCCCACCTACGAGGCCGTCCTGCACTTCGCCGCCAAGTCCCTGGTCGGGGAGTCGGTGGCCCGCCCGGAGCTCTACTGGGAGAACAACGTCGTCGGGTCGCTGGCGCTGCTGGACGCGATGCGGGGCCACGGGGTGCGCCGGCTGGTGTTCTCCTCCACCGCGGCGACCTACGGCGAGCCGGCCACCATGCCGATCACCGAGGACACCCCGCCCCGGCCGACCAACCCGTACGGGATGACCAAGCTCACCATCGACATGGCCATCGCGGCCGAGTGCGCGGCCCACGGGCTGGGCGCGTTCAGCCTGCGGTACTTCAACGTCGCCGGCGCCCACCTCGGAGCCGGCGCCGACCTCGGCGAGCGGCACGATCCCGAGACCCACCTGATCCCGAACCTGCTCAAGGTCGCCAGCGGGGTCAGCCCCGAGGCCAAGCTGTTCGGCTCGGACTACCCGACGCGCGACGGCACCTGCGTCCGCGACTACATCCACGTCACCGACCTGGCCGACGCCCACGTCCGGGCGCTGAAGAGGACTAGGGCGGACATTCACGACATCTGCAACCTCGGCAGTGGCGAGGGGTTCACTGTGCGTGAGGTTCTGGACGCGGTCCGGCAGGTCACCGGGCACCCTGTCCCGGCCGCCGACCACCCCCGCCGACCGGGTGACCCGCCGACGCTGATCGCCTCCAACGCCCGCGCCCGCGAGCTGCTGAGCTGGGCGCCGACCCGGGACATCACACAGATGGCCGCCGATGCCTGGAAGTTCACCCAGAATCATTGACTGACCAGGCGATTCGCCGGAGTTGTCGGGCTCGGGACGGTGTGCGGATCGGCCGGTTGTCGAGCCCCCTTCGGCCATTCGACGGACAACGAATCGGGCGGCGGTGCACATACCGGTCGCAGGCGCTGGTGGTGTCGCTGATCAAGACACAAGAGTTGCTCGAATCACCGGACGCCACGCTGGGGCCGTGCCTACTCTCAGTTATCACCAAGGCTGTGCGGTGAGTTCATTGCAGGGGCTCCGGGGGGAGCCTCGAATAGCGGGGCGGGTGGGGGATGGCTACGTCCAAGATCGGTGTCCAGGGCGCTCGCGTGCCCACGGACGCCGCATTGATCGCCGCGGCGCGCCGCGGGGACGGCGACGCGTTCGACTCCCTCGCCGACCGCCACCGTGACGCCGCCCTGAAGCTGGTCCGGCGCTCCATGAACGGTTCCGCCGAAGAGCTGGTCGACGCTGCGGTCGCCGCCGTGCGCACCGAGATGCGCGCCGGCACCGGCCCCGCGACCGCCTTCCGGCCCTACCTGTTGACCACCCTGCGCCGCCAGAACTCCGGCCCGCGCCGGGCCCGCCGCACCCGGACCGGGACCGCCAGTTCCGC
>NZ_JACDFE010000072.1 GCF_013815995.1 Sporichthya sp.
CCTACCACCGACGCCGCCGCCAAGCCGCGCTCGGCCGATTGACCCCCATCGAATACGAACTCATCATGACCACACCGGGCCATCAGGCCGCCTGACCCAACCTGTCACCAGTCCGTGCAGCAGACCCCCCCGAGACAAAGTCGGAGGCGGATCCATCATCAACATCATCTCCGTGTCATCGACGTTTGGGTTTCCGGCTATCCCGAGCTACAGCAGCACAAAAGGCGCGATCAACGCACTCACCCGCCAAGTGGCATTCGACTACGGCAGCAAAGGCATCCGGTCAAACGCGATCCAGGTTGGGTTCGTCGCCAACGGCGACGTGAGCGCCATGCTCGCGGCACACCCCACCGTGGGGGAAGCCTTCCGGACCATGACGCTGACCAGGGCTGGCATCGCCGAAGACGTCAGCAACGCCGCGCTCTACCTCGCCTCGGACGAGTCAAAGTTCGTCACCGGTGTGGTGCTCCCCGTCGACGGGGGACTGGCCATCCAGAGCGTCATGCCGGACTTCAGCAGGATCTTCTCCGCATCGTGAGGCACAAGTTGGACGACTGCGAACCCGGCTCAGCCTCAGCAGACCGACGACGTAACTTCCCGAACCTGCCCCGCGGCCGCCACCAGCACCACACCCCGGCGTGCCTCGGCGCCTCAGCTCGGGAGCGTCTCCTGCGCGAGGTACGCCGCCGCGCGGCGCACGATCCCGTTCCCCCGCTCCGGAGAGCTGAGTAGCTTTTACTCATGGGCCGATCCATCGATGTTGATTCCCTGTCCTGGAGCGCGCCGGGACAGGCCGCGCGCTCAGGCCTCGAAGCACCCGTGGAGAGCCATGAAGACTGAGGCAGCCAAGTGGGCGAATGCGCACTTGAGTGGTAGCCCTTACTACGTTGCCAACGGGAGCGAGGAGACGATCTTCCTTGCGGCCGCCACCCAGGGGCTGCCGGTGATGCTCAAGGGCCCCACTGGGTGCGGAAAGACCCGTTTCGTCGAGGCGATGGCCCACCGGTTGGGTCGTCCGCTCGTCACGGTGGCCTGCCATGACGACCTCACCGCGGCGGACCTGGTCGGGCGCCACCTGCTCAAGGGCGGAGAGACCGTTTGGGTCGACGGGCCGCTGACGCGGGCGGTGAGAGAGGGCGCGATGTGCTACCTCGACGAGGTGGTCGAGGCTCGGCAGGACACGACTGTGGTCTTGCACCCGCTCGCGGACCACCGCCGTGAGTTGTACATCGAACGGCTCGGGCTGTCGCTGCGAGCGGCAGACGGATTCATGTTGGTGGTCTCGTACAATCCCGGCTATCAGAGTGTACTGAAGGATCTCAAAGACTCGACGCGCCAGCGCATGGTCGGCATCGACCTGAACTATCTGCCGGCTGCTGTCGAGGAGCAGGTCATCGTGCACGAGTCCGGGATCTCCCTCGGCATGGCACAGGCTCTGGTCGCGCTCGCCACCGCCATCCGCCGGCTGGATTCCGACACGGTTCGCGAAGTTGCGTCGACGCGAACATTGGTTTCGGCCGCCCGTCTGATCGCCGCGGGGGTTGCGCCGCGAGACGCCGCGGTGGCGGCGGTAGCTGTCCCGCTCTCTGACGAGGTGTCTACCGTCGAGGGGCTGAGCGAGCTCATTGACGTTTTTGTCCCCATGGAATCAGCCGCCCGATCGGGCCGAAGCGCCGAGCATCTGTCTGCGTGACGCGGGTGATCAGTGCACCTTTGCGATGTCGGATCTCCGCCACCGCGCCAGAGGAAAAGGATGACCGATTCGCGCGCCACGAGGTGGTCGCCAGCGCGCTAGCGGGTCGGTCGATTCGGGTCGCGGGCTGCGACGGTGCGGCGTACACCGACGGGCACACGATCTTCGTTTCGGGGAGCCGCGTTCGTACCCAGGTGATCGTGCACGGGCTTTTGATCGGCCACGGCAGTTTGGTCGCCGAGGCGCTGACCGGGCTCAAGGGCAGTCCCGCGCATGCCTCGCGGTACCTGCTCCTGGAAGCGAATCGGTTGTGCGCGCCGGGCGGAGTGTGGGCCCGGTTGAGGGACACAATCGGAGTTCCGCCGAACGTGCCGGTCTGTGACTCGACCCGACAAGCAGTTGATCTTGCCGTGGCCGGCGACCGGCTGCCGCCGACCCCAACCGAGTGGGGCGTGATCCGGCCGGGTCTGTTGCTGCGCGCGATCGAGGACGGACTCGTCCTCGACGCGGGCGGATCCGCGGCCCGCCGAACGTCCGTGGAAGAGGGCGAGGTCCTGGATCCTGGGGATGGCAGCGAGAACCTCGACGCGATTTTGCGCGCGCTCTCACTCGGACCGCTCACCGGCCTGGGGCTGGGCCGGATGCTGCGGAAGCGTCTCGGCCTGCGTCGCCGCGCCACCAAGTCCCCTTCGGGCGGCATGTCCGCTGGTGAACAGATCGTCGGGGGATGGTCCGGCCAGATCGCACGAAGAGTTGGCGGCAGCGGCCTCGAAGTCAGTTTGCGGGGCCGTGGAGGAGCGGCAGTTGCGCCGGAATCGGGCCGGTTCCGCTACGCCGAATGGGACCGCGTATCCGGGTCGTACCGTCCACGGTGGTGCACGGTGGCCGAGGTGCCGAGCGAGAGCCTGAATCGGCCCCTGGACGAACCCACGATGAGTGGTCGGGACTTGGTCATGCGCCGCCGGCTCGCCAAGGCCGGACTGAAGTCACAGACCTTGCTGCGCCAGGCGATCGGCGACGACCTCGATCTTGATGCCGTCATCCGGAATCAGATCGATGCCGCCTCCGGCGCGAGCCCCGACGAGAAGGTGTACGCGGCAACGCGGCCGCGTCAGCGAGATCTGTCCTGCCTCGTCCTCCTGGACATCTCAGGTTCGGGACGAGACCCGAGCCCGGCGGGTGGATCCGTGTTCGACCGCCAGCGCGAGGGTGCGCTCTGCGTGCTCGACAGCTTGAACGCGATCGGAGCGCGGACAGCCGCGTATGCCTTTCGATCCGCCGGCCGGCACTCCGTGCAGGTGTCGACGATCAAGGGGTTCAACGAGGCTTGGAGTAACTCGGTGCCGCAGCGGGTGCACCAGCTCCAGCCCGGCGGGTACACTCGTTTAGGCGCCGCCATCCGTCACGCCGCCCGCCTGCTCGCGGCGGAGACGGCGACGGCGCGAAAGCTCCTTGTCGTTGTCTCAGACGGTTTCCCCTACGACACCGGGTACGAGGGCGAATACGCGGCGGCGGACTCCCGACGGGCACTCGCCGAGGCGCGCCACCAGTCCATCGGTTGTGTGTGCATAGCGCTGGCTTCGCCGGCACCGGACAGCTCACTGGTCAACGTCTTCGGGTCCGCGGCCTACGCCCGCGTCCCGGACCTCTCCACTTTGCGGGCCGTGGTGCCGAGGCTTTTTCTCCACGGCCTACGCACCAGCGACCCGCGCCTGCGCGTTTCCCAGCGCAGAGACGCCGCCCTGCGCGTGGGTCAGGCGGCGAGGGGCGGGCCCTGGTAGGTGGCGATGATCAGGGAAAGTGCCCACCGCATCCGTCGGCTGGCAGTCTCGGGGTCGTCGCCGTAACAGCTGGCCAGCTCTGCGGCGCAGATTTCCAACTGTCCGCCGTGGGCGCGTAGGCCCCTGCGTAGCGCGGTGCTCACTGCCTGCGGCTCCGCCGCTTGGGAAGGCTGAAGGTCGCTGCAGAACAGCACCTTTGCCAACTCGGTGACCGACAGGTCGGGGCTCATCGGGTTCCTCGTCGGTCAGTAGTCGAAGTCGCCGCCGACGTAGCTGGCGAAGACGTCGGCGCCGTCCAGCTCGGGGGGTTCGCCGGCGAACGCGATCTCCCCGCGGTTGAGCAGGTAGACGTAGTCGGCGGCCTCGAGTGCGCGGGTGACGTACTGCTCGACGAGGAGCAGACTCGTACCCTGACGACGCAGCAGCGTAAGGAACTCGAAGATCTCGTCCACGACTTTGGGCGCCAGGCCCATGCTCACCTCGTCCAGCAGGACGACGGTGGGGTGCTGGACGTAGGTGCGCGCGAGCGCGAGCATCTGCTGTTCGCCGCCACTCATGGTTCCGGCGATCTGGGCGAGACGTTCACCCAGGCGAGGGAATGCCGCCACAGCCCGGTCCAGGGCTTCCTTCTCCTCGCCCTTCGCTGACTGAAGGATGAGGTTGTCGCGCACGGTGAGGGATGGGAAGACGCCGCGGCCCTCGGGGACATGGCAGACCCCCTTGGCCACGAGCTGGTGCGGAGACAGTCGTGTGACGTCCTCGCCGTTCATCGTCATGGCTCCAGATGTCGGCTTGAGCTGCCCGGAAGCGACCCGGAGCAACGTTGTCTTGCCTGCACCGTTGGGACCGAGCAGCGCCACGACAGATCCGCTGGGAACGGATAGTTCGACTCCACGCAGCACAGTGGTTCCGCCGTACCCGGCGACGACGTTCTCCAGTCTGAACACGGTCATGCACCTGCCTTCGCATGGGGGGCGCCTGGGACTGCAACGTCGACGGCCTCGCTCCCGAGGTAGGCCGCACGGACGATCTCAGACGCGCCTACCTCGGTTGGGGTGCCTTGGAAGATCGGTTCACCGAAGTCCAGGACGTGGATGTAGTCGCAGACGCTCATGACCAGACTCATGTCGTGCTCGACGATGAGGATGCCGACTCCCGGGCGATCTGTGGCGCCCTCGACCAGAGAGCGCAGGATCTGCCCGAAGGCGGTGGTCTCCCGCTTGTCCAAGCCGGAGGACGGCTCGTCGAGGAGCATCAATCGGAACCCGCCGGCGATGCAACGGGCGAGCTCGACCAGGCGTCGCTGTCCGGTCGAGAGGTCTGCCGGACGGCGCGTCGCGAGGCGCGTGATGTCGCAGAGTTCCAACGCTGCCGTTACTGCGTTCGCGACGTCGGCGGAGTCAGATCGCGACGCACGAAGGTGCCGCCACGGCTTGCTTCCCGCCATCCCGCCTTCGCGGCCAAGCGCTACGTTCTCGCGCACACTGAGGGAGTCGAACAGTTCCATCCGCTGGAAGGTGCGGCCCATGCCGTGCTGCGCCCGGCGCTGCGGGCTCATGTGCGTGACCTCCTGCCCGAACAGGTGCACCGAGCCGCTGGTCGGTCGCAGCAGACCTGAGCACGCGTTGAAGGTGGTCGTCTTGCCCGCGCCGTTGGGCCCGATCAACCCGGTGATCTCCCCGGTCGGTGCCGTCAGCGAGATCTTGTTCACCGCGGTGTGTCCGCCGTAGCGCACCACGACGTCCGTGATCGTGAGTCCCGATGTGTCGACAGCGGTCGTCATCTTTGCTCCAGGGTGCTGATCGCTTGTTGGTACAACCGGCCGGCCCGGTAGCTCGACCGTACGAGTGGACCCGCGAGGACGCCGAGGAACCCGATCTCAAGGGCCTTCGTCTGTAGGTCCTCGAACTCGTCGGGGTGAACCCATCGATCTACCGGGTGATGTCGGCTGGAAGGCCGCAGGTACTGGGTCAGGGTCAGCAGTTGGCAGCCCGCGCCGTGCAGGTCCTGCAGAGTGGCGATGACCTCTCTGGGCGTCTCGCCCATTCCGAGGATCAAGTTGCTCTTGGTGATCAGATCCGCGTCGCGCGCGGCGGTGAGGACGGCCAGCGACCGGGTGTAACTGAAGGCGGGTCGGACCCGACGGAACACCCTCGGTACCGACTCCAGGTTGTGTGCGAGGACCTCCGGTCGGGAGCCGAACACCGCTGTCAACTGACCCGCGTGGCCACGGAAATCCGGGATGAGAAGCTCCACCCCGCAACCCGATGTGCCCGCTGGGCCTGGCAGCGCATGAATCGCGCGGGTGGTCTCCGCATAGAGCCACGCGCCACCGTCGGGCAGGTCGTCACGGGCCACGCCGGTGACGGTGGCGTAGCGCAGATCCATCGCGGCGACCGATTCCGCGACGCGGCGAGGCTCATCGCGGTCGAGACTCGCCGGCTTGCCAGTGTCGATCAAGCAGAAGTCGCACCGCCGCGTACAAACGCCTCCGCCGATCAGGAAGGTCGCTTCGCGGTCCTCCCAACACTCGAAGATGTTGGGACAGGCGGCTTCCTCGCAAACCGTCCGTAGGCCCTGGGTCTGCACCAGATCGATCAGCTCTGAGAACTGGGGACCGGCGTTGTACCGGTTCCGCACCCAGGGGGGCTTTCGCTCGATCGCCGTCGCCGCGTTGCGGGCCTCGAGGCGAAGGAGTGGCCGCGCCCCGGGGTCGACTGCCTTGCGCGTAGTCATGGTCTCGTCAGGTTCGCGTCCGCGCTTCCATCACGACTGAGTAGCCCGTACTCAAGCGCGGCCGCCCGGATGCCGGTCCACTCGGAACCGATCGCGGCTGCACTGGCCCGCGGACGTTGAGTACCTCGTACTCAGGCTCGATGGCAGGAGCTCGGGTTCTATCGCCGAAACCAGGCTGCAGATAGCTGGGTCGGCGAAATTCAACCGCTGCTGTGGAGAGGTATCCCTTGTGAAAGGCGCCAGGTACGTGTCGAGGGGACGAGCCCGAGGTCGAGATCGACGCCTGCAAGCCGCTTCGCTGGCTGGCTTCTGCGCGGTGTCGCTCTTCGTAACCGCATGTGGCTCGCGAGTATCGGACGAACGGATCGTGGCTACCGAAGGGTCCGGACCCGTATCGACGTCCGGCCTTCCAGCGGCCGCCGGGTCCGTCGGCGTAGTCGGAGAAACCGCAGGTGCACCTGCAGCTGCCCAGCCCGGCGCCCCGGCAGGATCGCAGACCGCGACCGCACCGGGCACCGCAGCAGGGTCGGGAGTAACTCCTGGAACGGCCGGCCCGTCGGCCTCCGGTCCGAAGGGTGCAGCCGGATCGGCAGGCGCCGTTGCCGCGGATGCTCCCTGCACCAGCCAGGGCGCCCCGCTCGTCATCGGGCAGAACGGCGTGTGGAGTGGTCTGCTCGGAGCGAACTTCATTGGAGCTAAGACCGCGATGTCGATCTGGGCGAAGCATGTCAACGCCAAGGGCGGCTTGGCGTGTCACCCGGTCCAGCTGTATCAGACCGACGACGGATCCGACCCGGCCCGAGGGTCGGCCAATGTGACGGACTTGATCCTGAGCAAGAAGGTCCAGGCGCTGGTCGGCCTGTACGCCCCGATCAACATGGCGGCCCAGGCGTCGGTCTTTCACAAGTACAACATTCCGGTCGTGGGCGGCGACATTACCGACTTCTCGTGGAGCACCGATCCCCTGCTCTTCGCCCAGGGAACGTCCCCCCTGCACGCCTACGCGTCATCCCTCAAAGAGGCGCGGCTTGCGACTGGTTACACCAAGTTCGGGATCCTGTCGTGCGTCGAGGCAACTACCTGCACGAAGATCAGGAACTCGATGACGACCAAGGGCGGCATGGCCGATCTCGCGGGCGTCGAGGTTGCGTACAACCAGACCATCTCGCTGACGCAGACCGACTTCACAGCTGAGTGTCAGAACGCCAAGAAGGCTGGCGCCCAGGTGATGTACCTGGTGATGGACGCTGCGTCGCTGCAGCGGCTGTTCCGGTCCTGTGACGCGATCGGCTACAAGTTCCCGTGGTCTGGGCCTTCGTTGACCCTGACGCCCGACCTGCAGAACGACCCGATTCTCCGTGGCTCGACCGACTACGTCGGGTACTTCGGCTCTTCCTCGGCCCCCTGGATGTCGAATGACACGGCCGCCACGAAGGAGTTCCAGGAGGCGTACAAGACATATGCGCCGGGGACTCCGCCCAGTCCTGCCTCGATGACGGGCTGGGCCTCGGGGAAGATGCTCGAGGCTGTAGTCGCCAACATTCCGAACGCCCGTAATGGACCGATTACCACGGCCCAAATTTTCAAGGGCCTGTACGCGTTGAAGAACGAGACTCTCGGGGGCCTGGTACCCGGAATGACCTTCAACGAGGGAAAGCCGTCACCCATCGTGAGCTGCTACTACGCAGAGCTCTTCTCCCGTGGTGTCTTCTCGGACCCCTTTGGCAGCAAGAAGCGATGCCTGTGAGGGGAGGCCGAGTCGCTCGAGTCGTCGCCCCATCGCGGCTGAGCGACAGCTGACTGATCGATACCCAGACGAGGACCTCCCGGGTCGCCGCTCCCGCCGGC
This sequence comes from Sporichthya sp., assembly GCF_013815995.1. Lineage (GTDB taxonomy): Bacteria > Actinomycetota > Actinomycetes > Sporichthyales > Sporichthyaceae > Sporichthya. The sequence continues at coordinate 8,059 of NZ_JACDFE010000072.1, forward strand.
CCGGGAGGTCCTCGACATTTCCGCGCCACCTACGTGGGTTCACGCCCGATCTGGGGCGGTTGGCCCGCTTGAGTATCGGTTACTCATGCCCCATTTCGTGAGCCCCGTCACGGTCTAACTGCTGGATCCCGAGTGACAGGAGGGCCACCGCGTGGCGACAACCCAACTCACCGACCAGGGGCGCACAAGTGTCCTCACGTCCCCGAACGTGAGGTCGAAGCGTCTGCGGTGGGCCGTCGCCGGAGTCGGCATCGCCGTCTTCGTGTGGCTCATGACCTTCACCTCCACCGGCGGGTCGGACCCGCGCATCCACAACCCCGAGCAGCCGTCGCCGCTGCCCGGAAATGGCATGTGGGGGTTATCGGGCCAGTTCTGGATCTACGCGCTGCACACCGCAACCGTGATCATGTGCCTGGGCATGGTGTTCTTCTTTCTGCGCAATCGGCGGCGGACCGGAGTTACGCACCCGGCGTTCGCGCTTTTCATCGGGTTGTCAACGATCATTGCCTACGACCCGATCTTCAACTGGGCAATGTATGCCGTCTATAACCCGGAGCTGCGGCATTACCCGGTGACGTGGGAATGGGCGAAAATTTCGCCCTCGGTCGAGCCACTCTGGCCGCTCGGTGCCTATCCGTTCTTCTTCTTGACTCCGGGGCTGATCACCTTCGCTCTGTTCAAGCGCTATGTGGAGCCGCGGGCGAAGGCGGGGTCGTTCGTGGACCGGCGCCCGATGTGGTCGCTGTTCCTGTTCTCTCTCGTCGGCTGCACTGTTATGGAGGTGATCGGCGAGACGTTGCTGCTCCAGATGGAGATCTGGACCTACTACCAGTACTGGGGTCCGGCCTTCCATGTCGGCGATAGCTGGTTGCCGCTCACCGAGATTGTGCTAGCGAGCCTGACGATGTCCTTGTTGAGCGTGATGCTGCATCGGGACGACCACGGGCGGTCGGTTGCCACTCGGCTTTCGGCGAGCGTGCGGCCGCTGCGGGCGATGCGCTTCGGCGAGAAGGCCACGGCTGTGCTGATCCTCCAGGCCGTCTTTATCGCGTACATCGGCTTCTACGCCGTCGTTCGGCTAGCTGGCCTGGACACGAACATCTCGGGCGACTACCCGTACCGAACCATCAAGACCTACGACCCGGATGGCTACGTCCAGGAGGCGGGCATCCCAGGGCCGTACTACAAGGGCGTCTGGGTGCCTTAGCAGCATTTGCCGGTTGAGTACGTAGTACTCACGCTGCTCCCCACCGAGCGCGCGTTGACTGGAAATCAGGGTGGACATTCTTCCCGGCCCGACGTCGGTCAGGCACTACTTCAGGAGGTCACGTGTCGGCAATGAAGCCGGGCCGCCGCTCGACAGCGCAGGTGTACGGAAGAGGGGCGCTGGTCGGCATCGTGGCCCTGGGCCTGTCGGGTCTCTGGGTGGGCCTCAGCGCCTCCGCGCGTGCGGATGACGCAACCTTCGATGCGATTGCGAGCTCTAACGGATCGCAGACCACGCTGTTCAATCAGTCGATTCCCGTGGGGTTGACCCTCGAAGGCAGCGGGCCACTAACCCGGGCGCAGCTGAACACCCTCGGGGACTCCGATGCGTTGGCGGCGTTCCCGTATCCCGGCGACGTGGCGGCGGGACTCCCTGGTATCGCCGGCGCGCTCGTCGGAGTCAACACCCCCGCCTATCCCTTGGTAGCGGCAACCGCCTACGGCGACGCCCCCAAGGACGTGAACTACCCCGGGGTTGCCCTCCACGCCGAGAGCTCCGCGCAACAAGCTGCCGCGAAGGCGCTTGCCGGCACCGACCACAGCGGCTACGTCTCTGTCGCCCGTGTGGGCGTGCAAAGGGAGGGCGGCGTGCTGGCCGTCGGGGAGACGACGCTCAACGGCTTCACCCTTGGGGACAAGTTCTCGGTCGCTGTCGTCCACTCCAGAGCCGAGGTGCTGGCCGATGGTGCGACCGGTGCCCTCACCCGGAGCTCAAAGCTCGCGCTCGGGAGCATCAATGTTCCCGGGCTGCGGCTGGAAATCCCGTGCACCACTCCCAGCTACATCCCGCTGCCGAATCCTGTTCCCGGTGCTCCGCAGGCACCGCCGGTGGAGCTGGAGCCGACGGAGATCCCGGCACCCTTTGGGTGTTCCACGATGGATGCGCCGGAACTTGGATTCGAGGACGGCGTCTTCACCGTCACCCTGCCCTACGCCGGAGGGCCGGCGACATTCCCGCTGCCGACCGACTCCGTGCTTTCCGCGCTGAAGGCGTCGGGAATCGAGGTCGCCTACCAGCCGGCGCAGGAATCAACGACCGGCATCGTCGGCGCTGGACTCACGTTCTCGTACGTGATTGCTGAACCGCCTGCGAACCCCTACTACTCCGGGCCCACCAAGGTGACTTCGCTCGTTGGTCAGGCCATCGCATCGGTGAACCTGCGACCCGTGGGTGCAAGCCAGTTCGCGCCCGGGAGCGGTGCGATTGCACCCGGCGAGGCCGGACTAGGCCTCGACGGCGCCAGTGTTCCGGGTATCGGGGCTCCTGGATCCCTCGGGACCGGAACCGGGCTCGATGCGGCCGGCTTGGATACGCGTCTTCTGCTGCCGGACAACGCGGGTGCCTCGGCGGGCACCTCGTTCACCAGAACCACCGAATCTGCCAATGTCAACGCCCCGGTCGGCAGTGTCTACCTGGCGCTGATTGCTGCGGCGCTGGCCGCCTTCGTGGGAGCGACAGTCATCCGGATCTTGGGAGTGAGATACCTGTGGAGCTGACCCGTCTGATCCGCGCCCAATGGGACCGCGCAGGGGCGATTGCCGCCGCGCTGGTCGGGGCGCTGAGCCTGATCCTGGGTTACCTCGGTGTCAGCGGCACCGAGCATGTGGCTAAGCAGCTGCCGTACATCATCTCGGGTGGTCTCACGGGGATCTTCCTGCTCGGAGTGGCCGGCGTCCTGTGGATCTCGGCGGACCTTCGGGACGAGTGGCGCGAGTTGCGGGGGGCCCGGACGGTGCTCGCTCAGCAGAAGGCTCTGCTTGCGGACCTCGTTGCCGGTGGAGGCGTCGGTAACCCGGTCTCAGCGCCTGACCGGATGGTCGACCCGCTCCGCCCCGACATGGTTCGCACCGCAGCGGCACGTCACGAGCAACTGGCATGAGTCCGGTCACGCTGCCCAGCTCGGACCAGATAGCCGCGCCTGAGGTCGCGGATCGCCTCCGCGGCGGCGAGCCTCCCAGGTGGTCGGATGCTCAGGGGCTCCCGCTGCCCGAAGCTGATTCCCCGTGGCGCCGTCGGGACATACTCCGGGCGGGCTGGATCGTAGGTGTCGGCGTCGTCGCGCTGACAATCTGCTGGTACGGCGCCAGTGGTGAGCCCGCGTGGCACGACGCGCTGCCGTGGCTCGTTGGCGCCATCCTCGCGTCGGTGTTCGCCGCGATCGGGCTGGTGAGTTGGCTGCTCGCCGGCTTCAGCGCTGTGCGGGCGCAAGAGCGAGCCATGCTCTCTGAGATCGCGACCGTCCTCACCCCTGCCTTGGCCGCCATGCTCGGGCAGGAGACCGACGCGGTCCTGACAACCGGACTGGTCACGGTTGCTGGGTCCACCAAGTTCCACCACGGAGAGTGTCAGCTGGTCCGCGGAAAGCCCGTCACGGCCCTGGTCGCGGAGGCGATCTCGGGTCGGGGACTCTCGGCGTGCGGGGTGTGCCACGAATGAACGAGTACATCCCGTACGTCATCTTCGGACTCGCGACGGGTTCGGTCTACGGCCTCTCCGCCATGGGGCTGGTCCTCACCTACAAGACCTCCGGCCTCTTCAATCTCGCCCACGGCGCCGTGTGCGCCGCTTCGGCGTACGCGTTCTACGACCTGCGGCAGGAACACGGCGTGCCGTGGCCCATCGCGGCTGTACTCGCAGTGGGCGTGTTCGGTGTCGTCCTGGGGCTGGTACTCGAGCGCATCTCCGCACTCCTGGCGCCCGTGACGACCACGTTCAAGATCGTTGCGACCATCGGAATGTTCGTCGCCATCAACTACACCGTTCAGCTGATCTATGGACCGAAGGCGCTGTTCTTCGATCCGTTCCTACCGACGGATGAGGTGTTCAGCGTTCAGGGAGTCTCGGTCGATGCCGACAACCTGATCTTCCTCGGGCTGGGGACCGCCGCCGCCGTTGGGCTGTACGTCTTCTTCCGGGTGTCGCGCCTAGGTGTGGCTATGCGTGGTGTCGTTGACAATCCGGGACTACTCGATCTGAACGGCACCGATCCGACCAGGGTCCGACGCACCGCGTGGATGATCGGTTCGATCTTCGCGGCGGCCTCCGGCGTGCTGTTCGCGTCGGTGCAGCGACAACTGGACGTCAACATTCTGAGCCTGTTGGTGGTGCAGGCATTTGGGGCGGCCGCCATCGGCCTGTTCCGCAGCCTACCGATGGCATTCGTGGGCGGTCTCATCGTTGGGGTCGTTCAGAAGCTGATCAGCAAGGAAGCCGGGACGCACGACTATCTGCAGGGCCTGGACACCAACGCACCCTTCATCATCCTGTTCATCGTGCTGCTTGTGGCCAAGCGCAACACCTTGGTCGACGTAGGCGCGAGCATCAAGGCGAAGGCGACACCAGCGAGTGTGTTCACCCCGCGCACTCGCGCTGGCGGTTACCTCGTGGGTTTGGTCGTCCTGCTTGCCGTTCCCCAGTTCGTCGGCAGCAAGTTGGCCTTCTACAACACCGCGATGAGTCAGGTCGTGCTCTTCCTTTCCCTTTCCCTCCTGGTCCGGACCAGCGGACAGATCTCGCTGTGTCACGTGGGCTTCGCGGCTATCGGGGCCTCGGGCTTCGGGCACATGCTCGGCCACGGCGTTCCCTGGGGAATCGCGGTGCTAGTCGGTGGCCTCATCGCTGTGCCGATCGGGGCGCTGATCGCGATCCCCGCAATTCGGCTCTCCGGCCTCTACCTGGGGCTGGCCACGCTGGGTTTCGGGATCCTGCTCGCACAGTACGCCTACGGCAAGGAGTACATGTTCGGCGCCGGCTTCCTCGCCACGCGCCGGCCTGATGGATTCTCCAGCGACACCAAGTTCTACTACCTGTTGCTGGGCATTGCCTTCGCCGCCCTCGCCCTGGTCGTCGTCATCGAACGCTCGCGCTTGGGTCGGCTCCTGCGAGGTCTGGCCGACTCCCCGCTGGCGCTAACTACGGTTGGCGCGAACGTCAACATCACCCGCACGATCGTGTTCTGCATTTCCGCGTTCCTCGCTGGGATCAGCGGAGCGACCTACGCCAGCCTCTTCGGTGCGGTCAACCAGGACAGCTTCAACTACGTCAGCTCACTCATCGTGCTGGCCATCCTCGCCATCTCGGGTCGTCGCACGGTCACCACAGCCTTCGTCTGCGCGTTCCTCTACCAGGTCCTCCCCGGGTACCTCAATGACGAGGACGTGCAACGACTGACCTACGTGCTGTTCGGCCTGACGGCCATCGCTGTTTCGATCCTTTCGCAGCGGCAGATCGCCGATGCGGCTGGTCGGTGGGCGAGCAACGCGGAGGCGCGACTCGTGGGGCCGCTCACGACCCGCCTGGGGCGACTTCCCGTCTCGGCCGGAGCGAACTCGGGTCATCGACGGCGTGGTGGACGCGCTGGCGATGAGGATGGTCTCGGCCTTCGGAGTGAGCAGCCTGAGCTTCAGGACACGTACTCATGAGAGGCCGCACCTGGGTACTAGCTACTCATGGCGCCAACCGGCCTCCGCGGCAGCCTGACATCACCAATCCGATGCGCTCACTAGAGGAGGTGCTCGATGCCTGACCGTCCAACACTGCGCCGCATGTACGAGCTGATGACCACGATCAAGCAGTGTGACGAGCGGTTTCGGAGCATGATTGCCGCGGGCGAGATCGGATTCCTGCACTTCCCTGTCCGAGGGCAGGAGGTTGTGGCCGCGGCCCTTGGCGTGACGCTCCGGCACGACGACTACCTGGTGACGAACTACCGTGGCATGCACGACTCGATCGCCAAGGGGGTGTCGTTGGGTGAGCTCTGGGCCGAGTACCTCGGGAAGGCGACCGGGACGTGTAAGGGCAAGGGTGGCCCGATGCACATCACGGACCGCAAGTCCGGGGTCATGGTCACGACGGGCGTGGTCGGTAGCGGGACTGTGATTGCGAATGGACTCGCGTACGCATCACAGCTTCGGCAGGACGGCCGGGTGACCGCGGTGACCTTCGGCGACGGGGCGACAAGTATCGGTGCCTTCCACGAGGCGCTGAACCTGGCGAAGACCTGGAACCTGCCGGTTGTGTTCCTGTGTCAGAACAACCTGTACGCAGAGAAGACCGCGTACTCCAAGTTCCAGACGACACCGACCATCGGCGAGCGGGCGAGTGCTTACGGCCTTCCTGGTGTGACGGTGGACGGCAACGATGCACTCGCGATTCATGACGCGCTCCAAACCGCGGTTGAACACGCACGGAGTGGTCGCGGCCCCTACTTGGTTGAGGCCATGACGTATCGGTTCTTCGGGCACTACTTCGGTGACCCGATGACATACCAGTCGGCCACCGAGCGAGAAGCAGCCATTGCCGCGGATCCGGTGCCTCGCTATCGCCAGTGGCTGATCCAACTCGGGCACGCGACTGAGGGCGAACTGGTCGCGATGGACGATGCCGCGAAGCTCCTGATCGACGACGCGGTGGAGTTCGCGCTGAACAGCCCGGACCCGGATCTGGCGGAGCTCGACCTCGATGTTTACGCAGCGGAGGTGGCGGCGTGACCACGCGACCGATGACCTTCGTTCAGGCGTCCGCGGCCGCGCTGGAGGAAGCCCTGGCGATCGACCCCACCGTCGTCATGTTCGGTGAGGACATGGCCGATGACACCGGCGGTGGTGTCTTCGGGGTTTCGGCCGGGTTGTCCACCAAGTACGGCGATCGCGTGCGCTCTACCCCGATCAGCGAGCAGGCGATCATGGGGGCCGCCGTCGGCGCCGCCGTTGCTGGGCTACGGCCGGTCGTAGAGATCATGCTCATGAACTTCATGGGCATCGCCATGGACCAGTTCGTGAACCACGCGTCCAAGCTCCGGTTCATGTCCGGCGGTCAGACCCCCGTTCCGCTGACGGTCCGGACCGCGACGGGCGCCGGCTTCCAGCAGGCGGCCCAGCACTCCGACATGCTCGAGGCATGGTTCGGCCACGTCGCCGGCTGCAAGGTCGTCACTGCGTCCAACCCCGCCGACGCCAAGGGCCTGCTGCTCTCCTGCATTTTCGACGACGATCCCTGCATCTTTATCGAGAACACCCTGCTCTACTTCGGCCCCGGTGCCGTGCCCGGTGAGGCGCCGCCACCCGGCCATCGCGTACCGCTCGGCAAGGCGAATGTGGTGCGGGAAGGGTCCGACGTCACGGTCGTGAGCTATGGCCGGCAGGTGATCGACGCGATCACCGTGGTCGACCGGCTGGCGGAGGAGGGGCTGAGCGTCGAGCTGATCGACCTGCGGACGATCATGCCCTTCGATGAGCGAACCGTGCTCGAATCTGTCGCCAAGACGAAGCGGGCCGTGGTGGTTCACGAGGCCGTCAAACGCTGTGGCGTCGGGGCTGAGGTGTCGTCCCGCATCCACGAAGAGCTCTTCGGCGAACTCGCCAAGCCGGTCCTTCGTGTCGGCGCGCGCACGTCCCCCGTGCCCTACTCGGCGGTGCTGGAACAGGCCTACCTCCCGCAGGCACCGCAGATCGAGGCGGCAATCCGCGCGGTCACGGCCTGATCGACCCCGTAATCCAGCTGCAGGATTCGACGGCAAAGGAACTTCAGTCATGACGATGGTGGCTCAGCCCGACACCGATCCGACTCTCGGCAATGCCCGGCACGCCAGTGAGATCCAGCTGACAGACGAGCAGCGCAGGATCACCACTGACCGGTATACCAAGCCGGAGGTGCTCCGCGCCGAGATTGAGAAGGTCTGGCTGAATGTCTGGCAGATGGCGTGTCGGGAAGATGACGTCGCGAACCCCGGCGACTTCTTCGAGTACGCGATCGGCCCCAAGTCGTTCCTGATCGTGCGCGGTGAGGACGGCGTGGTTCGGGGCTTCCACAATGTGTGCCGGCACCGGGGCAACGTCCTCAAGGAGGGGGCGGGGAACTGTGCGGGCAAGATCGTGTGCGGCTTCCATTTCTGGGCGTACGGACTCGACGGCGAGCTCACCAACGTGCCCGACGCAGAAGTCTTCGGCGACGTTGATCGGGCGAAGCTGTCTTTGACCAAGATCGCGGTCGATGTGTGGGGCGGGTGGGTGTTCATCCATCCGAACGCGGAGAAGGCCGAGCCCCTGCTCGAGTTCCTCTCCCCCCTGCCCGAGCGAATCACCGGCTACCACTTGGACAAGCTGGTTCCCGTCGGCCTCAACGTGCGCACGCCTTCCTCGTGCAACTGGAAGGTGGCGGTCGAGGCGTTCTTAGAGCTCTACCACCTGCCGGCTGTGCATCCGCAGGTCATTTCGATGGTCGACGACCGCAATCCGCTGTTCGAGGAGTTCGACACGCACAACCTGATGATCATCCCGATGGCGACGCCAAGTCCGAAGCTGGGAGAGTCTTTTCCAGTCGAGGAAACGCTACGAAACTACTTCGGTGTCCCCGACGGAGCGCTCGACCGGCCGGATGACGAGCGGAATCTCGACCGGGCCGCGGTCGTGGACAAGTCCGACAAACGCTCCAAGGGCGGCGTGGCAAACGGCGATTACTTCATGCCCTCGGATCTGTCCAACCCCATCGCGATCTTCGATCAGTTCCGAGACGCCGATGGAAATCTCGACATCACCAACGCCGAGCTCAAGATCGTTCTCGCACGCTTCTTCCGCGGTGTGGCGGAGGCGAAAGGGGTAGACTTCTCCAGTCTGACTGATCGCCAGATGGTGGATGACTGGCACTACTTCATCTTCCCGAACGTCGTCATCAATGTGACGGCCGCCAGCTTCCTGATGTACCGCTTCACCCCGGACTGGTCGGACCCCAACAAGTGCATTGTCGAACTGGTTTCCTACGAGTGGGTCTTGGATCCCGAGCAGGCGAGCGCAGTCCGTGCTCCGGTCCGCGCTTTCGGCGAGCTGGAAGAAAGCCTGGGACTCCTGATGGACCAGGACTTCTACCAGATGCCTCGCGTGCACAAGGGCATGCAGTCCGGCTCCATCGATGAGCTGATCCTGGGCAACCAGGAGGTTCGGATCGCGCACTTCCACTCCGTGCTGAACCGATACCTCACCGCCTGAGAGGCGTGCATCATCGAGGATGACTCTGCCGTCTCTCCGGACACGGTGGGCGTCGCCTGTGAGCATGCAGTCACGGTGTTGCCTTCGGGCATCGTGCTCCGCGTCGGGAGGTCCGAGTCCCTGTTGGAGGCCGCGCACCGCCAAGGTGTGAAGTGGCCGACCGTTTGTGGTGGGGTCGGGATGTGTACGCGCTGCGTGGTGACGGTCGAACCGGGGGATAGCGCCGCGTTCTCACCAATGGCTTCCGCGGAGCTCGAAGGCTTGCGGCGGGTGCGGTGGTTGCGTGGCGATGTCCCGGGCGAACGGCTCGCGTGCCAGGTTCGCGTCCTCGACCATGTCAGTGTGACCAAGCGGGAACGGGTCTGCTGCACGGACTGGTGACAGGTTGGGTCAGGCGGCCTGATGGCCCGGTGTGGTCATGATGAGTTCGTATTCGATGGGGGTCAATCGGCCGAGCGCGGCTTGGCGGCGGCGTCGGTG
>NZ_JACDFE010000003.1 GCF_013815995.1 Sporichthya sp.
TAGATCATTTTCCCGGCAGGTTCGCCTGGGACAGATACGCAGCGGCGCGGCGCAGGACCTCGTTCTCCTGCTCGAGCAGTCGGATCCGTTTGCGGGCCTCGCGCAACTCGGCGTTCTCCGCCGCGCTTGTTCCGGGCCTGCGCCCGTCCTCGACGTCTGCGGCCTTGAGCCAGTTGTGCAGGCAGGACTCGCTGATCCCGAAGTCCTTCGCGATCTGCCGCAGCTCCTGGCCGGGCTCACGGCTGCGGGCGACGCGAACGACGTCGTCGCGGAACTCTTTGGGGTGGGGTTTCGGCACAGTGCACATCCTTCCAGCGGCACCTCTCGGCACCACAGTTCAGATGTCACCTACTCGTGCAGCAGACCCGGGTCGTACACCACTCTGCGGGACACCACTTGCAATGCCGACGTAGAGGAGCCGATCGGCGGCAACCCGCGGATCGGGTGCTGCGCTGAAATGCTGTCAAGGGACACGAGGATCTGCCCAGTGGCGGTCATGAGAACTGCCCGGTGATGGCCACGAGAACTGCCCGGTGATGGCCGTGGGATCTGCCCTGGGCCGACCATCACCGGTCGCTCTTGGGTCAGGTCAGCGGCTGGACTCCTTTCCCGGCGAGGGCTTTGGCTCAGGCGCACGCTGTCGCCGGTGGTCTGGCAGACGTGGGCGTGGTGTAGCAGCCGGTCGACCGTGGCTGTGGCCAGGGTCTTGGGCATGAGCTCATCGAACGCGGCGGGGTGCAGGTTGGACGAGAGCGCGACCGAGCGTTTCTCATACGCGGCGTCGACGAGGCGGTAGAGGCCCTCGGCGGCGTCCTGGGCCACGGGCAGCAGGCCGACGTCGTCAACGACCACGAGCTCGGCGCGCAGCACTCGGGCGATGGCCTTGGACACGCTGTCATCGGCGCGGTGACGGCTGACCAGGACCCCGAGTTGTTCCAGGGTGAACCAGGCCACCTTGAGTCCCTGTTCCACGGCGAGCTGGCCGAGGGCTTCGAGCAGGAACGTCTTGCCGGTGCCCGAGGGCCCGCAGATCACCAGGTTCTCCCGCCGGTGAATCCACTCCAGGGTCCGCAACGCCTGCTGGGTCGGGGCCGGGACGGAGCTGGCCGCGGGTTGCCAGGCCGCGAAGGTCTTCCCGGTCGGGAACGCCGCTGCGGCGCGGCGGGTCGCCAACGCCGAGCGGGCCCGACCGGCGGCCTCCTCGACCAGCAGCGCCCGCAGCACCTCGGCCGGGTCCCAGCGTTGGGCCTTGGCGGTGGCCAGGACCTCGGGGGCGTGGCGGCGGATGTGGGGCAGGCGCAGGGTGCGCAGTAGTGCTTCCAGGTCATCGGGCAGCGGGGGTGCCGTGGGCACCCCGGCGGCCGGGCTCAGTTGCGTGCCCCGCCCGATGCCGGCCGCCTTGCCGGTCGCGCTCACCTTGGTGGCCGCGGTCACTGGGTCACCTCGATGTCCAGCTCGGTGATGCCCAGCTCGGCGATGCCCACGCGGTCAGGTCCAGATTCACCGTGGGCGCCTGGGCCGCAGGGGCCGGGCAGGGCCGACCAGGGGGCGGTGCCCTGGGACAGGCTGCGGTCCTCGCCGGCCTGATGGACACCCCCGCCGCTGGTGCGGGCGCGGTGGGCCAGGATCGAGGCCAGGTCGGTCTCGGCGAAGCGGGCGTTGACTGCGGCGTGGCCCAGGGCCCAGTCCACCGCGACCGGATCGCCGAGCTTGGCCAGCGCGACCGCGGCGGCCATCTTGACCCGCATCCGGCCCGCGCCGGCGCCGGCGGCCTCGGTCAACCACAGCCGGGCACCGTCGCCGAGGGCGAGGAATTCCACCTCTGCATGGGTTCTGGGCCTCGGGCCACGTTGCAGCGCCCCGGCAGGGGCCGGCGGGAAGTGCGCGTCATCGATCTTCGGGCTGCCCGGACTCGCGCGGTGGTGGCGGGCCACCTCGACCGGCCCGCCCGCCCCGACGTGGACGATGACGATCTGCTCGTCGGCGCCTTGGCCGTGGACCCGCACCCACACCGCTTGGCCGAGCAGGGTGTGCGGGACGGAGTATTGCGCGCCGTCCAAGGACACCATCGGGGTCCGCGCGGCGACCATGCGGGTCACCCCGAACGCGACCGTGTGCGCCGTGGCCGGCAGCGGGTGCAGCCGGCCCTGTTCGTGGGCGAGCATCTCCACCGGCGCCCGGCGGGTGACCCGATGCACCCGCGCGTTCACCGTGTCGCAGAACACCTCACACGCGCTCTCCAGTTCGGCGAAGGAACCGTAGGTCTCCAACAGGTTCGTCTCGGTGGGGACCAGGTCGGCCTTGGCCAACTTGACCGTGTTCTCACTGCCACCCTTGGACGCCGGGTCGGCCGGCTCGCAGGTGTGCACCGTGACCGAATAGTGCGCGGCGAAGCCGACGGGCTGCGGGTTGCGCACCGCCATCCCAGCGATGTGAGCCACCGTCACGGTCTTCTCGTTGTCGGTCAACACATACGTCGGCGCGCCACCGAGGCGCCGCAGCGTGACATCCAGGGCGGCGAACACGCTCGGGGCGGTGCGATCCCGCAAGGCCAGCACGACCCGGAACCTCGACCACGCCAACCAGGCGCAGAACAACACCGTCTTGCGCCCGGCGATGACCGGGCCATCGCCGAAGTCGTACTGCAGCCACATGCCCGGCTCGGTCACCCAAGGGCGGTGCACCCGGGCCCGGCCGAGGTTGAACACGGCCTTGGCCTCGTGCACCGCTCGGCGGGTGGTGCGTTCTGAACCCCGGTAGCCCAGGGCGAGGAGCTTCTCGTGGGCCTTGTCCGCGCGGATCTTCCCGCGCGAGTGCACCACCCACTCCTCGACCTTGGGCAGGTACTCATCGATGAGCTGCGGACGAACCGCGGCCCGGTCCAGACGGCCGCCGGCTTCCCGCGCGGCGACGTAGCGCGCCACGGTGTGATGCGAACACCCCGCCAACTCAGCGGCATCCCGCAACGACCCGGTCAGATCGAACGCTTCCAGAATTTCCATGATCTCCCCTGCACACTTCACGGTGTCCCTTCTCGGGTGGGCGGCGCTTCAGCACCGTCACCGCACCCGAGAAGGGGCCTCAGCCGCGGGACGCGGCGAGGCAGATGAACTCGTGTCGGGCAGATCCCATGACCGTCAGCGGGCAGTTCTCATGGCCGCCAGCGGGCAGTTTCGTGGCCGTCTCCGGGCAGCTTCTCGTGGCCGCTGTCAAAATGCCATCCGTAGATGCCGGCCCCTGTCGGCACCGGGCATGGGGTGTGCAGCACCTCGGCGCGGCTCCACAACTGCGGCGGCGCCGACAGCTCGTCGAGGACCCGGCTGATGTCAGCTGCCTCCGAGCGCATCTCCCCAGTCTGTCCGATGGCGCGCCGCATTCGAGCTCAGCACAGCCAGCGTTGACTACGGTCTGCTCGTGATCCTGCGCTGCACGGCCAGGCTGTTCACCCTGCTGCGGGTCGCCCGCCGCCGGATCGACTAGCACCCCGCCTCCCCCGAGGACTGGCACGCCAACCTGCTCTGGATAGACGGGCGCAAGTGCCTGCTCATGACCCACGCAGGACCTTGTTTTCGGTGTTCGCGCCAGACGTCCTCGTCGGCGACCTGCGCCCTCTCGGCCCGTTCCTGATCGGCCCAATCCACGCCACCCTGGCTGCCGAGGGTCTGCGAACCGACGCCCTCGGCCACCTCGATCCTGACGATGGCCCTGACCCCGTCCCCCTGGGGCCAACTCAGGTTGACACGGCCATGACGAGCTGCACCTGGCCAAGACCGCCGACCGCGGCGTCCTCGGGTCGATGAACGAAATGGCGTACCGCTGTGAGTGGATCGTGGGCCAAGGCGGCGGCCTCGCGCACCTCGATCTCGACGCACTGCAGCACCACCTGCAGCGCACCCCCAACGGCGCCCGGGGCTACGCCGACCCCGTCGAGCTCGCGCGGGACTGGGCTATGCGAACCGCCGACTGAGCACCGCAACGGAACGGATCCGGTCGCCCGACCGCGGCGAGCGTAAGCCGAGCAATTCGCAGCTCGAGAGGGTGCCCACACATACCCGAGTCGTTCTTGCCGCCTGCCGCGGCGGCGGCGCGGGCACCGAGAGCGCGAGGACGTGTCCGCCCGGGCCCACCGTCGTGTGCGCCCGTCCGTCGGCGTCTCTCGACAGGTCCGCTGCCGAACTGCTACCAAAACGATCAAAAGGGCCAGTTCCGGTAATCCCGAAACCGGTCTCTGACCTGCACTGATGGGGTGGAGCTGAGGGGATTTGAGCCCCTGGCCGCCTCGATGCGAACCCATGAGCAAACCGATCCGGGCCTCCTGATCGATCTCGGGGCGGCGCGAAATTCATTGACCCTGCTGGATGGCCAACAGCCGACCCTCGTGCCCTCCGCCTATCCGACGGCGGCAGCCAGGAAGAGCGTATAGGCGCGCACACTGAGGCGGCCCATCGTCACTGCCTCCCGGGAGTTCACAGCAGCTCGAGGATCGTGGTGTTGGCTTGGCCGCCGCCCTCGCACATCGTCTGCAGGCCGAATCGGATGCCTTTGTCGCGCATGTGATGGACCAGGGTCGTCATCAGTCGCGCGCCGGAGCCGCCCAGGGGATGCCCCAAGGCGATCGCCCCGCCATTCGGGTTGAGCAATTTCTCGTCCACACCGATCTCCCGCGCCCACGCAAGAGGCACCGATGCGAACGCTTCGTTGCACTCGAAGGCACCGATCTCCGACAAGGGAAGTCCGCTCTTGGCCAGGGCCTTGTGGGTCGCGGGGATCGGGCCGGTGAGCATCGGCATCGGTGCCGACCCGGACACGACCGCGGTGTGCACCCGCGCGATCGGCGTGAGCCCCAGGGAGCGCGCGCGCTCCGAGGTCATGATCAGCAGTGCGGCTGAGCCGTCGGAGATCTGCGAGGCGTTGCCGGCGGTGACGACGCCGTCTTCCTTGAAGGGCGTCACCAACGTGGCGAGCTTCTCGATGGTGCCACCGCGCCGGACGCCCTCGTCTTGGCACACCTGGCCCGCCTCGGTGGGGATCGGCACGATCTGGTCGTCGAAGCGCCCCTCGTCGATCGCGCTCGCCGCTTTCTCGTGCGATGCCAGCGCGAACTCGTCAAGCCGCTGCCGGGAAAACCCCCACTCCTCAGCGATCTGCTCCGCACCCAAACCCTGGTTCGGGAAGTCAGCGCCGTAGCGGGCGGCGTACTTCTCGCCGAGCGGGTTGGCCGTGACGGCCGATCCCATGGGGACCCGGGACATCGACTCCACCCCACCCGCGACGGCGATCTCGTACTGACCGCTCACGACGCCGGCCGCTGCGAAGTGCACGGCCTGCTGGGACGACCCACACTGCCGGTCCACGGTCACCCCCGGGACGGACTCGGGGTACCCGGCCGAGAGCAGCGCGGTCCGAGCGATGTCGAAACTCTGCTCCCCGATCTGGCCGACGCAGCCCCAGATGACGTCGTCGACACTCGCGGGGTCCAGGCCGGTGCGCTCCACTAGTGCCTCCAGCACGAAGGCGGACAGGTCCGCCGGGTGGACGGCAGCCAGGCCGCCGTTCCTCTTCCCGACCGGGCTGCGCAGGGCAGCAACAATGACGGCGTCACGCATGTTCGACTCCTCGGGAGTTCTGAATGGGGCAGAAGCGGAGCTGCGCTCAGCCCTGGTGGAGCCCTTGCGAGTCGTGGCAGTAGACGCGGATCTCGGCGATCTGGCCCTCGCGGACCAGCGACTCCTCGGCCAGCACGACGTCCTCGCCGGTGCCGAGGGCCCGCACGCGCAGAATCGCGATCACGCGGTCTCCGTCGGCGATGATGCGCTCGACGACCATCTTGGCCACGTCGAGGTGCTGCATCGCGTCCCCGGCAAAAGCCTGGAAGGCTTCGCGCCCCTTGTAGGTCCCGCCGTAGGGCAGGAACGACGGCTCGGTCACCAAGATGTCCTCGGCGAGGAGGCCGAGGACTGTCGCGAAGTCGCCCTGGCCGACGGCGTCGTACATGCTGACCAGCAACGCACGACTGGCCTCGGTCTCGGATGCGAGCGATGTCATGTGCGATCCCTTCTCCGGTTGGGTTCTCTCGGTCGAACCACCTTGCTGACGACGTGTTGCTTTGCCTGGCCGGCAACTATCCCGACCACCGCACCGACTCGCCCCGTCAAGGACAGGACCATGCGGATCACAGGTCGAGCTCCAACGAGTCCCCGGCCGCACGGGAGACACAAATGAACATCGTGTCCTCGGCGGCCCGGTCGGCCTCGTCGAGAATCTGGTCGCGATGCAGGATCGCTCCGGAGATCACGCGGGTCTCGCAGGTGCCGCAGATGCCCTCGCGGCACATGGAGAGCACGTCCAGACCCTCGTATTCGAGGGCGTCGAGAATGCTCTGGTCTGCGGCCACCCTGATCGTCCGCCCGCTCTGGTGCAGGACGACATCGAACGCCTGGTCGGCATCGGTGGGAACGGCCACCGACCCGGCGGAGAAGCGCTCCACACGCGGCGCGGCCAGGCCCCGGCTCGCGCTGTGCTCCGTCAGGGCGTCGAGCATCGGACCGGGACCGCAGGCGTAGATCTGTGCGTCCGCCGGGATGTCGGCGAGCAGGCCCCCAAAGTCAAGGAGACCGTGCTCGTCCTGGGGACGGAGCAGCACGGCGCTCCCGTGGTCGCTCAGCACGTCGAGGAAGGCCATCGACGTACGCGTGCGCCCGCCGTAGACGAGCCGCCACGGAACTCCGCGTTCCTCCGCGGCGGCGATCATCGGCAAGATCGGGGTGATGCCGATCCCACCCGCGATGAAGACGTAGCTGGGAGCCGGCTTTAGGGCGAAGTGGTTGCGCGGCCCGATGACGTCCAGCTCGTCCGCTTCCGTCACTAGGTCGTGCACGTAGGCGGAGCCGCCGCGGCCTTCGGGTTCGCGCAGCACGGCGACGCGCCAGCTCGCCCGGTCCCCCACATCACCGCACAGGGAGTACTGCCGGATGAGGTCCGGGCGCAGGACCAGGTCGAGATGGGCGCCGGGCGTCCACGCGGGGAGGTCGAGTCCCTGCGGGTCGCGCAGCGTCAGAGCGACCACGCCGTCCGCGAGCGCTTCCTTCGCCACGATCTTCAGCCGGAGACGCGTCGGATCGTCCGCCGGCGCGGTCGACGCAGGCCGAACCGCGTCCACCGTCATCAGATCCCCAACCGGTCGGCGAGCAGCGCCCGGTGGTAATGCGAGTCGCCGAAGAGCAGTTGGCCGGTCTTGGCCCGCTTGAAGTAGAGGTGGGCCGGGTGCTCCCAGGTGAACCCGATCCCGCCGTGGATCTGGATGTTCTTGGCGGCGACGTTGAAGAACGCGTCCGAGCAATAGGCCTTGGCCAGGCTGGCGAGCAGCGCTGCGTCCTCGCCGCCGGAGCCAATCGCCCGCACGGCCTCGTGGGCCACGCTCGTGGCCCCTTCGACCTGCAGGAACATATCGGCGCAGGCATGCTTGATCGCCTGGAATGAGCCGATTGGTCGACCGAACTGGTGACGAATCTTGGCGTAGGTCACGGCTGTCTCGAGCGCCTTCCGCGCACCTCCGACCTGCTCGGCCGCCAAAGCTGCTGCAGCCAGATCGAGGACGATGCGCGTTACCGCCCAGCCCTGACCGTCGATGCCAATCAGCTGGGCTGGCGTCGAGTGCAACTCCAGACGGGCCTGCTTACGGGTGGCGTCCATCGTCTTCAGCGGGGTGCGGGTGAGCCCCGCCGAATCGGCATCGACCGCGAACAGGCTCAAGCCGAGATCGGTGCGCGCGACCAGCAGGAGCAGATCTGCAGTGAGGCCGTCGAGGACGAAGCACTTGTGCCCGTCCAACGCCCACGCACCGTCACTGCAGCGAGCGGCGAGCTGAACACCCTCCGTGTCCCAGCGCCCGGAGTCCTCGGTCACCGCGAACGTCGCCCTCAGGGCACCGGCGGCAATCCGGGGAAGGTACTCCGCCTGGGCCGCGCTGTCATCGGAGAACAACAGCGCACCGCAGCCCAGGACGACCGTCGAGAAGTAGGGGGAGCACAGCAGCGCCCGGCCAGTTTCCTCGAGCACGATGCCGACATCGGACCACGTCGCACCGGCGCCGCCGTGTTCCTCGGGGATGACCAGGCCGAGCAGGCCCATCTGGGCGAGCTGCTTCCAGACCACCTCGTCGTAGCCCCCGTCGGTGTCCATCAGGCGTCGGACCTCGGACTCGGGCGAGCGCTCGTCGCACAGCGCACGCACCGCCTTGCGCAGGTCCTCCTGTTCCTCGGTGAAGACGATCACGGCGTGGCACCAGCCCGCTGGTCGAAGGCTCGTCCCAGGTACCCCGAGGCAATGCGGATCCGCTGCATGTTCGTGGTGCCGCCGGCGATCGCCCATCCGTGTGCGTCCCGGTGCATCCGCTCGAGCTCGTACTCCTTGGAGTACCCGTAACCACCGTGGAGCTGGATGGCGAGATCGGTGACTCGCTTGGCCATCTCGTTGGCAAAGCACTTGGCCACGGAGGCCTCAAGAGCGGACGGGGCACCGTCACCCGCGTGGCTCGCCGCTTGCGCGATGAGCAACCGGGCGGCCGATACCTGCATCACCATGTCTGCCAGCGCCGCCTGCACCATCTGGAACTCGGCGATCTCGCGACCGAACTGTCGGCGCTCGCGGACGTAACGTGCCGATCGATCCAGGGCCGCCTGGGCCAGGGCCAAGGACATCGTGGCGTTGCCGAGGCGCTCGATCGAGAATGCGGTGAACAGCTTGTTGAAGCCGCCTTCGCCCAGGACGATGTCATCGACCGGGACCCGCACGTCGTCGAAGTGAAGGTCCGCGGACCCGATGCCCCGGAAGCCCATCAGCTCCTCCTGCACGCCGAAGCTGAGACCGGGACAGTCGCGCGGGACCAGCACGGCGCCCATCCCCTTGGCCCCGGGCGTGGCGGAGAACCGGACGAAGACCAGGTACCACTCCGCTTGGCCACCACCGGAGCACCACCGCTTGGTGCCGTTGATGACCACCTCGCCGCCCTCGATCCGGGCGGACACGGCGGCGTCGGTCGCCGCCGACCCGGCGTCAGGTTCGGAGATCGCCGCGGCGATCGTCAGCTCTCCGCTGATCACGTCGGGCAGCAGGCGCTTCTGCTGGTGCTCCGTGCCGAATAACTGAAGGACCCGGGCCGGCCCGACCCCGGCCTCAAACACCGTCCACGCCGGGATGAGGCTCACCTTGGCGAACTCCTCGATCACCACGAGGGCGTCCATCAGCGGTCGGCCGTCACCGCCGTACTGCTCGGGCAACGTGAGGCCAAGGAATCCCAGCCGGCCCAGGAGCCTTCGCTCCTCGGCCGGCAGGGTCGTGCGGTTGCTGTCCCATGCGATGGCGTTGGGTGCGAAACGCTCCGCGGCCACCTGGGCCGCCAGCTTCTTGAGCTCGCGCTGTTCCTCAGTCAGTTCGAACATGGACGGCCTCCTCCCGAAGCGTTCGCGCCCTGTGCAGCCGTCAGATGCCGTACAAACATCACGACCGGGTCTGGGAGAAGCGGCGGTGCGGGAACAGCCGGCTGGCGATGGTGTTGCGGAGCAGCGGCGGCGCGCCACCGGCCGCGAGGCTGATCAGCGATTCGCGGTGGATGCGCTGGACGGGGTAGTCCATCGTGACGCCGTCTCCACCGTGCAGCTGAATCGCGTTCAGCGTCAGCTGAGGCAACATGGTCGCCCCGTACAGCTTGGAGATGGTCGACTCCATCCCTTCGGGGAACCGGCCATCTCGTGCCGTCGCGGCCGCTTTGTAGGTCAGCAGCCGGTGCGCCTCGATCTGCACCCACATGTCGGCGAGCATGTGATAGCTCGACTGGAACTCGATGATCTCCCGGCCGAAGGACACCCGCTGCTGCGCGTACTTGGCAGCCTCGTCGTACGCCGCCTCCGCGAAGCCGAGGCTGTAAGCGGAGTTGTGCATCCGCTCCATGTTGAAAGCAGTCATCAGGTCGGCGAATTTCCCGGCTCCCACGACAAGGTTCTCGGCCGGAACGCGACAGTTGTCGAAGTAGAGCTCGCCGTGGGGAATTCCCCGGGAGGCCACGAACTCCGGGCCCCGGTTCATGGTGAAGCCGGGCGTGTCCTTCTCTACGATGATCGCGCCGATGCCTCGAGCCCCCGGCTCGTCGGTCATCCGGGCGAACACGGCATAGAGGTCATTAAAGATGGCGCCGGTGATGAAGCGCTTGCTGCCGTTGAGGACGTAGCTGTCGCCGTCCCGCACCGCGGTCGTCTCCAGGTGAGTGAGGTCCGAGCCGTGGGCCGGCTCCGAAAGCGCCAGGGCGCAGCCCTTCTTCCCGGTGACGATGTCCGGCAGGAACTTCTGTCGCGTCTCCTCCCGCTCGGCCATCAGCACGATCGACGGGCCGGGACCGGAGGTGCAGAACGGCGGCTCTCCGCAGACCCAGCTCTGGGACGCCCGGAACAGGGCCGAGGTGACGATCACGTAGTCGATCACCGTGCCGCCCTTGCCGCCGTACTCCTTCGGCATGGTCAGACCTAGCAGACCGAGGTCGCGGAAACGCTCGTTGAGCTTCTCGTAGGGCGCGTCGTTCTCGGCGTCCCAGACCGCGGCTTCGTCGCGCCACTCCATGCCGGCGTCGGTCGCGCGCGCCCGAAGCTCTTCCTGTTCCGGGGTGAAAGAGAAATCCATGTCCCTGCTCCTGTCTGGCGGCGCGCGATCTAGGGGTTGGCGGGCGCGACGTCGCGATCCCACGTGTTCGGGGTTCGGCCCTCGTCGCGCAACTGGTACTTCAGGACGCGACCGACCGGGTTCTTGGGCAGCTCAGTCCGGAACTCGATGTACCGCGGCAGAGCGAAGCGCGGGATGCGCTCGCTCGACCACTCATAGAGCGTTTGCGGTTCCAGGGTCGCGCCCTCGTGCAGGACAGCGGTGACCTTGACGTCGTCCTCGGTGAGCTCGGAGAAGACGGCGTGCACGGCCGCCTCGCTGATGTCCGGGTGCTGCAGGAAGGTCGACTCCAGTTCGAAGCTGGAGATGTTCTCACCGCGGCGGCGCATGTAGTCCTTCTTGCGGTCGACGAAGTGCAGGAACCGGTCCTCGTCGAACCGCCCGAGGTCGCCGGTGTGGAACCAGAGGTTGCGCAGCTGTGCAAGCGTGGCCTCCGGGCGGTTCCAGTAGCCCTCGAACATCACGTGCGGCTCGAGCGGTCGCAGGACGATCTCGCCCGTCGTACCGACCGGGACCTCGCGGTCCTTCTCGTCGAAGATCCGGACGTCGAGCCATTGGTGCACCCGGCCCGAGGTCCCGGGCTTGACGTCCCGACCACCCTCGACCATCGTCGCCGAGCCGGCCTCGGTGAGGCCGTACTGGTTGAACCCCGCGATCGTTACACCGAACCGTGAGCGCCAGACCTCCTGCAGCTCGGCGGTGAACGGAACGCCGAGCGCGGCGCGGATCTGGCCCTTGCAGCGCAGCATCTCCGGGCTGTCGGGGGCCTGGGCGAGCAGCGGGATCATCGAGGCCATGACGCACGTGACCTGTGCCCCGGTGCGTTCCACCTCGGCCCAGAACGCGCGCACAGAGAACCCGGGGGCCACCGCGACCGACCCGGCGATCTGCACGGTGGACAGCACCAGGGCAGTGGCGCCCAGGTGGAACAGCGGAAGCGGGGTGAACAGAACCTCGTCCGGTTCGCGGTCCGCTGAGGCGACCATGAGCCGGCCCACGTGGAGCAGGTAGTGGTGGCTCATCATGCAGCCCTTGGACGGCCCGGTGGTTCCCGCGGTGTAGAAGAGCCCGGCCAGGTCCGAGCCCTGGACCAACGCCGGATCGACGGTGCGGTCCGCCACAAGCTGATCGGCCAGGGGCGCGAGGGTGTAGGTCGTGTCCCCCGCCGGCTGTGTCAGTTCGTCGCGATGGAGCACGGTGCGCAGCTCAGGCATCCGGCCCTGCACAAGCTCGAACCGAGGCAGGTACTTGGCCTCGGTGATGGCGACGCGGGCTCCCGAGTCGGAGACTTGGTGACTCAAGAATTCCCCGACGTACTCCGTGTTGATCGGAACCCACACCGCGCCGATGCGGTTGATCGCGAACCACGACTTGACGACGTCGGGGCTGTTGTCGAGTTGGGTGATGACCCGGTCGCCGAACCCCACCCCGAGTTCGACCAGCGCTGCCGCCAGACGACCGACCTCGACGTCGAACTCGGCGTAGGTGTACTGCTCGCCACTGAAGTCGAGGAACAACCGGTCGGGCACGGCCCGCACGGCCCGCTCGAGGGCGAGGTTGACCGTGTCATCGGGCTGGAGGTCGACCTTCATCGTTCCACCTTCTTCGACGGCGTGAAGGAAACAGGCAGGTGCTTGATCGGGGGCAGCAGGATGCTGAACGCGAGCGCCCGCTCCGCCGGTCCCGCCTGCCGGATGTCGGGCATACGCTTGACGACGGCGCCGAAGAGCGCCTCCATCTCGAGCGCGGCGAAGTGCAAGCCGGGGCAGACGTGCGGTCCCATCCCGAAGGTGCAGATCGGACCGGGACTGCGGCCCACGTCGAACCGGAATGGCTCGGGGAACACCCGCTCGTCCCGGTTGGCCGAGGGGTCGAAGACGACGACGAACTCACCGGCCTTGACCTGCTGCCCGGCCACCACGGTGTCCTCGGTCGCGAGCCGCTTGAGGTGCTGGGAGACCGCAGTCCAGCGAAGCATCTCCTGCACCGCGGTGGGCATCAGGCCCGGGTCGGCCTTGAGCCGGGCGAACTGGTCGGGGTGGTGGAAGAGAGTGAGCAGGGAGGCGCTCATCGCGTGAACCGTGCTGTCGAGGCCGCCGATGAACAAGATCCACAGGTACATCAGCACCTGCTCATCGCTCAGCGCTTCTCCCTCGGGCTCCGCCGCGAGGATCGCTCCGATGAAGTCTGCTCTCGGATTGGCCCGCCGGTCGTTGACGATCTGGGTGAACAGACCGAGGCCTGCCTGCGAGTACTGCATGAGGGCTTCGGGGGTGTCCGCAAGGTGCAGCGCTTCTTGCACCGGCTGGAGTTGCGCGCACTCGGAGGCGGTCAGTCGCATCAGGGCGCCGGTCGCGGGTACGGGGATCTTCAGGGCGATTTCCGCGAAGTCGCATTCGCCCTTCTCGCAGATCTCGTCGAGGATGTCGTCGACGATCCTGCGTACCTCGTCCTGCCACTCGATCGTTGCCTTCGGCGTGAAGTAGCGCTGGATGATGCGCCGATAGGCCAGGTGCCGCGGCGCGTCCATGACGGAAATCTGGTCACCGAACATTTCGCCGGTCATGTCGAGCAACGGGGTCTCGGCGTTGCTGAAGATCCGGGACTCGGTCTTGGTCACCTGGACGAACTCCGCGTGCCGGGTGGCGACCCAGAAGCCTTGCCCTCGCGTACCTAGCGTCCCCTTCTCGTGCCAGAAGATCGGAGCGGTGTCGCGCAGCACCTTCCAGGTGGCGTGCGGGTCGCCGTCGAGGTAGAGCGTGGGATCGGTGAGATCAACGTCTTCGATGCGCTCGACCGGGGGACGCGTGGGCTCGAACGGAGAGCTGGTGAAGAAGGGCTGGTCCACGACGCGCGGCCCGGGGCCGAAGCTGGTCGTCGCCATCTCGGTGTCCTTCGTTTCGGTGGTTTCGACAGGGCTGATCAGGAACTGGCCGAGCTGACGAGAGATCTCGCGAACGCGGTGCGGTCGGTCACGACCCGGGCTTGGACAACCCGGCCGTCCCGAACGGTCCCGATGCCGGCGGCCGGGAGGCTCGCGTAGGAACCGGGTGGGGCACCGCGACCGCGCGGGCCGCCGAGGTAGCGACCGTGCTGGGTGGCGTGGAAGGCGAACCTGTCGCCGGCGGTGAAGCAGCAACTAAGGGTCAGCCGGTCAAAAGCGAGCTCAGGTCGCTCGGGCGAGATCGCGCCGCCGTCGTCCAGGACCAGATCGTCCGCCTGCCAACCACCGGCCCGTAGCCACTCGAACGCGACCAGCTCGGTGGACGCGTCCGCCGCGACCGGCGTCGTCAACCAGGGGTCGGTTCTCGCGTCGAGCACTACGGGAGCCAGCACGCCTTCACGCACCTGGCGGCGATGGCTAGCCCAGTCCTGCTCGGACCAACAGTGCACGAGGCGGCCCTCGTGAGCAAGGTAGATGAGAATGGCGGGCCAGGCAGCCGTTCGAGGCGCGGTCGTGCGCTTGGTGACCCAGAGCGCGACGGCACCGTCACCCACCACGACGTCGTGGATGACGACGTCGATCGTTGGTTCCTTGGCCAGGTAGTCCCGGACCATGGGGACGTAGGCGCCGTCCCGTCCGGAGATCGTGCCGCCGGCGGAGGTGAACGCGTAGTCGGGGTGCAGGATCTGCCCGAATACCGCAAGGTCCTTGCCCATGATCCCGTCGACGAGGTAGCGCTGCACGAGCGATGTCACTGGCCTCGGCTGAGTTGTCACTGTCATCGAAGTCCCGCGAAGCCGTGCTTCTCGACCTCGCGCAGCAGGTCGCGCGCCCACGAAAGATCATCGTTCTTGACCCGTTCCTGCATCGTGGGGACGTCGACCTTGTACAGCCGCGCCGCATTGCGGGAGAGGATCTTGTCCTTCGCCTCGGCGGTGAGCTTGGGGTAGCCGAACTGCTCGCACAGGCGGTCCGGAATCTGGAAGGTGCGAAAGGCATCGATCAGCGGCTGCGCCGACCCGTAGAAGATGCTGTCGGTGCCCCAGACGATGTTGTCCGCGCCGAAGTGCAGGAGGAGCTTGCCCATGACGTGAGCTGCTTCCTCCGGACGGCGGATGACGGAGAACCAGGTCGTGCCGAGTTCGGCGTAGACGTTGCCGTTGGTGCGATCGATTTCGGCGTCCCGCACGCTCTTGATCAGCCGGTTGATGCCGTCGTCGGCCGTCTCCTCGGTGAACGGCCCTTCCGGCGGGGCGCCGTAAGACTCCATCTCGTAGCCCGAGTGATAGATGAGGAAATCGAGGTCGGGGAACGCCTTGGCCGCCGGACCGATGTCGGCGGGCGACCCGTTGTTGGCGAGCCAGCTAATCCCCTTATGAGCGCACACGAGCCTGACGTCGAGCGCGCGCGCCTTCTCCAGGAAGCGCATGCCTTCGTCGTCGGTCAGGGCCCAGCCCTCCTGGGGCCCTTGCTCGGTGAGGACGCCGAGGGTATAGACCTTCCAGCCCGCCGGTTGGAACTCGTCGCGGAAGGCCTCCATGCCTTCCAGCTCGTGGTCGATCTTCGGGTGCACGACAGCGTGGTTGAGCAGGCGGCCCGTTCCCGCCAGACCGTCGATCAGCATGCGGGTCGCGTGCATCTCGTCGTTGAACAGGTTTCGCCAGTCGTCCACGCCCGGACCGGAGGTCAGCACGGCCACGCCGGTCTCGCACTCAAGGAACACGTTGCGGATGTAGCAAGCGAGATCCATCGCCACGATGTCGTCGAGCTGGGTCCACCAGGTCGGCATCGTCGCGCGGTAGAGGTCGATCAGCATCTGGGTGGGGAAGGACCGCACCCCGTGCGGGGCCATGAAGTGGGTCTGGACGTCGATGACAAACTCCGGCCCGTCGAACACGTCCGAGGCGGCGTCGTCGTCGCGGACCGCATCCTCGGGGACGTCGTAGTAGGTCTCCCCCCACTCCGCGTTGAGCTCCCGCAGGCCGGCGGCAGTTCCCGCCCGACCGTCCGCCAGGTCGCTGACGTCGCGGCGACGTTCGGCACTCGCTGTCTCGATGCGGTCGACCGTCTTGGCGACCACGAGCTTGTCGACATCCGAGTAGGGCTGAGGCAGGTACTCGTCCGTGCTCAGCTGTCGCAGGAACAACGGCCGATCGGTCTGACCCACGCGAACAGTCACGACATCCTCCTCCATTTACTAAATGAGTACGATACCTAGTAGGGACCGGTGGTCAAGCCTCTGAAGTCGTCGACCAACGCGATCAGTTGGCGCTCGGTCCACCGGCCGTCCGCATCGCCGAACACGCGCAGCGGACGACCACAGGACGCCGCCATCTCCGCCCAGAAGGCCGACCATGTCGCGCCCTCAGGTCCGGGCACGTGCACTACTCCGTCGACGGCGAGCAACGCCTGCGCCGCTCGCAATCGGGGCCGGAGAGCAAGCCACTCCTCGAAGGGCCCGCTCCAACAGGCCACGCCCCGGGACTGCAGTTGGCTGGCCAACAGCGCACCATGACCTTGGCCCCCGGTCACCAGCCATCCCCGCGGCCCCGTCCGACCCAGGTCCTGGCCGCAGACCGGGCCCCAGCTGGGTCCCACGTGACGCAGAGTGCTCAGCCCGATCGCGTCGTCGATACGCACGTCGACCGCAAGCGTGCCGCCGCACCACGCCTCGGTGAGATCTACCGCTTGCAGATCGCTGTGCTGGATCCGGGCTCCGACCAGGACGGCTCGCGCAAGGCCCAGCCGGCGAGCGCACACGTTGACCAGCTCCGCTCCCGTGAGATCAACATCGGAGAAGTCGCCTCCCGAAAGGTCGCCACCGAAGAACGTCGCGCCGGCCAGGTTGGCCGACCGACACCGCGCACCCTCAAGACGCGCGCCGACGAACGATGCGGCGACCAGGTCGGCGCCTTCCAGGTCCGCGCCCCGCAGATCGGCATCGTCGAAGCGCGCCGAGGGCGAGATCCGACGCCAGTCGGCCGGAGATCGTGCGAAGACACTCGACCAACCGACGCTCACCCGCCGCAGGACAGCGCCGCGAAGATCGGCGCCCGACAGATCCGCGTCCTGCAGGTCGGCACCTTCCAGGTCGGCGCCGCCGAGATCGGCGGAGCGCAGGTCGCACCCAACAAGTCGTGCGTCGCGCAGGTTCGCTCCACGAAGCAGGGTGGTTCCGCTGTGGCCCGACGCGCCGCCGAGGTTGGTGCCCTCCAGGGACGCAGAGGTCAGGCGGGCACCCGACAGCGCGGCCTCGCGCAGGTCTGCGCCGGTCAGATCCGCTTCACTGAGGTCGGTGTCACTCAGATCGGCTCGCACGAGGTCACAGCCGCGCAGGCAAGCCCCGCGGAGATTCGCCTCCCGGAGGTCGGCCCGCCGCAGCTCCATTCCGGTCAATGTCTCGCCGGCCAGCTGGGCACCGCGCAGATCCAGGCGACGGGTGGGGTGTTCGCGGCGCCAGGCCGCGAGGCTCTCGCTTCCTCTGCGCACGAGGTCGGCGTGGGCGGTGTTGCGGTGATCGGCCACTACACGATCACCTCGTGACATTACTAATTGGGTACTGTATATAATAGACTCGCCTCAATCCCCGGTCAATGCAACCGCCGCGGGGACTCGATGACCTTCGATCGCACCCACCACGTCCTGGTCCCGTCGGAAGGGGCGTCATGACCGAGGAACAACCGCCGGTGCGCGTCGATCACGACGGACCTGTGGCAGTCGTGACCCTGGATCGACCCGAGCGACTGAACGCGTTGAGTCACGACCTGTTGCGGGAGCTGCGCACCCAGGTCGCCGTTCTAGATGAACGGCGGGACGTGCGGGCCATCGTCCTGACCGGCGCGGGCCGCGCCTTCTCCGCCGGGGCTGATCTGCAGGGCGGTCCGAGCGACGCGGAAGACGTCCTGAGACGCCTCTACAACCCCCTGATCCGCGATCTGATGGGGCTTCAGAAGCCGTTGGTCGCCGCTGTCAACGGCGTCGCGGCCGGTGCAGGTGTCTCGCTTGCATTGGCGTGCGACCTCCGAGTCGCTGCAGCCACGGCGACCTTCCGGCTGGCCTTCGTCAATGTCGGCCTTGTCCCCGACGCAGGCGCGACCTGGTTGCTGCCTCGCATCGTGGGGACCGCGCGCGCGTCCGAGATGGCGTTGCTGGGCAGAGCCGTCCAGGCGGAGGAGGCCTTGGCCTGGGGTCTGGTAAATCGCGTCGTCCCCGACGGCGAAACCTTGGGTCAGGCGCTGGAGTTGGCGCACGCCGTCGCTGCGCTCTCCTCGAGCGTCGGGGCGATCCGCCGGCTACTGCACGAGAGCGCCGACCGCACCCTGGAAGAACAGCTCGACGCGGAAGCAACCACGCAGGGTCTTGCTCAGTACGGTCCCGACTATGCCGAGGCGCGCCAGGCCTTCAAGGAGAAGCGCAAGCCTCGATTCGCCCGGGACTGAAGACCCGGCTGCCGCCTGCAAACCAGCCTCCGGACGCACGGTCACAAGACCCTGCTCGGACCTCCACTGGGGTTGCGCCCATAACAGATCAGGAAGGCGTCGAGCCTGCTTTCGACCATGGCGGACGTCAGGTCCTGGTCGAGGATCAACTGCCGGTAGACCAGAGCGCCGGCGAGCTCGGCGAGCGCACCATCGAGATCAGCCTCCGGATCGAGGCTGCCCTCCTTGACGCCGGTTTCGAGGATCCGTCGCAGCGTTGACAACCCTTCGTCGACGAAGCGGCCCTTGACCTCGGCCAGCCCCGGCTCCCACATCGCCCTGTGCGCCAAGGCGATCAGCACCCGACCGGCCCGACGCTCCTGCATCGCCCGACGGAATGCCTCCAGCTCGGTCAGCAGATCCGCGCGCAGGTCCCCGCTCGGTTCGGCGTGCGTTACCGGCGCCTCGGCCGAGCAGACGTCCTGCATCAGCTGTAATCGCTGCGGCCAGTACCGGTAAACGGTGGCCCGCCCTACCCCGGCGACCTCGGCGACCCGCGGTTGGGACACCGCTTCCCAGCCCTCGTCCAAGAGCACGTTTCGGGCCGCGTCGAGGATCGCCGCCCGAGTGGAGTCCGTACTCATCTGGGCAGCGTCAGTGACCCGCGCCCACGTACTGTTCGGCGAGCGCGTCGGCGTCGAGTTCGCAGGGCTCGCCGGCAAAGACGACCTCGCCGCGGTTGAGCAGGTACACATAGTCCGCAACAGCCAGCGCCCGTGTCACGTACTGCTCCACCAGCAGCAGCGAGGTCCCCGTCTTGGCAAGGAGGTCGAGGAACTCGAAGATCTCATCGACCAGCTTGGGTGCCAGGCCCATCGACACCTCGTCGAGAAGGACAAAGCGTGGGTTCTGCACGTAGGCGCGGGCGAGGGCGAGCATCTGTTGTTCGCCACCGCTGAGCGTTCCGGCCAGCTGGGACATCCGCTCTCCAAGGCGCGGGAACGCTCCGACCGCCTTTTCGGCCGCCTCGTTTTCTTTCCCTTTCACCGACTGCAGGAGCAGGTTGTCGCGCACTGTCAGGCTGGGAAAGATCCCACGGCCTTCCGGCACGTGACACACGCCATGGTCCACCAACCGGTGGGGGCTCGCCGAGGTGAGATCCTTCCCGTCGACGACCAACTGCCCCGCGGTGGGTTTCAGCAATCCGCTCGCCACTCTCAGCAGCGTGGTTTTCCCGGCCCCATTCGGGCCCAGCAGGCCAACCACCGAACTGGGCGGAACGACCAGATCCACCCCGCGGAGAACCTTGGTCCCGGCATATGCGGCGTGGATGCCCCGCAGCTCAAACACGAGCACGCTCCTCGTCGTTCTCGAACTTGGCCATCCCATCGGCCTCACTGCCCAGGTACGCGGCGCGTACCAACTTCGAGGTGGCGACTTCCCGGGGACTGCCCTCGAAGATCGGCTTGCCGAAGTCGAGGACGTGGATGTAGTCGCAGATCGACATGACCAAGGCCATGTCGTGTTCGACGATCAGGATCCCGACTCCGCGCTCCGCGACCAGGGACTTCAGGATCCGACCGAACTCCTCGGTCTCCGCGCCGTCCAGTCCACTGCTCGGTTCGTCCAGAAGCATCAACGGGTACTCCCCCGCGATGCATCTCGCCAGCTCGACCAGCCGGCGCTGCCCCGTGCTCAGGTTCGCGGGACGCCGAGCGGCCAGCCCACTGATCCCGCACATCTCCATCGCCCCGGCAGCCACGCGCCGCAGCTGCACCGTCTGCGACCGGGTGGCGCGGAGGTGCCGGAAGGGATTGCCGCCGGCCATGCCGGCCTCCTTGCCCAGCACGACGTTCTCCCGCACGGTGAGGGTGTCGTACAACTCCATCCGCTGGAACGTCCGACCCATGCCCTTCAACGCACGCACGTGGGGCGCCAGCCCCGTGATGTCTTCCCCCAAGAGCCGCACCTTGCCGGCCGCGGGCTTGACCATGCCGGTGCAGGCATTGAACGTCGTGGTCTTGCCCGCCCCGTTCGGTCCGATCAGTCCCGTGATCCGGCCGCGGGGAGCGGTCAGGTTCTGGCCGTCCACGGCGACCAATCCGCCGTACTTCACCACCAGGCCCTCGACGCTCAGGCCGTCCACGTCGCTCGTCTGCCTCATGCGCTGGGCTCCGATCCCACGATGCTGACGAAGCTCACGCACTCGCCCGGGCGGCCCCCGAGATTGTGCGTGAGGCCGAGAGTCTTGCCATGCGCGGTGCTGGTGATGCGACGGTCCTCGGGCGCTTCGCCGCGCAGCTGCAACCAGCACTCGAACATCATCCGCAGGCCGCTGGCTCCGATGGGGTGACCGAAGGCCTTGAGCCCACCGTCGGGGTTCACGGGCAGGTCACCGCGGAGGTCGAAGGTGCCCGCGAGGACTTCCTTCCACCCGAAGCCGCGCTCGGCAAACCCGAGGTCCTCCATCAGCACGAGTTCGGTCGGTGTGAAGCAATCGTGCACCTCAGCCATCGCGATCTGCGCTCGCGGATCGGTGACACCGGCCTGCGCGTAGGCGTCCTGGGCGCTCAGCACGACCTCCGGGAAAGTCGTGTAATCGTAGGTGTCGTCCACCACGCCGGTGGCGTCGCCCGCGACGAACGACAACCCCTTCACATACAGCGGGGAGTCGGTGTAGCGGTACGCATCTTCGGCCCTGACGACGATGGCGGCGGCGGAGCCGTCGCTGACCCCCGAGCAGTCGAACACGCCCAGAGACCCGGCGATCAGCGGGGCGTTGCCGATGGTCTCCTTGGCGACCTCCTTGCGGAACTGTGCTCGGGGGTTGTGCGCACCGTTCTGGTGGTTCTTCCACGCGATGCGCGTGAGGACGTCCCGCATCTCGTCGTTGTCAAGGCCGTACCGCTTCGCGTAGGCCGGCGCCAGGTAGGAGAACGCGGCCGGCGCGGTCATCTCCACCGCGGTGCCGTCCGACGGCTGCGGCGGAGACACCAGGCCCGAAAAGCCCGAGTCCTTGAGCTTTTCCACGCCGATCGCCATCGCGACGTCGTAGGCCCCGGAGGCGACGGCGTAGCACGCGTTGCGCAGCGCTTCGGAACCGGTGGCGCAGAAGTTCTCGACGCGAGTCACCGGCTTGGTCACCCGCAGCGCCCTGGACAGTGTCACCCCGCTGAGACCGCTGCCCATCGTGCCCAGCCAGTAGGCGTCGATGTCGTCGCGGCCCATCCCGGCCGAGGCCATGGCGCCCTGCGCGGCGTCGATCAACAGGTCGGCCGTGCTCTTGTCCCAATGCTCCCCAAAGGGGGTGCAACCCATGCCGACGATCGCGACTCGGTCGCGGATCCCGTGAGAACCCATCTCAGCTCGCCTGCCCCGGGTCGGTGGAGCTCCGCAACGGGCGGGCCTTCCATGAATAGTTGTGGATTCCCCCGGCGGTCAGCGTCCGACGGAAGGTCAGCTCGACGCGCCGGCCGATCGCGACCCACGCCGGATCGCAGTCCGTGAGCTCGATGTTCGTCCGGCCGCCGCCGTCGAAGTCCACGACAGCCCCGATTAGCGGCGGGCTCGGGGTGAACGCGAGGCGGTCGATCGTGAAGGTGGAAACTGCGGCGGGGACGTCGGCCATCGGCTCGGGCACCATCTGGTCGACCTCGTGGCAGCGCCGACAGACCCGCGCCGGGGGCATGTGCCGGGTCGCACAGGCCGTGCAGCGGGATCCTTCGAAGGCGTACTTCCAGGCCGAGGTGCGCAGCGAAGGCGGGGCGGCCGGCGGCGTTGGGTCCGGACGGCGTGGACTCTCACGGTCCAGGGAGCCCTTCCAGGTCAGGAAAGCGCCATAGGCCAGGGTGTCGTCCCCTCCTGCGATCTGCGCGGCGACCGAGACCGCCGACCGGCCAGCGGCCAGCGCGTCGGTAGTGCGGAGCACAAGAGCGGACGCCCCATCGGCGAGCACCATCACGACGATGACCTCACCCCCGCCGGCGCGGTCCAGGACGTCGGCCAGCAGTACCCACGGCTGGGCCGTGCCCGGATTACCGATGGCCGCGGTCCGGTCGTTGACGACTGCCTCGGCGGCCGCCCCACTGCGCGTCGCCCACGCCCTGCAGGCCCGACCGTGGGTGCCGGCGACTATTAGGTGATCGACCTGGTCCGGAGTGAGCTCCGCGTCCTTCAGCGCCGCCGCAAAGGCTTCGTCCGCCAACGGCAGGTAGGCGTGCTCGCCGAAGCGCTCTTCCCAAGTTCCCGGGTGGGCCTGCCCGGGCAGACGCCACCGGTCGAGGAACTCCGCGGTCGCACTGGCCTGGCCAAGGACCTCCGCAAGCACCGGGGCCTCGGGGCCGCCGGTACCCACCACCAGCGCGGCCGCGGCATCGCCGGCGGCCACCTCGTCGGCCGAGCCCGGCACACCGCCGCGCAGGTCCGACAGGACGACCAGAGTCGGTCCGTTGCTCCGCAGCGCTGAGAACACCGCTCCCACGCCACTGCGCACAGCACCACCCGCGTCGAAGGCAAGCGCACTACGCGGCAAGGACAGGGCAGCGTGGATGGCGGTCGCGTTGGTCTTGTCCAAGTACGCCGGCGAGGCCGTGGCGAAGATCAGCTGGTCGGGTACGACGCCCCGCCCACGCAGCGCCAGGCGGGCCGCCTCGACGCCGATCGAGGTGGTGTCCTCGTCGTAGGAGGCAACCGCCCGGGTTCCCTTGCCACCCGAGGTGCCGAGTACGGCTCCGCGGGCGGACCGCTGCAGCCGGGCGGTCGGGATGTACGCGCCGTAGGCGAGCACCCCGGGAGTCGGCGCAGCTTCAGCCATGTCGTCCGCCCGACCCCGCTCCAACGAGCTCGTCGGAGCGATCCGTTTCGGTCCGCGGCCGTTTGGCCCGGCGCGCCGCCACCACCGTCTGGTACCGGAGCTCGCGCGGACCGCTGCTCCGTTCCTCCCACACGGTGCCCCGATCGGACAGCCAGTTCTGGAACTGGCCCTGCGAGAGCGCGGCGGCCGCGATGGCGAGCACACCGAACAGAATGTTGAGGCAGGTCTGCACTTGCACCGGGTCCTGGTCGCCCAGGGCCGAGGCGATGGTGTCGACGTAGCCCGGCAGGCCCTTGTAGAGGAAGGCGGCAACCAGCGCAGCCGTAATCGTGCGCCGACCGGAGATCGCCAGGATCGCGAGGACCACCAGGGAGTCCAGGTAGTTGAAGCTGTCCTGGTTGACCGAACCGAACAGCGAGGCGTAGAGCGCACCGCTGATGCCGGCCAGGAAGCCGGAGATACAGAAGACCATGACCCGGGTGACGTTGACGTTCATGCCCGAGGTCGTCAGGGCGGTCGGTGAGTCCGACATGGCCCGCAGGAGGCGGCCCAGTCGGGAGCGCTCGACGGCCAGGACGAGGAGCAGGCACAGGAAGGCGATCGTGACCAGAAGGTAGTAGTAGCGCTTGTCGTCCTCCATGCCCCACACGTCGGGGCGTCGGGCGTCGAGGCGGCCGAATCCGAACATGTAGCTCTTGCCGAAGGCATACTGCGCCAACATGATGTTGAAACCGAGCGTGGCCAGCGCAAGATACAGCGTCGGCAGGCGCATCGCCGGCAGGGCGATGATGGCGCCAATCGGGATGACGATCGCTCCGCCGATCAGCACGGCGAGGCCCCAGGGCACGTCGTGCTGGAGCATGTGTCCGAAGCCCGCCGCCCCTATTGCGGCGAAACCGATGTGGCACAGGGAGATCTGGCCGGAGGTTCGGACCAGGAGCCCGAGGGACAGGAACAGGATCACCTGGGTGGCCGTCACGTTCCAGAACGCGAGCTTGGTGCCGACGATCTGAGGCACGAGCAGAATGAAGACGGTCAGCGCAGCGAATCCTGCGGTGCGCACCCAGGCGGGGAACGGGCTGGGCGGGACCGCCCGCTCCTTGATATGACGCCCGACCTCGACGAGCTGCTGACGACGAGCAACCAGCAGCACGAGGAGCAACACGAGGAACGGCATGTTGGTGTCGATGCCCTGTAGCTCCGCGTGGGAGGCCACCTCCTTGCCTGCGAGCTTCTGGAGCAGACCGACGGCGAGCCCACCGACGAACGCCAGCGGGAGACTACGGAACAGGCCGACGGCCGCGGCCCCGAATGCCTGGACCACCAGCAGCGTGAGGATGTTGACGTCCAACTGCTGCTGCACCGAGGCGAACAGCACGCCGGAGGCCGCGGCGAACACCGAGCCGATGATCCAGGCGCTGCGCCGCACCGCAGCCGGCGATTGGCCAGTCATGTCCAAGAGCGGGGCGTCGTCGACCACCCCGCGCATCGCGGTGCCCAGTCGACTGGCCCGGAAGAACACGAACAGAGCGACCGCGGCGGCGATGCCGAGCAGCAGATCGATGACGTTGTCGTAGTTGACCCGGACGCCTTCGATCCGGAACGCCGTCTCCTGCGGCAGGAAAGGTTGGAAGGGCAGGGCCTCTGCGCCGTAGCGCAGCACGATGCAGGAGCGGATCGCGACGAGCAGACCAACCGTCGCCACGATCTTGTAGGCCGTCGAGACGTTGGCGAGCACCAGCGCCATCCGCTCGAGGATCAGCCCCAGCAAAGCCCCAAAGACCAGCACGGCAAGGGCGGCCGCCACCGGCCAGGGCAGACCCTGGAGTTCGCGCAGGTCGTAGAACGCGTACGCAGCCGCGGCGCAGACGGCGCCGTGCGCGAAGTTGAACACGCCGGCGGTCTTGTAGGTCAGGACCAGACCCATGGCGGAGATGCCGTAGATGGCACCGGAGGTCAGACCGAAGATGATGTACGGGATGTAGTCCTTCATGACACGCGCTCCAGAGGGAGGCAGACTCCGCAGGCGGTCCGTCCGGTCGCGGCGAGTTCGTCAAGACTCATCGAGAACGGGTGCTTGCCGCGCACCAGCAGGCAGGTGGACAGGTGGTAGCGCTTCATTCGGGCGTCCGCCCAGTAACCGAGCTCACCCGGCGCCGACGGCCCGTCGGCGCGGCCACGCCGGGGGAGAATCGGCATCAGATTGCGGGTCACGTAACGCTTCTCCGCCCGTACCGCCCGCAGGCCGGCCAGCAGCCAAGAGAACATGCCCAGGACGGCGATCCCGGCGCAGGCGATGGCGCCGAGAATCCAGTTGAGCTGGGTGGCCCAGCGATCAGCGTCGCGACAGCCGCCGTAGCAGACCCAGATCCCGATCAACCCGGCGATCGAGAGCCCCGCCATGAGGACGAGGCTGCGGCTGCGCCATGGAGTGTCCGCGATCCAGCCCGGCTCGGCCCCGGCATTGCTCATTGCCCGACGGACTTCGCGGAAGTGGAGCCGACCGGCGCGCGGGACCCTTCGGAGGCGAAGCTGGTGCGCCGCCGAGGCGTGCCCGCCAAGGCCGCGGCCGGCTCATCGTCACCCAAGGGCATGGACCGCCGGATCCCCGCGCTGGCCAGTAGGGAGGCGTCCTCACCACGCAACGCCACATCCTCGGCCAGGAGCAGGCGCATCCCGCGTAGCTCACGCCACTCATCCAGCATGTCCGCCGAGAGCCAGAGCATCGCGCCCAGGCCCAGCAGGAAGACACCCATCAAACCGCCGGAGATGATGTAGGGCAGCTGCTTCGCGACATGCGCGGTCCCGCTGATCCCGAGATAGCCGAAGATCAGGCACAGCAGCCCGGCCCCGATCGCGACCGACGCTGCGATGCGGTCCCACTGCGACCGCAGGACGCTCATGAGCTCCATCGGAATCCCACTCCAAACACGCGCATGATCGAGGTGGCCGCGAACGCGACGGCAGCGGTGAGCACCAGGGCGATATAGATGTTGTCGGCGGTGTCACTGCCACCGCGGTAGTAGGACGCAAGCTTCGTCGTCCGTTCGTTCCGTGTCGCGGCGCTACTGATCGAGTCAGCTGGCTGCGCCGCTGTGATGTCCACCGGGAGCACTCCGCCGGTATCGACACTGGGGAGAGCGCCGGCGCCGAGGCCCGCGGCGTCAACGGAGGTGGAGGGCAAGCCGGAGGTGTCCCCCGACGTCCCGGTCGCATCAACCGGACTGATGCCCGACGCATCGCTGCCCAGGCTCAGGGGCCGCAAGTCGACGGTCGCGACCCCCTGACCCACCTTAAAGGTCACCGGGGTGGGGCCTTTGAAGTACTGGTTGTCCGGCGCCTCAGAGATCTGCGTCTTGAAGGTGAAGCCGACCCCGGTCAGCCCGGTCTCCGAGTCGACCGCGGGTTGGAAGCTCATCTCAATCCCGGCTGCCTTAAAAGCATCGAACACGGTCTCGGCGGCCAGCGGGACGTTCACCGGAGCGCCGGCGCTCGGCAACGCGACGAAGAACGAGCCGTCCTTGAAGCCGATGTCCGGGTTCTGGATCTGGTTGCAGCCGAACGGCGCGGGGATCTCCACGACCGGGAACTTCGCCGGTTCCGGCTGCGGCACGCCCGGGGCCGGGACGAACAGCGGAACGGTCTCGGGTGTGGTGCAGGGGATGCGCATCGACAGCGCCGGGACGTTGATCCGGCCGATCGTGATCGAGGAGCTGCGGGTCAGCTTTCCGGTGCCTCCGTCGGCAACGACCCGGACCCGGGTCTGCAGACCCGAGAGCTTGAACTGGTCGTCACCCAAAACCAGGCCATCGACCGTGGACTCGGCCGTCGAGACGACCGATCCGCCATCGGCGACCTGCACCCGCGAGGTCGAGGTGCTGCCGCTGGGATCGCTCCCCACCTGTCCCTTGGAATAGGCGTGCTCCGAACCGCTCTCGGCATGCATCGAGGCCCCGGGGAACACTGCGTCCTTGGGATCGTCGCCGTACTGCGTGGTGACGATGACGGGATAGCGCGGGGTGGGCACCGAGAACAGCGCCCCGCCCATCCCCGGCAGAGCGGCCACCACATCACCCGGGTAGATCGAGGAGGCGGTGGCGTCGGACTGCTGCAGGCGATTGAGGTGCGCCGAGGAGAACGGCACGTTGAGCTCGGCCGTGAGCCCGAGCGGCAGCGAGGCATTGGTGAGCGTCGCCTGCACGCCGAAGGACTGAGCGAAGCCCTCGAACGTCGAGTCGGCTCGGGCCGAGCTGCCGGGCAACACCACCCACATCAGGGGGCTCACCCCGACCAGGCCGGCCAGCAGGGCGCCGCGTGCGCGTCCCAGTCTCATGTACGACCTCCTCGTTGCCGAGCGACACCGCTCATCTTAGGCAGCTATTATATGCAGTACTGTACTAGTTTGCCTAGATCGGCGTCAGAAACAATCCTTCTTGCTGCCGTTGGGCGCGGTGAACCCAGAGCTGTTCAACAAGATCGTGTAGTAGCAGTTTTGTTTGGCCGCGCCCTGACCGGCGCGGAACGTGACGCCCGGGCTCAGTCCGTTCAGGGTCTCGTTCTTCAGGGAGTACAGCCCCTGCAGCACCAGGGCGGTAGCCACCGGCCCGGTGCGCGCCTGCGGAACCTTGGCCATGCCCGCTTCGAACAGCTTGCCGGCGGCCCACCCGAGCATGGCCGATCCGTCGAACGGCCCGCCGGGGTTGAACCTCGCCATGGCCGCGTGGAACTCCTTGAGGCCGGGGTTATCGGTGGCCGGGAACGGGGCCAACGACGACGCGAAGTACACGCCGAAATCCCGCACGTTCGGATCACGAGCGCTGGCCGCACCGAGGGCGATCGGGACCGTCGCGAAAGGCACCTTGTAGTCGATCGCGAGGCAGGAGCGCGCGAACCGCTGGTCGCTGGCGCCGTCGAGTGCCAGCCACAGGAACTCCGCCCCAGCGTTCTTCATGTTCTGACATTCGGCCGTGAAGTCCGTCTGGGTCATCGACGAGGACTGCTGGGCGACGACCTGGTAGCCGCCCTTGGCTGCGTTGGCCGCGTCCTTGACCTGCTGCGCGATGAACGGGCAGACGGATGCTTCGACGCAGGAGATGACGCCCAACTTGGTCTTGCCGGTGGCCTGAGCCAGGACCTTGGCCGTGGCCGTGTAGATGACGTCCGAGCTCGTGCCCGCGGGGAACAGCAGCGGGTCCTCGTTCCAGGGCGGCAGGATTCCGTCGCCGCCGACGGTCGGTACCTTCAGCCGGTTGACCTCTCGCCGGTAGGCGTCGAGGGTGATCGGGACGTAGGAGCCGATCATCGACACGACGCCCTTGGTCTGGACGAGGTCGTTGACGTTGGAAGCGGTCCGGGCCGGGTCGGAGCCGTCGTCGACCTGGAAGAGCTGGATCGGGTGGCACTGGACCCCGCCGCGTGCGTTGACGTCCCGGGCCCAGACCGCCAGGCCGAGACGGATGAGCCCGGAGGCCTGGCCCAGCAGGCCGCTGAAGGCACCGGTCTGGCCCAGCTTGATCGGCTCCAACTGTTTCGTGCAGGCACCGCCCACCGTCGGCGCCGCGGTCGCTGCGGGCTTGTTCCCCTTGCCGGCGGTACCGGCCGTGGCTGTGGTGGTGCTCGGGGCGGTGCCCGTCGACCCGGTGGGCGCCGCGGCCCCCGTGCCCGCCGTCGTCGTTGCCGGGCCAGGCACGGTGACATCGGTCGCCTCCGTGGGAATGGCGGCATCCGAGCCGGCCACGGTGGTGCCCTCGGCGGCGACCGCACCGGAGTTGCCTTCAGCGGCGTTGACCTCGGAATCGGGCACCCGGATCCCGCAGGCAGTGCCCGCGAGGCAGACACCCGCCACGAGGAGGGCTACCCGTCCCCGTGCACGTCGGTTCAGCATGCTCGCTCCTCGCATCAGATCTACGACAGCTCTAAGAGAGCTCTGTGTGCAGGATCGGAGCTTCCGATCCAACGACGCTACGGGTGCCGGCCGACGCCGCGCCCGTTCGTTCCTGGGATGCATGATCGGTGTGGACAGGCCGCCCGGTGCGCAGCTCGAAGCGGTAGTTGTCCAGGCGGAACAACCGGGTCGTCAACCACAGGCCCAGCATCGATGAGGGCCGTGGCGCCGCGGGGCTGTCGCCCTTGCCGTCGAAATAGTAGGTGTTCGACGTCGCACAGTCGCCGCTGTAGAGCACCATCTTCTGGGCCTTGCGCTGCACCTTGGCGAAGTCGCGCTCGTGCACTTCGGGCCTGACGACGGCGTAGTTGCTCGCCCGCTTCTTCGCGGCCCGCAGTACACGCCCAATATGCACGACCTGGTTGTTCAGGATGTCGAAGTACGACGAACCGGAAGCCGCATATGGTCCGAAGATCAGGAACAGGTTGGGGAACTGGGGGACGGTCGTCCCCAGGTAGGCCTGATAGCGGTTCTCGTCCCACCAGTCCCGAAGGTTGGTGTCCCCTTCACCGATGATCTCGAACATCGGTGCGGAGCTGCGGTCGAAGACGTGGAATCCTGTGGCGCACACCAGGACGTCGGCCTCACGCTCGGCACCGCCGACTGTGGCCAAGCCCCGCTCGGTGACGTGGGTGATGCCATCGGTGACGAGATCGACATTGTCCCGGTTGAACATCGGGTAGAAGGTGTTGGAGAAGCTAGGGCGCTTGCAGAAGAAGCTGTAGTTCGGGATCAGCTTTTCCTGGGTGGCCGGATCGTCGACCTTCTTGCGCATCGACTTGATGAGGAACCGCTCCACCGCCTCGGTAACCCGGTGGTAGCGCCGGTGGTTCTGGAAGGCGACCCGGAAGAACAACTCGGAGACGAACCAGATGTAGGCCCGCGCGGCGCGTTGCAGGACCGGGGCACGCCGCATCACGCGCTGGGCCCGCCGGGAAATCGGGGGGTTGATCTTCGGAGCCAGCCAGATCGCGGTGCGCTGATAGACGTCGAGGTGCGCGACCTTGTCGACGATGGCTGGTGCCACCTGGATTCCGGTCGCCCCGGTCCCGATGATCGCGACCCGCTTGCCGGTCAGGTCATAGTCGTGGTCCCAACGGGCCGTGTGCATGATCTTGCCCGCGAAGGCGTCGATTCCGTCGATCTCCGGAAGCCGCGGCCCACTGAGGTAGCCGCAGGCGTTCACGAGGTAACGCGCAGTCAGTTCTTCGCCGGTCTGCAGTGAGACACGCCAGAGCGCGTTGGCCTCGTCGAACCGGGCCTGGATCACCTGGCGGCCGAAGCGGATGTGGCGGCGCAGTCCGAACTTGTCAGCGCAGTGCTCGGCGTAGGCCTGGACTTCGGAGCCCGGCGCGTAGAGCTGGGACCAGTCCGCCTTCGGCTCGAACATATAGCTGTAGCTGAAGGACGGGACGTCGACTTCCAAGCCGGGGTAGGAGTTGTCCCGCCAGGTCCCGCCGACACCATCCGCCTGCTCCAGGATCACGAAGTCGTGGATGCCGATCTTCTGCAGGCCGATGCCGACGCCGATGCCACCGAAGCCGGCGCCGACGATCAGCACCTCGTGCTGTACCGGTGCACTCTCAGAATCAGGACCCGCGACGGTGCGGGCCGGGCGGCGGCTCATCGCGTCCTCTCCGGCAGAAAGCTCTTACTAAATGAGTACTATACCAAGTGGAGCGCCAAATTCTAGAGGGACCGTGCGATCAGTTCCTTCTGGATTTCGTTGGCCCCGCCGTAGATTTTCTGGGCCCGGGCGTCGGCGTACATACGGGCGATCGGGTACTCCCGCATGTAGCCGTAGCCGCCAAAAAGTTGCAGGCACTTGTCGATGACCTCGCACTGGATCTGGGTGAGCCACCACTTGCACATCGCTGCGGTGGCGTGGTCCAGTCCGTCGGCCATGCGCCGGGTGATGCAGTCATCGAGGAACACCCGACCGACGCGGGTGAGGGTGGCACACTCGGCGAGTTCGAACCGGGTGTTCTGTAACGCGAGGAGCGGAGCCCCGAAGGCCTCACGTTGCTTGACGTAGTCGACAGTCAACTGAAGTGCGCGTTCCATCGCGCCGACCGCGCTGATCCCGATGATGAGCCGCTCCTGAGGCAGCTGCTCCATCATCATCGAGAAGCCCTTGCCCTCGGCTCCGAGCAGGTTGCCCGCGGGAACGCGAACCTGGTCGAAGAACAGTTCCGAGGTGTCGGCCCCGTGCTGCCCGATCTTGTCCAGGACCCGGCCGCGGCGGAATCCCTCGCAGTCACGCGCGTCGACCAGGACCAGCGAGATGCCGTCGGAACGGCCGCGGTCGCCCGTCCGCACCGCGACGACGATCAGGTCCGCGTGGGATCCGTTGGTGATGAAGGTCTTGGCGCCGTCGATCATCAAGCTGTCGCCGTCACGCACCGCGCGGGTGCGGATCGACTTGAGATCAGAACCCGCCGAGGGCTCCGTCATGGCGATCGCAGCGATGACCTCCCCGCTGGCCATGAGCGGCAGCCAGGTGCTTTTCTGCTCCGCGGTCCCGTACCTCAGCAGGTAGTGGGCGACGATCCCGCTGTGCACGGAGTTGCCCCACGAGCGGTCTCCCGTGCGCGCATAGGCCATGGCGACGGTGGCATGGTGCAGGAACGAACCACCGCCACCGCCGTACTCCTCGGGAATCGAAACGCACAGCAGCCCCAACTTGGCGGCTTTGCGCCACAGGTCGACATCGACGCACTGCTGTTCAGCCCAACGGGTCTCGTTCCTCGACACCTCGTCGGAGAGGAACGACCACGCCAGGTCGTAGAGGTCGGCCATGTCCTCGGTCATCCACGGTGACCGCACGGCGCTCACCGGGCCGCCCCGAGCGCCACCGTCGCGACCCCGCTGAGGGTGACCGTGCCGTCGGCGAGACGCGCCTCGAGCTCGATCTTCGCGCGCCGCTCGCCGTCCACCTCGGCCACCTCGGCCACTCGGCCGGTACAGGTCGGCTGCCCGTGCACGGGGGTGATGGCCACGAATCGGACCTGGAACGAGCGCAGCTGCTGCTGCGGGAGCCAGCGCGTCAGAAGGCGGCCGAGATAGGCCGTCGACAGCATCCCGTGGGCGAAGACGTCGTCCAGGCCGGCGCTGCGGGCCACGTCGATGTCGATGTGGATCGGGTTGTGGTCGCCGGAGGCCCCGGCGAACAGCGCCAGGGTGGTGCGGTTGAGCGGGGGCAGCTCCAGCGGGGCGAGCTCGGTCCCGACGTCGATGCTGGGCGACGCGCTCATCAGACCAGCTCGAGTTGGCGGACGACGATGACGTTGCGCAGTTCGGCGACCAGCTCCTGGGCGGCGAAGACCTGCGTCTCCCGGACCAGGAACCGCAGCGCGCCGCCCTTCTTCTCGTAGTAGTCCACGATCCGGGGCCGAAAGGTCAGCTCTTCCCCCGCGACGACCACGCGGTGGTAGGTAAACCCTTCCTCGCCATGCAGGATCTGGCGCATATCCACCCCGATGTCGCGAAGGAATCCGTGCGGGTCCGGACGTCCGAGCTCGAGGCTGTAGAAGAACGTCGGCGGCACGGGGAGATCGCCATATCCGGCGACCCGGGCCGCAGCGACGTCGGTGTACACCGGGTCGACCTCCCCGATCGCCTTGGCGAAGAAGCGGAGCCGGCCGCGCTCGGCCGTAGCGGTGAAGGTCGGCAGGGCCTT
Source organism: Sporichthya sp. (assembly GCF_013815995.1). GTDB lineage: Bacteria > Actinomycetota > Actinomycetes > Sporichthyales > Sporichthyaceae > Sporichthya. Next base: position 32,509 of record NZ_JACDFE010000003.1, read on the forward strand.
GCCGATCAGGCTCTGGGGATCCAGGTGGGTTGCCGTCACGCCGAGGCCATCCAGGGCGAGGGACCCGCGGGAATCTTGGCCAGCGCCTCCGCCAGACCCTCGACCGTCCAGCGGGCGTCCGACACGAAGGACTCTTGCTCGAGCCAGCACTGCTGCCGCCCCACGTGCCCGCCGACGACGTTGAAGACCTCGCCGGAGGCTTGGCAGTCCTTGCTCGCGAGCCAGGCGACGAGCGGCGACACGTTCTCCGGGGCCCACTTGTCGAACCCTCCGTCGTCCGCGCTGATCCGGTCACCCAGGCCGGGGACCGACTCGGTGAGCCTCGTGCGGGCCACGGGTGCGATGGCGTTGACCCGCACGCCGTAGCGCTCGAGCTCGCGCGCGGCGACGAGCGTCATCATCGCGATGCCCGATTTGGCAGCGGCATAGTTGATCTGCCCCGGATTCCCGCGCAGACCCGAGCCGGAGGATGTGTTGATCACGGAGGCGGACACCGGGTGGCCCTGCTTGCTCCGCGCACGCCAGTAGGCGGCCGCGTGGCGCAGTGGGCAGAAGTGCCCCTTGAGGTGGACGTCTATCACGGAGTCCCAGTCGCCCTCGGACATGTTGATCAGGAAGCGGTCGCGGAGGATCCCGGCATTGTTGACGAGGATGTCCAGACCCCCGAAGGTGTCGACCGCGAGCTGGACCATCGCGGCGGCGCTGTCCCAGTTGGACACGCTCCCCACGTGGGCGACGGCCGCTCCCCCGGCCCGGGCGATCTCGGCGACGACCTCGTGGGCCGGGCTCGCGTCGTCACCACTGCCGTCGGTGCCCGCGCCGTTGTCGTTGACGACCACGCGTGCCCCGAGCTCGGCGAAGAGCAACGCATGTGCCCTGCCCAGTCCGCGGCCCGCGCCGGTGATGATCGCGATCCGGCCGTCGAGTGTCTTCATGCGTTCTCCTGATCTGTGGTGTGCGTGCCGGGCGTCAGACCGTCATTGCCCCGGCGTCGACGTAAAGGGTGCTGCCGGTCATGAGCATCGACATGTCCGAGGCAGCGAAGGTCACGGCGCGGGCGACGTCGTCCGGCACCGCGGCCCGGCCCAGCGGCACTTTGACCCTGAGCGCCTCGATGAGGTTGCCGATGCCGGCGGCTTCCATCATCGGCATCAATTCCTGCACGCCTGGGGTGTTGACCAGGGTCGGCGCGACCGCCAGAACCCGAATTCCGAGCGGTCCCAGCTCGATGGCGAGGGCCTTCGTCAGCCCGGTCACCGAGGCCTTCGAGGTGACGTAGGCGCCCGCTCCCGCCGTCCCGGGCTTCTCACCCTCGATGGAGCTGATGTTGACGATCACGCCGGGGGCCCCGCGCGCGACGAGGTGACGCGCGACCGACTGGCTGCACCGCATCACGCCGTCGAGGTTGACGCCCAGGACACGTCCCCAGTGCTCGTCGTTCTCGTCGAGGAAGGGACAGGGCGGAAAGATCCCGGCGTTGTTCACCAGGATGTCGATCTGCCCGAGCTCCGCGAGAATCCGCTCCACGCCCTGCTGGATGGCCGCGGCGTCAGAAACGTCCATGACGACGCCGAGGGCGCGCCCGCCCTCGCTCTCGATCTCCTTGACCGTCGTCTCGATGGTGGTCGGGTCGATGTCGCAGACCGCGACGCTGGCCCCGGCCTCGGCCAGCCGGCGGGCGCATCCGGCGCCGACGCCACGCCCAGCTCCGGTGACGACGGCCACCCGCCCGGTCAGGGAGTACAGATCCTGCAGGGGCGTGGCCGAAAGGTCCGGGACCGCCATGGTGTGTCCTTCCTCAGTGGGTGAAGCGCGGTGATCAGCGGGCTACGAGCTCGACAGCCTCGAGGTTGTAGATCATGTAGCTGGGCCGCAGCGCGAGCGGCTGGTCGCTGAGGCGGAAGCGCTCCAGGTGCGGCAGCAGCGCTGCCATCGCCGTGCGAATCTCGGTGCGAGCGAGGTGGGCCCCGAGGCAGTAGTGGACGCCCTGACCGAAGCCCGTAGCGGAGCTGGTGTCACGGGTGATGTCGAACTGATCCGCATCGGGGAACTGACGGGGGTCCAGATTGGCGGCGCCGATGAGCACGGCGATGGTGGCTCCGGCCGGGATCGTCACGCCGGAGAGGACCTCGTCCTGCATCGGGGTGCGGAAGACGACCTGGATCGGAGCGCGGTAACGAACGATCTCTTCCACCGCGTTCGGCAGGAGCTCGGGCTTCTCCAGCAGCAGCGCCTCCTGGTCGGGGTTCTGCTTCAAGGCCACGACGAGGCTGGAGATGGCGCTGGTCGTTGTTTCGTTGCCCGCCGCCATGAGCGAGAGGATGAACAGGAGCGTCTCCGCGGTCGTCAGGATGTCGGACTCCGCGGCCCGGACCAGGTCGCTGAGCAGGTCGTCCTGCGGGCTCGTCCTACGGTCCTCGATGAGGGGGACAAAGTAGTCGCTCAGCCCCTTGAATACGCCGAGCAGCGCCTCCATCGCCCTGGGCGTTCCGCGCAAGGGGCCCTGGGCCTCCATGAGCAGGTCGGACCAGTGCTTGATGTCCCCGTGGCTGTCCCGGTCGACCGAGAGGAGATCGGAAATGACCCGCACCGGTAGCGGCACGGCCAGCTGGGATACGACCTCGTAGGAAGTCGCGCTGCCGATCCCCTCGAGGCAGCTCTCGACGATCTGCGCGATGTTGTCCTGCAGCTCGGCAATGCGTCGCGGGACGAAGCCGCGATTCACGATCCGACGCAACCGAGTGTGGTGCGGCGGGTCGGCCGCCACGATCGCGCGGGCCGAGAAGAGCTCCATGACGTCGACCTGCATCGTGCCGGCCACGGTCATGAGTCGGGTGAGGAACTCGGGGTCGGCGTCTGGGTCGATGTTCGTGTCGAGGCCCAGCCCCTCGGCCTGGTTGGCCGAGGACGAGAAGCGCTCGGGGTTGGTGAAGATCTCCTTGACGTCGGCGTAGCGCGACACCGCCCAGTACCCGGCATCGGTCTTGTAGACGGGAGCCTCGTCGCGCAGCTGCGCGTAGAGCTCAAAGGCCCGAGCCTGGGACGCCGGGTCAAAGGGGTCGTACTTGATCTCCGACTCGCTGGTCGCCACCTGCATGTCGATCCCTCGATTTCAGTCCATCCGCTGCCGCCGTTGGCGTTCTTACTATATCTAGTACTGTATTAGTGTCAATCGCGAGAGCGGCGCTCCTGGCCCCGAGATGGCCCCTAGCGCACCGGTTCGGGCGTCAACACCTCGGCCCGAGATGGGCATCGAACGGTCGGCTCGGTCCGGCAGCGGAGGGTGGACCGGCGGCTGCCCTGACTGTGACGCGTCCCATGCTCGCTCAATCTAGGAACGAGGCCGCTACTTTGTATAGTACTTCTTTAGGAGAACGGCCAGGATCGGGAGACACGGTGACTGCCAGCACCCCACCGTCGGAGGCCGAGTTCCTCGCTGAGGCCAGAGCATTCCTCGCCTGCTCGGCACCGCGGCGGCTCGCCACGGGGGGCGCGTGGGGGCAGGGCGATGACGAGGTCCCCGTCCTCGACGCACCTGACGAGGCGCAGGAACGGGCCGACCTGGCACAGGCCCGCGCCTGGAGAGCCACCCTCTTCGACGCCGGCTACGCCTGGATCGACGGTCCCCCCGCGCACGGCGGGCGGGGACTGCCCGCCGGCCACGCCAAGGCCTTCTCCCGCCTCGAGGCCGAGTTTGAAATCCCTCGCCTCGACACCATGCTGGTGTCGCTGCGCATCGTCGTCCCAGCTCTCGCCGCGCATGGCACGCCGGAGCAGAAGCGGCAGTTTCTCCCGAAGCTGTTGCGAGGCGACCTCGTCGCCTGCCAGCTGTTCTCCGAGCCCGAGGCCGGCTCCGACCTGGCCGGCGTCAAGACGAAAGCCGTCCGGCAGGGCGAAGGCTGGGTCGTCAACGGGCAGAAGGTCTGGACGTCCGGCGGGCACTACTCCGACTTCGGTCTGCTCCTGGCGCGGACCGACCCGGCGGCACCCAAACATTCAGCGCTGACGATGTTCCTGGTGGACATGAGATCCCCGGGCATCGATGTCAAACCTCTCCGCCAGATGACCGGGAGCACGAACTTCAACGAGGTGTTCCTCGACGACCTCGCGGTGCCCGACGGCGCGCGCGTCGGAGAGATCAACGAGGGCTGGCGCGTTGCCGTGACCACCCTCATGACGGAGCGCCAAGCCGTCGGCGACAGCAAGGAAGCCCCCGTCTCCGTACTCGTGGACCGCCTCCTCGCGCTGGCCCAGCACGAGCACGGCCGTTCACCCATCTCGTACCCGGCCGCGCGAGACTCCGTGGTCAAGGCGTATGTATTGAGCAAGGTGGCCGACCTGACCAGCGCGCGCTTCCTGCAGAACGCCGAGCGGACCGGAGCCGTGGGACCTGAGATGTCCGCGGTGAAGCTGATGCGACAAGACGTCCTGAGCCAGGCGCTCGACGCGGCCGGCGTCCTGGTCGGACCGGGAATGACCGCCGACACCGGGCAGTGGGGAACTTTCGCCTGGGGCCACGCCGCAGTGGCCGCACCGGGGTTGCGGATCGGTGGAGGAACCGACGAGATCCAGCGCAACATCCTGGCCGAGCGCGTCCTCGGGTTGCCCCGCGAGCCAGTGGCGTGAAGGTGTCTCAGCCCCCCTCGCTGTCGCATGATGTCGGTGCCCGGGGGCTGCGCGATCAAGCTGTAGTCTTGCCGCCGATGCCAAAGGAAGCAGCGTCCGCGAAGGCCACGAAGGATCGGCCGAGGCGGGTCCGGATGTCGCCGGAGGACCGCCGGGCGCAGATCATCGACGAGGCTCGCGCGTTGTTCGTCGAGCTGGGCTACGGCGGCGCGCGGATCCACGACATCGCCGTTCGGGCCGGCATCACCGACGCCTTCATTTACTACCACTTCGACAGCAAGCGGGAGCTCTACCACGCCGCCATTCGCGAGCCGATCGAGGTACTGATCCACGACCTCGTCGAGGAATCCAACGCGATGAGCAGTCGGCACGCGACGCACCAGGAGATCCTGCGGCATTTCCACGAGCTGATGTTGCGCTACATGACCGACATCGGACCGTTGCTCGGCGTCGCGCTCCTGTCGGACAAGCTCGATGCGAAGGAGCTCTACAACGAGTTCGTCCTCCCGAAGTTCTCGGCGGCGATCGGCTCGATCCTTGCCGAGCTGACAGGGTGGCACGACCAAGAGGTCGACCTCGAGGTGCTCGTCGAGGCGACGTTCGGGGTTCACCTCGGGATCGCGCTGTGGCGCTTACTCGCCCCTGGCCCGGAGAACCAGCGATCGATGGCCCGCCAGCTGGGAACGCTCTTCGGTGGCGGCATTCCTCTCGGCTCGCCCCCAGGGTTCGAGGTCCCGGCCGCTTCCGCTCCGCGGGCCAAGGCCGGACGCCGGGCGAAGGCGAAGGCTCTCCCGGCGGCCGCTGGGGAGCAGGGCGATCCCGGATCGGTCGAAGCGTTCCGGGCGAAGATGACGCAGATGCTCCACGGGCCGGCCGCACCCGCGGAGGCAGCAGCACCGGCGGGTCCCGAAGTTCGGCGACGCCGCATGTCGGAAGATGCTCGGCGCGCCAGCATTCTTCGCGCCGCCCGGGAAGTGTTCGTCGCCGCCGGTGTCAAGGAAGCTCGAACGAAGGACATCGCGAGCACGGCCGGGATTACGGAAGCCTTCATGTTCCGGGTCTTCCGTTCCAAGGACGAGCTCTACCAGGAGGCCGTCGAAGGCCCAGCCGGTGCGGTGTGGCAGCTGCTCACCGTCGAGATCGAGACCGTGGCGAAGGATCCGACGCTCACCGGACCGGAGATCTTGCTGCGGGTCAACGAGCGCATTCTCGTCGCGCTGGTGGAGGTCGCACCCCTGCTAGGCGTTGTCCTCTTCTCCGACATCGATCGGGGCAAGCGATTCGTCGAGATGGTGGCTTCGACGCGGTCGTCGCCGTTCCGGCGCATTCAGAAGGTCATTTCCCAGGCCGCCGGTTGGAAGCCTCCGGCGATCACCTCGGAGGTGGCGATGAAGGCCATCATGGGGGTCCACCTGGGATTGGCACTCGACGCGATGCTCCGAGAGCGGGAGATCGACATCCCTGAGACGGCCCGTTGCATCACCGCGATGCTCATCGCGGGCGTTCGTGCCGACGGTGATCGGGAGACTGCGAGCCTCGCCTAGTGGTTTGTCTGTGAATTAGCGCGGTATAGTGGACCATGCCGATCAAGACAGCACCGGCGATGCCGGTCACCAGTGAGCAGCGTGCCGAGTTGACCCGGATGGCGCGGTCCTCGACGTTGCCCCACCGTGCGGTGGTCCAGGCCCGGGGTCTTCTGTTGGCCGCGGACGGCGTGGCCAATCAGGAGATCGCGCGGCGTTGCGAGGTGGACTCGGACACTGTGCGCCGGTGGCGGGTCCGGTTCGCCGAGGCTGGCCCGGCCGGTCTCGGGGTGATCGCCAAGGGCCGGGGGCGTAAGGCGTGGTTGCCCGAGGGGACGGTGGCCAAGGTGTTGCACGCGACTCAGCACGAGAGCCCGCCGGACGGCTCGACGCATTGGTCCACGCGGTCGCTGAGCAAGCATCTGGGGATCGGCAAGGACGCGGTGGCCCGGATCTGGTCCGACCACAACCTCAAGCCGTGGAAGCTCGACACCTTCAAGATCAGCAACGATCCCCGGTTCGAGGAGAAGCTGGTCGATGTGGTCGGGGTCTACCTCAACCCGCCGGCTCGGGCGGTGGTGTTCAGTTTCGATGAGAAGACCCAGTGCCAGGCGTTGGACCGCACTCAGCCTTCGCTGCCGATGAAGGCGGGCCGGGCGGGCACCATGACCCACGACTACAAGCGCAACGGCACCGTCGACCTGGTCGCCGCGATGAACATCGCCACCGGGCAGGTCCTGACCCACTGTCAGAAAGGACACACCGGCACCGACGTCCTGCGATTCTTCAAGCAGATCGACGCCGCCGTCCCGCGCGGACTGGGCGTGCACGTGATCCTGGACAATCTTTCCGCGCACTCCACCCCGGAGATCGCCAAGTGGCTCGCACACAAGGACCGCCGCCGCTGGCACCTGCACTTCACCCCCACCTCAAGTTCGTGGCTGAACCTGGTCGAGCGCTGGTTCAAGGAGTTGACCGAGAAGCGTCTGCTCCGCGGGCGGTTCACCAGCGTCGCCGAACTCACCGCCGCGATCACCGACTGGGCCGGGCACTGGAACAGCGACCCGAAGCCCTTCATCTGGAAGGCGACCGCGGAGGAGATCATCGCCAAGGTTCGGCGCGGCCGCGCCACGCTCAACCAGATCAATTCGCAGACGGACCACTAGCGTCTCGCGCCACTCGTTCGTGACGCGGGGTCAGTACGGGTAGAACTGCTTGATCCACCGGCGGTACTGGCTCACGACCTTCGCCTCTTCACGGGCCAGCGGCGGCTGAGCGACGTAGCGCATGTTCTCCCAGATGGGCCGGTCGGAACCGACCCCGGGCCGGGCCTCAAGGACCTCCCGGTGCTGCGCCAAACAGATCGCGCGGGCCAGGTTGTCCGGCTCGTCGGTCCGGGCGCCCTCCGGACGTTGCACCCAGACCGACAACCGCAGGTCCGAGTTGTGGTGGTCTCGCGGGATCACCGAGATCACCTGCATTGTGGTGCGCAGGCCGTGGAAGTGGGCGAAGACGATGCCCATCCCCCACGAGTCGTTCGTCAGCACGAGATGGGTGGGACCCTTGGCCGTCGGAATTTCTCCGCTGAACACGGTGTGCAGCCGCGGCCCGGTCTCCGTCCACACGTCGAGCGAGGGGAAGTCGACCCACTTGTGCACGAACTTCACGTGGGGCATGTCGGCCATGTTCTCCACGAGAAGGTGCGGCGGGAATCCGACCTGATCGATCGCAATGCCGTGCGGGTAAGCGGGGTAGAAGTCGGGGTTGTCGTAGGCCTCGACGACCAGCGGCTCCCACGTGGGCTGCCCCTTCAGGGCGTCGTACCAGAGGTAGATGAGCTCGCCGGCCTCGCGGACCGGCCAGTGCCGCAGCCGACATTCGTCCGACCGCCCCGCGGGTGCGTCGGGTGAGCGGCCGGCGCCGTCCCATCGCCAGCCGTGGTTGGGACACGTGATCGTCTGTGCCTGCACGACCCCTCCGTGTCCGAGGTGGGCGCCCCGGTGCGGGCAGTGGGCGTCCACGACGCGAGCTTCGCCGCCGGCGGTCCGGTACAGGACGAGGTCTTGGGCGAAGTAGTGCAGCGGGCGGACGTCCCCCGGCTTCAACTCCCCCGACCAGGCGACCTGGAACCAGCCGGTCGGGAAGGCCTTGTATGGGAACTGCCCGGACGGCGTTGCTGAGTCAGCCCGCTGCTCGATCGGGACGGTGGTCACCTACGGCCCACCTCTCCAGCTGAGTAGAGCGACTCCGCCCAGCCGGCGACAATCGCCCAGTCCGCGTCATCCTCGGAGTCGGTCGTTGTCGTCCGAGCCCAACGCTGGTTCTCCCAGATGGCGATGTCCCGATCCAGCTGGGCCCAGCGGCGCTGGACCTCTGCAGCGGTGGCGCCCACGGCGATAGTGCGGAGAACTGTTCGTTCGTCGTCGACCGGCGTGGCCAAGGTGAAGAAGGTCCCGCCCATCGGCGTCGCGTTCTGCATCCGAGAGACGCCGACCCCCCAGCACTCCACGACAACCGGCGCGGTGGCATCTCCGCCGACCGAATGGTGGGTGACTCCGAGGTACTCATCCTTGCCCACGATCGTCGGCGCACCTAGGGCTGTCGCAGAGGCGAACGCCACGTGCGCCGGATCCACCGCGGTCTCGACGGCCATCTCGGGGAACATCCGGACCGTGTCTTCCCTCATGACCTGTTCTCCGCCGGCACCGAGCTCCGCGAACGAGGGCGGCTCCCACGCCGGCTCGCCCCCGCACTCGTCGTGCCAGATGAACACAAGACCGTCCTGCTCAAGGACCGACCAGCCCTTGAGCTGGCGGGCCCGGTTGAGCCGGGAGCTGTAGGGGATCTCGACAACCTCGCCCCCCCTGTCCCACCGCCACCCGTGGTACGGGCAGATGATGTCGTCTCCGGTAACGCGACCGCCGATCCCCAAATGCGCACCCATGTGCGCGCAGTAGGCATCGAAGACCACGACCTGGCCGGACTCGCCGCGGTAGACAACCAGCTCGACACCGAAGTGGTGCAGCGGCCGCGGCTCACTCCGGACCTCGTCGGACGTTCCGATGCAGAACCACCCGGTGGGCCGCGCGATGTGCGACCTCTGATCGTCCACGAGCCAGTCTCCTCGACCTACTAAATCGGTACTGTATATAGTACGGTCCCGACTCGCGGTGTCAATCGTGATGGAAAGAGAGCCCGGTGTGCCCGAGGATCTGATTGTCAGCCGGGAGGGTCACGTCGTGACCATTGCGCTGAACCGACCCGAGGTTCGGAACGCGCTGCGGCCTCAGACTTACGACGAGCTGGCCGATGCCGTCCGCGGGGCGGATGCGCGCTGCATCGTGATCACGGGAGCTGATCCGGGCTTCTGTTCGGGCGACGACGTGGCCGCTCTCCTCGCTGTGCCCGGGGCAGTCGCCCAGATCATGAGGCACAAGGCCCTCATCCCTGCGGCCGAAGCCCTCCAGCACACAGATGTGCCGGTCATCGCCGCCGTCAACGGCGCCGCCGTGGGCTGGGGTGTCGAACTTGCCCTCATGGCTGACCTTCGAGTTCTGTCCGAACGCGCGGTCTTCCACCCGGCCTTCACCCAGCGGGGCCTGATCTGCAGCACGATGGGCTTGAGCCGATTGGCCCAGCTGATCGGTCGAGAGGCTGCCACCGAGGCAATGCTAACCGGAGCGAAGATCGACGCGCAGGAGTCGCTGCGGCTGGGCCTGACGCGGTCGGTGGTCCCGCACGACGAACTCATGCCGGCCGCCATGGCGCTCGCGCACAAGATTGCCGCCCAACCGCCGTTGGCGGTCGCAGCGCTCAAGGCCGGCCTACGCCGGGCGCTCGACCCCGACCTGGCCAGCCTCGGTCACTGGTGCGCGACGGAACTGGTCCGACTCCTGGAGACCGCCGACCACCAAGAGGCCGTGGCAGCTCTCGTGGAGAAGCGAATACCGCAGTATGTGGGTCGCTGACGTGAGACAACATGCCTACACGGAAGGTCCGGATGTACGACACCCCGCCTCGTACTGAGCCAGCCGACTCTCACCGAGATGACACTGCCTTCTCGGCGCGGAGTCAGACCATCGTCGTGTGGTGGGCACTCGCTTTCGGTGCGATCTTCTCCGTAGCACTGATCTGGTTGCTCAACATGCTCCCGCCACCCGACCCGGACCTGAGCGCGGAGGAGGTCGCGCAGTGGTATCGCGGCCAGGACACCCAGATCAAGATCGGCGCGACCATCGCCCCTCCTGGACCGCGGCCTTTCTCATCCCGTTCTGGGCGGTCATCGGTATTCAGATGTCCCGACAGGAGCGCGGCCGGCCGATCTGGTCCGTGCTGGCTGTGGTCGGCGGGGCGCTGATGACGGTTGTCATAGTCCTCCCCCCGGTGTTCTGGGGCGTTGCGGCGTTCACGCCGGACCGGGATCCCGAAGTCACCCAGCTCATGCACGAACTGGGGTGCCTCACATTCATCACCACGGACCAGTTCTACATCTTCGCCTGGGTGGCCTTGGCGGTCATCTGCTTCCGTCCGCAGGCCGCAGCGCACTCGCCTTTCTCCCGCTGGTACGGCTACTTCACAGCATGGTCGGCAATGACGTTCGAGACCGGCGCACTCGCCTACAACGCCAAGAGCGGGTTGTTCACCTGGAACGGTCTCCTGCCGTTCTGGATACCGTTCCCCATCTTCGGGCTATGGATGGCCGTGACGTCGTGGCTCTTGCTGACGCGCCTGAAGTCGCAGCGCTTGGACGCCGAGGCGCGGGAGCAGGCGCTGCACCATGTCGGTCGCTGAACCGCTCACAAGGCAAGCACCCGCTGCGCCCGTCAAGGGATTCCTCGGCGTACCGGTATCGCTGTTCGGGATCCGTGGGACGTTCCCGCAAGTGACCGAGGCGGTCATCTTGGCCGAGAGTCTCGGCTTCAGCGGTGTCTCTTTCGGAGAGCATCATGCGTCCCGGGTGGTGGACTGGCCCGACCCCCTGATCATCCAAGCCGGCCTCGCCGCCGTCACCAGCCGAATCACCTTGGGCACCTCCATCTCTCTGCTGCCGCTGTACAACCCGGTGGAGTTCGCGGAACGTGTGGCCGTCATCGACCAGATGTCTGGAGGCCGCGTTCAGCTAGGAGCCTGCTGAACAAGGCCGGGTGGCGGGGCGCACCGAGGCGCTCACGGCGCGGTCCGACCCGAGGGTCGACAGGTGTCGCCCCGCCGAGTCTGAGATTGCCAAGGCCTGTGCTGGGCGGTCACACCCCCGGGGGCACGGTCTGCAGGGCGTGCTCGCCGGCGCCTATGACGTGGCGATCGCCTGCGGCGTGGAGTCGATGAGTCGGGTTCCCCTTGGCTCCGCCCGGCCGGCCAGTCGAGGTCGGCGCTTCGACGCGCGCTATTCAGCGGGGCTGGTGAACCAGGGAGTCGCGGCGGAACTCGTCGCCCAGCGGTGGAAGCTGGACCGCGACGTCCTGGACGCCTACTCTGCGGAGTCGCACCGACGGGCGGCGGCGGCGATCAGCAGTGGAGCCTTCGATCCCGAGATCGTGCCGGTGCCGCTGACGGATGGTCAGATGCACACGACCGACGAGACTGTGCGCGCCTCCACCACGCCCGACAGCCTCGCCGACCTGCGGCCCTCGTTCCACACGGACGAAATGGCGGCGCGATTTCCCGACCTGGGCTGGGTGATCACGCCGGGCAACTCCTCTCCCCTGACCGACGGCGCCTCGGCCGTCCTGATCATGAGCGAGGAGCGGGCGAACCGGTTGGGCCTGCGCCCACGGGCTCGGTTCCACGCCTTCGCCGTCGTCGGGGACGACGCCCTGCTGATGCTCACCGGCCCGATCCCGGCGACCCGCAAGGTGTTGGCCAACGCCGGTCTCGGCATCGATGACATCGACATCTACGAGGTCAACGAGGCCTTCGCGCCGGTGCCGCTCGCCTGGGCCCACGAGTTGGGCGCCGATCCCGCCAAGCTCAACCCGTGGGGTGGCGCCATCTCCCTGGGCCACGCCCTCGGCTCGTCCGGGACCCGACTGCTGACCACGATGCTCAACCACCTTGAGGCGACCGGCGGGCGCTACGGCCTGCAGACGATGTGCGAGGCCGGCGGAATGGCCAACGCCACCGTCATCGAGCGGCTCTGACACCGAAACGGAAGACACCTATGACTGAATCCAACGGCCGCGTGGCGGTCGTCACCGGAGCCGCGCGCGGAATCGGCGCGGCCATCGCGGACCGGCTCGCCCACGAGGGTCACCGCGTGGCCCTCCTCGACCTCGACGAAGCCGCCGCCGCAGCCACCGCGAAGGAGCTCAGGGGACGTGGTCTGTCCGCGGACTCGTGGGGCGTCGACATCACCGATCCCGAGCAGGTGCAGGCGGCGGTGGCCTCCCTGTCCGAACGTCTCGGACCGCCGACGATCCTGGTCAACAACGCCGGCATCACCCGCGACAGCTCGTTCCACAACATGAGCCTGCAGGACTGGGACGCGGTCCTGAACGTGCACCTGCGCGGCGCATTCGTGGTCACCCAGGCCGTCCAGGCGTCCATGACCGCGGCTGGATGGGGACGCATCGTCAACATCTCGAGCGTCTCGGCGTTGGGCAATCGCGGTCAGGCGAACTATTCAACCGCGAAGGCCGGGCTGCAGGGCCTCACCCGGACACTGGCCCTCGAACTCGGTCCGTTCGGCGTGACCGTCAACGCGATCGCACCGGGATTCATCGCCACGGAGATGACCGACGCGACCGCGGTCCGACTTGGCGTCACCCCGGAGGAGTTCCAGGCCAAGGTCGCCGCGCAGACCCCGGTCCGCCGCGTCGGTCGCCCCGATGACATCGCCGCGCTGACCGCGTTCCTCGTCGGCGAGGAGGCCGGGTTCGTCTCCGGCCAGGTCATCTACGCCGCCGGCGGCCCGAAGTCCTGATCGACCGCGGTAGTTCCCTCGACCATCACATCGCCGTCGCAACCGCGGCGCGGAACGGAGCAGCAATGGGTTCACCCACCATCGTGGCCGGTGTCGGCATGGTGCCGTTCACCAAGCCCGGTCGCAGCGAGTCGTACGACGTGATGGGCGAGCAGGCGGCCCGATCCGCCCTGACCGACGCCGGGATCGCGTACTCCGCCGTGCAGCAGGCCTTCGTGGGGTACAGCTATGGCGGCTCCACGTGCGGCCAGGCGGCGTTGTACGGCGTGGGGCAGACGGGCATCCCGATCGTCAACGTCAACAACAACTGCTCCTCCGGTTCGACCGCGCTCTACCTCGCGCGCCAGGCCGTGGCCAGCGGGACCGTCGACTGCGCCCTGGCCCTCGGGTTCGAACAGATGCAGCCGGGCGCGCTGAGCGCGATGTGGACCGACCGTCCCCAGCCGATGGACCGCTTCCAGGCGGCGGCAGCCGAGTTGCTGCCCCCTGACGTGAATACGGACGCGCTGGCGGCCGCCTATTTCGGCGCTGCGGGACAGGCGTACCTCGACGAGTTCGGGGGCACCGCGGAACTGTTCGCCCGGGTCTCGGTGAAAGCGCGCGCCCACGCCGTGCGCAACCCCTTCGCCGTGTTCCGCGATCCGATCACCCTGGAGCAGGTGCTGGAGTCCCCACACATCGCCGGCCCGATCACCCGGCTGATGTGCTGCCCCCGCCCACCTGCGGGGCCGCGGCCGCCGTCGTCTGCACGCCCGACTTTGCCCGGGCCCACGGTGTCGAGAACACCGTGTCGATCCGCGCCCAGGCGCTGACCACGGACACCACGCGCACCTTCGAGGCGCGGGACACGCGCAGCGTCGTCGGCTACGACATGGCCCGGGCTGCGGCCACCCAGGTGTACGAGGCGGCCGGGGTCGGTCCCGAGGAGATTCCTGTGGTCGAGCTCCACGACTGCTTCGCCAGCAACGAGGTCCTCACCTACGAGGCGCTCGGCCTAACGGCACCCGGCACGGCGGAGAAGTTCGTGATGACCGGTGAGAACACCTACGGCGGCCGGGTCGTCACGAACCCGTCCGGTGGGCTGCTCTCCAAGGGACACCCCATCGGCGCGACGGGGCTCGCCCAGTGCTTCGAGCTGGTCCAGCAGCTGCGGGGACAGGCGGGCGATCGTCAGGTGGACGGCGCCCGGCTGGCGCTCCAACACAACCTCGGCCTCGGCGGCGCGTGCGTCGTGACGATGTACGAGAAGGTCGCTGCGCTGGCACCTGCACGAACTCGACCCCACCTTGGACATCCCGGCCCGCGGCCTGCGTCGTTTCGTGCACATCGACGCCCTCGCCGCCCGGTTGGCCGGACGCGAAGGCACCGTCGCCCGCTTGGCCCGGGACCTGCTCACCCGGTGCCGGGACCTCACCGAGACGATCAACGCGATCGAGTGCGAGCTGCGGATCCTGGTCCACCGCCTGGCACCGACCCTGCTCACAGTTCCTGGCTGCGGCGCCCTGGGCGCGGCGATGATCCTCGGCGAAACTGCAGGCGCTCAACGGTTCCGCAACAAGGACGCCTACGCCCGCTTCACCGGCACCGCGCCGGTCCCGGTTTGGTCCGGGGCCAGCCGTGGCAAGGTCCGTCTCAACCGCGGCGGCAACCGCGCGATCAACACCGCTCTGCACATGATCGCCGTCACCCAGGCCCGCGGCATCGGCCCCGGCAAGAACTACATCGAGAAGGTCCAGGCCACCGGCAAGACCCGTACCGAAGCGCTGCGCCTGCTGCGCCGCCGGCTCTCCGACACCGTCTTCGCCGCGCTCCGCGCCGACGAGCCCGCCCGCGTCACCGGAAGCCCCGCCAATGCACACAACGACCTGCAGGCACCAGTTCCGGTGGCGGCTTTGACATAGGAGCGTCTACGGGCTTGAACCGCAGCACCAGAGTGCGTCGACGTCGCCGGGCGACACCCCGCCATCATCGCCCCGACCACCGCGGACGCCCAAGGCCAACCCCGGATACCGGCAGCGAAGTACGGACGGGTATGGACTCTGACGGATCGTCACGGACGATATCCGAATTGATCCGCTCCACGTCTTTTGACGACAATGTCAGCCCTACGGACCCCGCGCCGAGACGGCCCGCACGGCCGACAACGGCGCCGCCGGGCACTGCGATCCACCTTCGTCGGCACCTCGCCCCCGCCAGCGCACCCAGCCGAAGGGTGCCCGCCCGCATCAGCCTGGCCGACGAACGGAGTGCGTACGGGCCGAATACTCATCTTGCTCAAGGTGAGGCCGCCGTCGATCTGGCCGGGATCGCGCACACAGGGAGGACGTGGAGCCCTCCCAAACGCGCCTCGCGCCGAACCCATCAGCCCGGTGGCCGCGGTGATGTCGTTGGCGCGCCTGTCGGCGGGGTCGGGATACCGGTACCTGCTCAAGCACACCGCGTGCGGGGACTGCGCCCGCGATGCCGGGACGTCATTGACGTCGTACTACGCCGAGTCGGGCTACCCGGCCGGCCGGTGGTTCGGCTCCGGGTTGGCCGGGCTCAACGGCGGGCGCGGGCTGACCGCGGGCACGGCCGTCACCGAGGAGGCGATGGCGGCGCTCTACGGTCGCGGGCACGACCCGGTCAGCGGGGCGGCACTCGGCCGCGCCTACCCCACGTACCGGACGGCCGACGACCGGATCGCCGACGCGGTCAATCGACTACCCGAAACCCTCACCGGCGCGGAGCGCCAAGCCGCGACCGACGCGATCGAGACCCGCGAGCGCGCCCGCCCGGTGAAGGCTGCGGTTGCCGGATTCGACCTGACGTTCACGGCGCCGAAGTCGGCGAGCGTGCTGTGGGCGCTCGGCGACCCGGGCACGCAGCAGGCCATCGCCGACGCTCACCGCGACGCGGTCACCTCGGTGCTGTCCTTGATCGAGGACCGTTTCCTGCACACCCGCACCGGCGCCCACTCGTGCGCGCAGGTCGCGACTCGCGGGATGCTCGCCGCCGGCTTCGAACACTGGGACACCCGGACCGGCGATCCCAACCTGCACACGCACGTCGTGATCGCCAACAAGGTGCAAGGACCCGACGGGCGTTGGCGCTCGGTCGACGGGCAAGCGATCTATCACGCCGCCGTCGCGTGCTCCGAGGTGTACGACACCCTGCTCGCCGACGCACTGGCCGCTCGCCTCCCTCTCACCTGGGGACTGCGGGACCGCGGAGATCGCCGCAACCCGGCCTTCGAGATCGACGGCGTGGACGACGTGCTGCTCACGCTGTTCTCCGCGCGCAGCAGCCAGATCGAGGCACACCTGCGCGGTCTGCTCGCCGACTTCAGCGCCGAGTACGGACGTGACCCGACCCGCCGCGAGATGCTGCGGCTGCGCCAGCAGTCCACCCTGGCCTCCCGCCCGGAAAAGACCGTCGCGCCACTGCCGGACCTGTTCACCCGCTGGCGGACCCAGGCCGCGGCGGCAACAGGTCGGCCCATCGAGGAGATCACCGCGTCCGCGCTTCACGCCGCCGCCTCCCCGGTTCAGGCCGACGCGGTCCCGGCCGAGTTGATCGAGCGATTCGCGCAGGCGACGCTGGTCGCGCTCGGGGAACGCCGCTCGACCTGGACCCGGCCGAACCTGCTCGCCGAAGCCGCCCGCGCCACACGCCTGCTGCGCGTCGCCGAACCGAGCGAGCGGATCGCGCTGCTGGACCGGGTCGTCGATGCCGCACTGTCCGCGTGCGTTGCGCTGGATCCACCCGAGGTGTTCAACACCCCGGCCCGGTTCCGTCGTGCGAACGGGACCAGCGCCTTCACCCGTCCCGACGAGCACGCCTTTACGACCGCCGCGGTGCTGGCGGCCGAGGCGCGGCTGCTGGCGGGCACCACCCTCCTCGACGCAGCGCGCGTGGACGCCGAGGACCTTGCCGCCGCGGCAGCGAGGATCCCGCCGGGGGCACCCGGGCGGCGGCTGTCGGCGGACCAGCAGGCGGCGGTCGTCGCGATCGCTTCGTCCGGGCGCCGTATCGATGTGCTCGTCGGCCCGGCCGGCACGGGGAAGACCCGCACCCTTCGGGCGTTGCGGGCCGGCTGGGAACACGTTCACGGTCGCGGATCGGTCATCGGGCTGGCGCCCTCGTCCACTGCAGCCGCCGAACTCTCCGCGGCTCTCGGGGTGACGTGCGAGAACACCGCGAAGTGGCTGCACGAGTCCACCCGCGACGACCCCGACCCGCGCTGGGTCCTGCGGCGCGGACAGCTGTTGGTCCTCGACGAAGCGTCCATGGTCGCCACCGGTGATCTCGACGCCCTGGCCACCCAGGCCGCGACCGCCGGGGCGAAGCTGGTCCTGGTCGGTGATCATCACCAGCTCGGCGCCGTCGGCGCCGGCGGCGCGTTCGCGCTGTTGGCCGAACAGCAGCAGGCTGTGCACCTCAGCGCGCTGTGGCGGTTCGAGCACCAATGGGAGGCCGAGGCGACCCGTGGCCTGCGGGACGGGCGCACCGGCGTCCTGGACGCCTACGCCGAGCATGATCGGCTGCGCGGCGGGCCCGGTGAGCTGATGATGGACGCCGCCTACACCGCGTGGGCCGCGGACATCGCCGCCGGGCGCACCGCCGTCCTGGTCGCCACCGACCGCCGCACCGTCGCGGCGCTGAACCGGCGTGCCCACGACGACCGCGTCGACGCGGGGCTCGTGCACCCTGACGGCATCGCGCTCGCCGATGAGACCAGCGGCGGAGTCGGGGACATCGTCGTCACCCGACGCAACGACAGGAGAATCCCGGCCCCCGACGGTCACGTCCGCAACGGCGCCCTGTGGCAGATCACCGCAGCGAGCCCCGACGGGTCGATCGAGGTCCGGCCACTCCCCCGCACCGGCGACGACGCCCACAACGCCGAAAGCCACGCCGACGCGTCCGCCAACACAATCCACCTGCCCGCCGAGTACGTCCAAGCGCACGTCGAGCTCGGCTACGCCACCACCGTGCACCGCGCCCAGGGCACAACCGTCGACCGCGGCCACGCCGTCATCCAGGAAGGGATGACCCGCCAGCAGCTCTACGTCGCGATGACCCGCGGCCGAGGCGCAAACCACGCCTACGTCGCGCTCGACGGACTCGACCCGACCTGTCCCCAGCAACCCGACGAGCACGTCATTCCGACGGTGCGTCAGATGATGGACAAGGTGCTCGCCACTGACGGCGCCGAACTGTCCGCCACCGCGACCCTGCGCCGCCGCCAGAACGACGCGACCTCGCTGCGCCACCTGCTGCCGATCCGCGACACCCTCACCGCAGCGGCCGAGGCAGGCGACGGTGAGACCGGCCGATCGGCCGACGAGATCCGGCACCTTCTTCGACTCCGGGCAGAACAAGCCCGGCGAGCCCAGGACAGCCGGCCCGCATGCCACCCAGCCACCCCGGCCCACCACACTCACGAAGGGATCCAGCGTTGACCAGCCCCGAGTACACCGAGAACCTGCCGCCGGACCTGTTCCCGACCTTCCCGGTCTGCTGGGCCACGCTCAGCGACCTCGAGACCGAGGACTCGCTCGAGGAACTGGAAGACTGGATCACCTGGCTCGTCGAGCGCTACACCCTCGACCACCGCACCGTCCCGCCGTGCTGGGAGCACCACGGGGCGCTGGTCGAAGAGCTGTCCGCGCTGCGAACCGCGTGGATCGCTGCGTTCAATGTCACCGGTCGACCTGAGGCACCCCTGGAGTGGCACGCACAGTTCGCCGGCGCCCGACAAAGACTGACTGACTGGGCGTCGCGCACTGGCTGTCGTACTGGGACCCACCGACCGGACCGCTGACTCGATTCATCGCATCGCGAGGCTTGCGGTCGCGCGCATCAGATCCAGGCTGGACGGGAAGGTCAGCCGGGTGCACACGAATCGAGAAGGTCCAGCAAGTCACAAGATCGAGTGAAGTACGAGAACTGCAACGGCTGCTCCTGTGCGTCGCGAAAGCTACCTGTGTTCACGCCAATTAGCCGGAGCGGGCGGTGTGGAGGCCCTTTCAAACCCCCTCCAAGAGACAGTCCGCGTTGCGTCGCAAAGACGGGGGCACCGGAGAGGCCGGAACGGCTCAGGGACTGATACAGCACTGCTCGGGCGTCACCTGCGGCGCGCTCGACAGTCACTGGATGACGCGGGTCGGCTGCAATCAATCCGGTCAGGAGAACCGGGCGATCTGACGTGACGCCCGGCAAGCTCGCGTACCCGGGAGAGGCGATGAAGTCTCCCGCTCTAACGTCTGCGCCGAACTCGCCTTCAGACGCCAACATCTCTCTGCGGATCCAGTGGAGCGGGAGCGCGCCCGTGAACGTTGAGGCCGTTGCTAGCGGACTGAGCGGGATCACCGCGATATCGAGGTCGCCCGCAGCCGGAAAGATCGGCGCAGCGACCGGCACGAACTCAATCCAGTGCTCCTCCTCTTCCGCGAGATGGTTCCAGCCGGACACACCGACTTCGTGGAGCTGTGCCCCCACGTGTTTGGGTATCGCCAGCCGAGGATCGACGACGTGACGGGCTGTTGCCAGGAAATAGCCAGCACCCCCATTCTCAACGACGAACCCAGTGCCACTTCCGCTTGCGCTACTGCCGTCCCGCAACGTGAAGACGACCGAGAGACGAAGAGCGCTGTACAACAGCGCATTCGAGAAACCGAGGTCCAGCATCTCGCTGGTCTCCAAACCGAGATCTACCGATGCTGAGGAAACCTGTCCGACCCCATCATCACCTTGGACCCTCCGACCACCACCGCGTGCCCGGGCAGTCATCCGCAGCCAGCCGGTCAGTAGGCAGAGTGCGACCGGAGGGGCAAGCTGGCGTTACGCCGAGGGCGGCAGGTGCTCCCGCTGTGGTGCGGCAGGGTGTGGCGGTCGCAGCAGGTAAGCGGGAGATTGCGGGAACTGACGAGCGGAGCGAACCGACGGCGCGCCAACCCGGACCGCCGCGTCCGTCTGACTGTCGATGTGGGGTCGCAGCGTTTCAGCGGCGACGACCGCGCGGTCGAGCTGCGTGAGCATCCGCGGTGTGCGGTCCGGGTCCTGCGTCGTCGCGACGGTGTGCCGCAGGTGGGATTGCTGGCTTCGGTCGGGTATGGCCCAGTGCCGAAGCTCGACCTGCTCCCGAGCCTTGTCAGCGAGGGCGGTCAGCAGCCGAGGGAGGCGGCCCGCCAAGCGTGAAGCCTCGTCAACGGCGGGCAGCGGAGCGCGGCCGCCGAGGGCCGCGCGGGTGTAGCAAGAGAGCTCGCGGATCTGATGCTCCAGCGCGGGTGCTCGGCACTCGACGAGCATCGCTTCACCGTGACGGCCCGCGACGACCTGATTGAGCGTCACGGCGAGCCCGCCGAGATCGTCCCGTAGCGGCCGGCCCGAAGGTTCAATTGCGCCGGCCTTGGCGGCGAGGATGCTCAGGTCGCGGCCAAGGGTGGCGACGACCCGAACGTGGTTCGGTGCGAGTTCGTCCGCGGCCTTGATCTGGGTCGTCAGGCGACGAAGTGCCGCAGCCGCGGACTGCCCGTCGGTCGGGGTGATGACCCGACGCGATTCCGGGCCGCCGATGGTCAGGGCCCGGACCGCCTGGCTCTGGCCGGCGCCGGTCGGCGCGTCCGCGAGACTGCGCACCTCGCGAGCGACCAGCCGAAGGCCCGCGGTGCGGTCGAGGTAGGCGACGACGTCAGACCGGGACGCCGCTGCCGCCGCCCCCGCGAGCACGGGGTCCAGGGCGGCGACGAGCTCTGTGAGAGCGGCGACTTGCCGCACGGCGTGCCAGGCCTGATCGCCCTCGGGCTGCCGCGGTACGGCGGACCAGATTCGGTCGGCCACCAGGGCGTCCCGCCCGACAGCGGCCCACTGCCGGGTCGCTGCGCTTCCGGGGGCGGCGGCATCGAGCAGGTCACTCGGGGCCCTGGAGACCCGCGGACGCCCTCGGTCTTGCAGGAGGATTCCGAGCGCCCGAACGGGGTGGCGTTCGGTCAGCGCGAGCAGGTCCCGCTGCCCGTGCGGAAGTCGGTCCCCACCGGCCGGCGCCAGATCCCGCAGGACGACCGCGGCACCGGCCAGGACCGCGGCCCGCGCGGTGACGGCAACCTCGACATCCATAGCGGCGGGGTCACCGCTCCGAGGACCGCGGCCGGCGAGCGCCGCCAGACTGACGGCGCTGCGGAGGACGACCTCGTCCCAGGCGGTCACGGCCACTGCGCCGAACAACCGCCCACGTCGAAGCCGGGGTTGTCGGCGAGCAGGTCGAGTTCGGCGAGGTCGGCGATCGTCGCCGCATAACGGGCCACGTCCGCGGCCGTGTCGGCGTAGACGATGGCCGCTCCGAGAAGCCTGACGGCATCGGCGATGTCGAACCCCTGGTCGTCCGAATCCTCGATGTCGGTCAGAGGCGGGTAAGGCGGGTACACCGACTCCAAGCTCAGGAACGCAAGCCCGATCGCGGTGAGATCGCAGCAGGGGTCCAGCGGGTGCTCGTCCAGGGCGAGCCGGAGCTGGGCGCTCGCCAGGGCCAGCCGCGCCAACTGCACGACCTCGGGCGGGTCGGTGAAGATCGGTTCCGGGTTCATCTGTGCTCCTCGGTTGGGGGTGTGTTTCGACGACGGTGGACGCGAATCGGCGAGCGCAGACCCGGCGCGGCCCGGATCTGTGGATGACCGGCCGGGGCAGATCGGGTTGTGGACGACGTGGCGGTCAGCACGGGCTTGGCCCATCCCGCTCTGCCGCGTGCGGCTGAGGAGCGCGCGGCGCCCGGTCGTACTCCGGCAGCAGTGGCTCCAGATCAGCGGCGGGACAGTCGAGGCGAAGATCGGTGACGATGCCGCGGGCCGTGCCGATCGCCCGGGTCGCGGCGTCCCGAAGCATCGAGGAGTCGCCGCCGGACCAGCCAGCGAGGTAGGGGACCGAGTAGGCCTCGCTGGTCAACCCGGCGGCGTGGGTGACCAGGAAGGCGATCGACTCCGCCTCGACCTCGGCCTGGGCACGACACCCCAGCGAGCTTCCGTACTCGGCGAGGAACCGGGTCTCGTGGTCGGCGCGAATGTGGCCGAGCTCGTGGGCGAGGGTCTTGGCAGCTTGGGCGTCGGACACGTCGTCGCGGACGACGACGGTGCGAGCAGTGAAGTCGGTGATGCCATTGGCGCCGCCGCTGCACGGGCCGCGCCGAACCGCATACCCGAAGGTTTGGATGCTCTCCACGAGACGCGTGACGAGCAGTCCGGGGGCATCTCCGGCGAGCAACTCAGGGCCGCACTCGGGGAGCGGCTCCCCTTCGGTCTGCGCGAGATCTTCTCTTGAGATTCGGTCGCGGTGTGTCGCACGCGCTGGGCTGGGCGGCGGGCTCGTAGCGTCAGGTATGCAGGAGGTGCGGCGATGGCCGGGTCTGGTGTTGGGGTCGAGGTCGTGGATGCGTTCTTGACGGAGCTGACCCGTCAGGGCTGCGGTTCTTACACTCTTCGCGCTTACCGCTACGGCGTGCTGGACTTCGGGCGCTGGCTGGCCGAGCGAGACAAGCCGTTGGGTTCGGTGTCCAGGGCAGATATCGAGGACTACATCGGGGCCTTCGCCGACGGCGAGCGCGGCGCGGGCCGGGCGCCACACGCGGTCACCGATCCGGTCGTGGTTGAGCTGGACTCGGGGCGCCCGGTGGCGCGCCCGGGTCGGGCCGCTCGGACGGTTAACCACCGGTTGAGCGTGCTGGCCGCGTTCTTCGAGTTCCTGGCCCAGAGCGGCCTTGACGGGGTGTGGCCCCGGGAGCGGGTCAGCCCGGTGCCGGCCGCTCCGCAGGCCGGACCGCGGCACGGTCGCCCCGGCGGTGGCGATGTCCCGGTCCGGGCGCGCGCGGAGCTGCGTCGCCGGGAACCGCAGGCGATCGCGCGCGATCTCGATCCGGCGGTGATCGCGCGCCTGGTCGAGGCCGCGCCGTCGTGGCGGGACCGGGCGTTGTTGTTGCTGCTTTCGCGCAGCGGGGCCCGGATCGGTGACTGGAGCGAGCTGCATGGCCGGCACGGCGCGCTGGGCATGGAGCTGGCCGATCTGGATCGACGCACCGGCACGGTCATCGTCCGGTTGAAGGGCGCCCGCGACGAGCACTGCGTGCCGGTCTCCGCGCCGTTCTGGACCGCGTTCGATCGCTACCTGACCGAGGAACGTGGGGATCCGCCCACGAACGCGGCCTGGGTCGGCACCCGGCGAGGACGGGGCCGCCCGCTGAGCTACGCGGCCTTCGAGGCGGGCTTGCGGCACCTGGGCGCCAGAGTCGGGGTCACGGTCAGCGCGCACATGTTTCGGCACACGGTCGCCACGGCCCTGGTCGAGCACGGCGGCGCGGCGGTGGCCCAGCGGGTGCTCGGTCACCGCCACGTCGGCACCACGATCGACAGCTACGTCCACGTGGACCGGGTCGCGCTGGTGGCCGCGCTGGCCGCCTTCGAGGACCGGCCCACACCCGCGGAAGCCCGCAGCGCTGCGAGCGGGCAACGGTATGTGTTCCACTACGACCCCTCCACTCTGGCTGTGCTGGACGAGATCGCGCATCCGCGCGTCGTTGAGGACGGATCGTGAGCAGCCGGACCGTGAGCGGCCGGGCCGGGCAGCTGGTCGGCGCCCGTGCGTTGTCGAGCACTCCTTACGACCGTGCCGCGGTGCTGGGGCACCTGGAGAACGAGATCGCCCTCTACCGGTTCCGCGAACGTTGTGACCGGGCCCGGATGCTGCGCGCGGCGGGCTTCACCGTCGGTGAGCTGGATCGGCTGCCAGGGCAGGATCTGAGGCAGCGTTGGCAGCGCTTCGAGGCCGAGACCTGGACGGGCTGGACGGGCGGGAACACCCCGGCGGTGCTGGGCGAGAGATGGACCTGGGGAGCGTGGGCCCTGATCACCTCCCGGCTGGTCCGCCCCTCCTGGCCGCTGCTGAGCCAGACCCGCACAAGCCAGTGGGTCGCCCGACTCCCAGCTGAGGACCCCTTGATCACCGCGCACGACCGGCTTCGTCAGGCCGCCACCGGTCTGCAGCTGGGCAGCACCCCGATCCGCGCGACGGCGATCAACCGTGGCCTGCGCCTGCTGCTGCTGACGGGCTGCGATGAACTGGAGCAGCTCACCGATGAGGATCTGCACGCGGTGACCGGCGGCAAGGGCGCGGACACCCTTGAGGTGATGCTCCATCAGATGGGTGTGCTGGACCGGACCCCGCAACGCGGTTCGGCCCGGATGGCGACCACACCCCGGCACAGCCCCGCGCAGCTGGCCGTGGTGCACGGGGTGCCGGCACCGTTCACCGACCTGGTCGGGCTCTACCTGGAGCACTACGCCCGGCGCCTGTCCGACACCTACCCCACGCTGCGACACAAGGCCGGGGCGCTGGGCCACTTCTTCAGCTGGCTCCTGGCCACCCACCCGCAGGTCACCAGCTGTTCGCAGCTGACCCCGGCCCAGGCCCGCGGCTTCGTCACCCACGCCTTGGAGCTCTCCCGCCAGGTGCGCCGCGGCCGCCATGCCGGTGAGGGCGACTCGACGACCGCGCACGCGTGGCTGATCGATGTGCGCACCTTCTTCGCCGATATCGGCGCGTGGGGCAGCGAGGACGGTTCCCCCTTCGCCGCCCACCGCCCAGCGGTGGTCCCGCTGACCCGCCACGACCTGGCCACGGCCGGGTTCGCCAAGGCCCGACGCCGCAGCCAGGCCCGCACGACCCGCCTGGTGCTGGACCTGGAACGCGAGCTGCCCAACATCCGCGCGTTCGGGCTGCGCCGCTGGCACGAGACGCAACAGATGCTCGCCGGCGAGACCGCCGCCACCGACGACCCGGCCACCGACTCCGACGCCGATAATTCCGCCGGCGCTGATGCGCAGAAGGTGCGAGCGGAGCGGATCGCCTTCTGGGACTGGGCCCTGCTCGAGCTGCTGCTGACCAGCGGGCTGCGCATCGAAGAGGCCTGTGAGCTGACCACCCTGGATGTGCTGCGCCGCCAGCTGCCCGATGGGCGGTTGTACTACCTGCTGCACATCAAACCCTCCAAGTTCGGCCGGGCCCGGGTGATCCCGATCGGGGACCAGCTCGGCCGGGTGATCGCCGAGATCGTGCGCCACGTGCGCGCCTTTCACGGCACCGATCAGGTCCCGGCGTGTGACCGCCGGGACTTCCACGAAAAGCGGCCGCTGCCCCGCGCGCCCTACCTGCTGCAATCGCGCACCCACCCGGCCGCGTTGGGCACCAGCACCATCCGCGCCCGCCTGCGCGCGTTGTCCCTGGCCGCCGGCGCCCGGCACGCCGACGGCAGTGCGTTGGAGCTGGCCCCACACGACTGCCGGCGGGCCTTCGCCAGCGAGCACCTCAACGCCAACACCCCGGTGCACGTGATCGCCGCGCTGCTCGGACACGCCGGGGTGAACACCGTGATGATCTACGCCAAGCTCTACCCCACCCAGCTCGTCGAGGACTACCGCAAGGCGATGCGCGGGCTCTACGGCGACGTCTACGGCCCCGAAGCAGCGGCGCATCCCAGCGATGCGGACTGGGCCGCGTTCACCGCCAGCTGCTCGATGCGCGACATGGGCACGCACCTGTGTGCGCTGCCCACCGGCGAGCACTGCCCACGCGGGCTGGTCTGCCTGGGCTGCGGCCACGCCCAACCGAAGAAGAGCGCCGCCCCCACCTTCCGGCGCATGCTCGCCAGCCACTCCCGCGCGCTGGATCGTGCCCGCACCGGCGGCGAACCGGCCGGGCAGATCGCGTCCCGGGAACTGGAAGTCGAACGCATCCGCAGCGCGCTGGGGCGCGCGGAGGAACTCAGCGCCGATGCCGCCGCGGCACTGGAAGCCGCCGCGATCTGAGAGCATCCCGGCATGCCCCGCACCTGGCTGTCCATCCGCGTCGACCTCGTCGAAGGCCACGCCGACTACCTGTGGCCCCGGCCCGGGCGGATCTTCGCCGCTGCCCGCCGGCACACCTTCGCCGAGCTCGCCACCGCGATCGATGACGCGTTCGCCCGCTGGGACCGCGCGCACCTGCACCAGTTCTGGCTCGCCGACGGCGCCCGCGTCAGCACGCCCGACCCCGAATGGGACGAGCCCGACCAGGTCGTGCACGACGACCGCAAGCTCACCCTGGCCCGCCTGCAACCCGGCGAGCAGTTCGCCTACGAGTTCGACTTCGGCGACAGCTGGCTGCACCTGTGCACCGTCGGCCCGGTGCGCATCGACCCCCTCGACCAGCTCGGCATCACCCCCGACCAGCCCATGCCCTACTGGGGGTGGGGAACGATCCCCGACCAGTACGGCCGCCGCTGGGACAGCGACGACGGCGAAAGCCGTCCACCGGCCAACCCCAAGGGCACCGACCTCCCCCACATCGGCCCATGGCAGTGGCGTCGTTGAGCTCGCCCCCGGCCCGGCGTTGAGCTCGCCCCCGAGCGGCCTGACACACTGGACCCAGTCGCTGCCAGCCCGGCCGCACGGCGGGCACCGGGCCGAATCTCGGGATAACGGGTCGAAGACGTGCACGACGCGGAACCCGCGCAGCCGGCGCGCAGGTTCTCGGTCGGGTCCTTCCTCCCGGTGGTCCGGTCTGCTCGCCGCGGGTCGCTCGGCGTCGGCGGCCTCGCCGGACTTGGCCCGGGAGAGGCAGGGCGCGAGGATCGCGATGCCTTTCTCCCCTTTCAGGACCCGGCGCCCGAGAGCGCTCCAGGCTCGGATCCCGGCGACCCTGGTCGCGTCGGGACGCTGCACGCCGATGAGCAGGAGGTTGTTGACGCTGTAGCTCGGGAAGCGGGCGGCAACCACGAGCATCCGAGCCCACGCGTCACCGGCGGTGAGCTCGTCCACCGCGGCGACGAGGTGGGCATGGGCCGCTGCCAACCGATCCGTGGGGTCCGCCCGTCGCGAGGTAGCCGTTCCCATGTGACGCCCCTTCAGTTCCGGGTCCGGGCGGAGGGCAGCGCGAGCCCAGCGCAGACCGGCTCGGACCAGCCGAGATAGCTGGCAGCACTGACGAAGCCGGCCTCCAGCCGGGCGAGCGTCACGTGGTAGACCCCGCCTTGCGCGCCGGTCGCCGCGTCGAGCACGTCGTTGGAGACCACGGTGATCCGGTGCGGGTTGCAGCCGGCGCGCGAGATGACCAGGGCGACGTGCCCCGGCTGACCCGGGCCGGTGTCCCAGAAGGCGAAAGCACCCGGTGGTGGGCAGCGGTCACCCGGGTGGGCCAGCCCGGCGCGGCCCATCGCCGACCAGTGGGCAAGGGCGTCGGGGTAGCCGGAGTTCGCGTAGCCGTAGGCCCGGCAGGCCAGCCGGTCACAGAGTCGGGACCAGCCACTGCGGGTGCCGACCAGCGACAGGGCGCTGCTGATCGCGGCCGCCGACCCACGCGGTGCCGGGCTCGCTGCGGCCGGAACACAACCACCTGGTCCAGTCACCGGCGCCTCGGCAACGACTACCTCCGCCGGCACACACGACGACGCGGGTGCGGCCGCGCCGAGGACCGCGAGGGTCGCGAGCAGCGGGGTGGCCAGTGCCGTGGCGGCGAGCCCGCCGCCGGCGAAGACGAGGGCGGTCATCGCGGATCCCGAACAAGGGTGGCTCCGGCAGCGCTGTCGGCTTCGATGGCCGCCTGGCCTGCGCGCAACTCGTCGGCGTCGGCTCGCTGAGTCCACGGGGCGAGGTCGATGACCGTCGGTCGGGTGTGGCGCAGTAGTAGCACCGCTGTCCCGAACGGCAGCGTGCGCAGCACTGACGCCGGCATGACCGGGACCTGACGCACACTCACGCTCTGGGACCGATCGCCGCTGTACCCGCGGGTCCAGGTGGTGGTGCTCTCGTCGACCTCGCCGAGCAGTCGCGCGACGTCTTCGAGGTCGCGGGCCTTGCCCAGACCGCCGAGGACGAGCTTGACGGTGGCGGCGTCCCAGATCGCGTCCGCGGCATGTTCGCCCCAGCGGTGCCGGGCTTGGGCGAGTGACTGCAGCACGGCCAGGGTCGTGATGCCCGATCCCCCGCCCTCGGCCATCAAGGACGGCAGGGACGGCAGCGGGGTCAGGTTGGCGATCTCGTCGAGTGCGAGCAGCAGCGGCGGGTCGAGCCGGGCCCCGGGTGAGCGGGCGGCTCGGGCGCGGGCGGTTTCGGTGATGTCCTCCACGAATGCGGCGACCAGCGGCGCGCAGGTGCCGGACGAGACGGCCGAGGCGAGCAGGAACAGCGTCCCGGAATCGGCGAGGAAGGCGCCGGGATCGAACCGGTCCCCGGGGCCGGGGTCGAGGGCGTGCAGGACGTCGGGGTCGGCCAGCGCGGCGAGGGCCTGCCGGACCCCGAGCCACACCGAATCCCGGGTGCGCGGGTCGGCGTGGACGGCGGACTCGAGAGCGTCGGCCCACCCTTCGGCGGCATCCGGGTGCCGGTGCAACACCGTGATCGCGTCCCTAGCCGCTGCCGGGTTGAGCGACCAGCGGTACAGGTCCAGGACTCGGCGTCCGTCCAGCGCGGCGGCGTGCAGCAGGCACCGCAGCGCGGCCTCGGTCTGTCCGGACCAGAAGTCCGAGTCCGACACCGTGCGGCCGTAGCC
>NZ_JACDFE010000278.1 GCF_013815995.1 Sporichthya sp.
GGGCGGACCCAACCGCGGCTTCGGCGGGGCCGACCGTGGCGGTCTCGGCGGTCCGGGTGCGGAAAACGGCTCCCGCGGCTCCGGCGGGATCGGCGCGGCCACCCTGAGCGCACCCGGTGCCGGCGGCGGTGGCGGTGGTGGCTACTTCGGTGGCGGTGGCGGTGGCAGCAGCGTGCCGACCGAAGCCGTCATGCGGGCCTCAGACGTGAAGGTCATCAGTGGCGGAGCCGGGGGCGGCAGCGGGTTCGTGGCCAGCGCCGGCCCGGGCGTCCGGCTGAGCAAGGCGTCGGTGGGGGCCGGTTCGATCTCCGGTCCCGGCGACATCGAGATCTCCTACCCGGCTCCCGCCGCGGACGACGCCGACACGGCGTCGCCCGCGCGCGGGGACCGCAAGGTCAGTGCTCGCCGGACTGCCCGGCGGCGTCCGGCGCGAAGTGGTACCCCATCCCGGGGTCGGTGATCAGGTAGCGCGGGCGGGCCGGATCCGGTTCGAGCTTGCGCCGCAACTGCGCCATGTAGACGCGCAGGTAGTTGGTCTCGGTGCCGTAGCTCGGTCCCCAGACCTCCTGCAGCAGTGTCTTCGACGGGACGTAGCGGCCGGCGTGGCGGACCAGCACCTCGAGCAACGCCCACTCGGTCGGAGTCAGGCGCACCTCGCCGGCCGCCGTGACCACCCGTCGCGTCCTCAGGTCGACGGTGAAGTCCGGTGTCGTCACCACCGAACCGCCGGTCTCCTCCACCGGGGCCGCGCGGCGCAGGGCCGCCCGCACCCGGGCCAGCAGTTCGTCCATCCCGAAGGGCTTGGTCACGTAGTCGTCCGCGCCGGCGTCCAACGCGGCGACCTTCTGCGACTGGTCCTCACGGGCGGACAGCACGACGATCGGGGCCCGCGACCACGCTCGCAGCCCCAGGATCACCTCGACGCCGTCCAGGTCCGGCAGGCCGAGGTCGAGCACGACGACATCCGGCGGCTTGCGGGCCGCGAGGGCCAGGGCTGACGCTCCGTCAGCGGCGTCGACCACTTCGTAGCCGCGGGCCTTGAGGTTGATGCCCAGCGCGCGCCGCAGCGTGTCGTCGTCGTCGACGATGAGGACGCGAGCCGCGCCGTCCTGATGCCCCGTCATGTGCCGACCTGACCGGCGACGGGAACCGTCACTGTCATCGTGAGCCCGCCGCCTTCGGTCGCGGACGGCTCGACGGTGCCGCCGACCGCCTCGGTGAACCCACGGGCGATGGCCAGTCCGAGGCCCACCCCAGGTCCGCCGCGATCGTCGAGGCGCTGGAACGGGGTGAACATCGCTTCCCACTGTTCCGGCGGCACCCCCGGTCCCCGGTCCAGCACGGACAACCGCAACGACCGGCGGTCCGGAGCGAGCGCGCCGGCCACCTGCACCGGGATGCCCGGCGGGGCGAACCGACGGGCGTTGTCGACCAGGTTGGCCACCACCCGCTCCAGCAGCCCGTCGTCGGTGCTGGCGTGCGGCAGGTCGTCCGGCACGTCGACGTCGACCACGCCATGGTCGAGGCCGAGCAGCGCGCGGGCGACCACCTCGTCGAGGGCCACCGGCGCCAGGTGCACCGAGAGCACCCCGGCCTGCAACCGGCTCATCGCCAGCAGGTTGGCGACGAGTTCGCCGAGGCGGTCCGCCGAGGACTCGATCTGGGCCAGGAATTCCGCCCGCTCCTCCTCGCTCCACTCGATGTCCGGCTGGCGCAGGCTGGACACCGCCACCTTCACCCCGGCCAGGGGCGTGCGCAGGTCATGGCCCACGGCCGCGAGCAACGCCGAGCGCAAGCGGTCCACTTCGGCCAGTTCCCGGGCGCGCGAGGCTTCCTCGGCCAGGCGCTGGGCCTCCCAGGCCCGGGCCGCCGCGACGGCCAGGCGCTGCAGCAGGCGCTTGTCGGCGGCGAAGAGCTCAGGGCCCTCGGCGACCAGGCGCATGCCGTCGCCGGCATCGGCGAAGATTACCGGCCGGCCCTCCAGCACCGCGCCGACGAGGCCGACCGGGCGATTGCCGGTGGGCCCCCCTGCGAGTAAGGCCACCGAGGTCATCCCGAAGGTGTCGCGCACCTGGGTGAGCACGTCGACCAGGGAGCTCTCCCCCACCGAGGCGGCGGAGACCCGGGAGAGCAGGTCCGCCTCGATCCGTTCCCGTGCCGCGATCACCCGGGCCCGCGCGGCGAGCTCAACGGTCACGCTGACCCCGACCGCGACCAGGACGAAGGTCACCAGCGCGATGACGTCGAGCCGGTGCGTGACGTCCCAGTGGCCGTACGGCTCGGTGAAGTAGTGCGTGGAAAGCACGAGTGCGGCGGCGGCGGCCGCGACCGCCGGCAGTACGCCGCCCAGCACCGAGACGACCACGACCGCGAGCACGTAGAGCAGCAGCACGCTCTCCAGGTCCAGGTGCTCGCGAACCTGGACCATCACCACCGTCATCAGCGGCAGCACGGCGGCCGCGGCGGCGAAGGCCGTCAGCCGGCGGGTGCGCGGCAAGGCGCTGCCAGGGCCCAGCAAGCGGGCGCCTGGCTCGCGGGTCAGCTCGCCGCTCGGCACGGCGCCCAGTCTGCCCTGGCCCTCGCTCGGGATCAGCCCACCGGTGTGCGGCGCGCGCTTCTTAGCGCCTGCTGTCGTCTGCGTCACGACCGGCGGCGGAGCCGAGCTGCCAGGGGACGCTGGTGACCATGACGCCGGGCTGGAAGAGCAGCCGGGCCTTGAGCCGCAGCGGGGTCTGGTTGTGCAGGAGCTGCTCCCACCACTTGCCGACGACATACTCCGGGACGAACACACAGATCACGTCACGTGGACTCGAGGTCCGCACGTTGCGTACGTAGTCCAGGACCGGCCGGGTCACCTCGCGGTAGGGCGAGTCCAGGACCGTCAGCGGGATTTCGATGTCGTGCTCACTCCAGGCCCGCAACAGCTCCACGGTGCCGTCCGGTGAGGTCTGCACCGTCAGCGCGACCAGGGTGTCCGGCCGGGTGGCCCGGGCGAAGGCCAGCGCCCGCAAGGTCGGGGTGTGCAGTTTGGAGACCAGAACGATGCCGTGGATCCGGCTCGGGAGGGTGATGCCGCCCTTGATCGGGGTGAGCTCGGCGGTCAGCTGGTCGTAGTGGTTGGCGATCTTGCGCATCATCGCGAACAGCAGAGGGACGGCCGCGATGACAACCCACGCGCCGTCAAGGAAGTCGGTGATCAGCACAACCGCGAGGACGGTGCCGGTACAGACGAACCCGACCGTGTTCACGGTCCGGTCGCGATGGATCCGGCGGCGCCGAGCCGGATCGGACGCGCCGACCTCGCCCGACCGCAGCATCCTCGTCCAGTGCCGGGCCAGCCCGACCTGACCCAGCGTCAGAGAGATGAAGACGGCGACGATATACATCCCGACCAGGCGAGTGACGTCCGCGTCCACGACGTACACGAGCAGGCCGGCGGCGACGGCCAGGGCGATGATGCTGTTGCTGTAGGAGAGCCGGTCACCGCGCTGGCTGAGCTGGCGGGGCAGAAACCGGTCCCGGGACAGGATCGAGCCGAGCTGGGGGAAGCCGTTGAACGAGGTGTTCGCGGCGAAGAACAGGATCAGGGTGGTGGCGAAGGCCAGGGCGACGAACGCCACCGAGCCGTCCCCGAAGACCGCCTCGGCCATCTGGGCGATGATCGGGTCCTGCTCGTAGTCCGGCCCGGCCGGAACCCCGTTGATCAGGATCTCGCGGGCCGGGTCGTCGGCCACCTTGAAATCGGTGAGCGCGGCGAGGGTGACCAGGCCGGTGAACATGCAGATCGCCATGATCCCCATCAGCAACAGGATGATCGAGGCGTTGCGCCCTTTCGGCTCGCGAAAGGCCGGCACCCCGTTGGCCGATTGCTCCACGCCGGCCAGGGCGACACTTCCGGCGCAGAACGCGCGGACGATCAGGAACACCAGCGCGAACCCGGTGACCTTGCCCGACTGGGCGATCACCTCGTACTCGGCGCTCGGCGCCTTCACGTCGTCGTCGAGCACAAGCACCCGGAAAAGTCCGACGACGACCAGGACCAGCACACCCGCGACGAAGCTGTAGGCCGGGATCGCGAACCAGAACCCGGATTCCGCGATGCCGCGCAGGTTCAACAGCATCAGCACGCCGATGACGACCAGCGCGCTTGGCACCCGGTGCTCGGCCACGAAAGGCACCGCTGCCCCGAGGTTCTCCACACCCGCCGAGACCGAGACCGCCACCGTGACCACGTAGTCCACCAGCAGGGCGCTGGCCACGGTGAGGCCGCCGGTTCGGCCGAGGTTGGCCATGGCGACGTCGTAGTCGCCACCGCCGCCGGGATAGGCCCGCACGCTCTGCCGGTAGGAGGAGATCACCACCACCATCAGCAGTGCGACCGTCAGGGCGAACCAGGTGGCCTCCTGGAAGTACGCCGTCCCGGCGACCGAGAGCACCAGGAAGATCTCCTGCGGCGCGTAGGCCACCGAGGACAGCGGGCCGCTGGCGAAGATCGCCAACCCCACCCGCTTGGGGAGCAGCGTGTCGCCGAGCCGGTCGCTCCGCATCGGGGTCCCCAGCAGGATGCGCTTGGGGACCCGGGTGAAGTTCACGGGGAGAAGCCAACACTGTGCCTCGCCCGCGGCGCACGCGGCCCCACGACTTGAGCACCGAGACGGTGATAGGACCTGTCGCTCAGTTGCGGGGGTCAGCGCCGGCGGAGCAGGGCCAGGAACATGGCATCGGTCCCATGCCGGTGCGGCCAGAGCTGGACGTGGGGGCCGTCGCCGAGGTCCGGGACGCCGGGCAGGTACGGCCGGGCGTCGACGAGTTCGGTCCCGAGGTCCCGCTTGGTGGCATCCGCGACGGCGGCGTGCAGGACCCCGCGCGTCTCCCCCGGGTGCGGCGAGCAGGTGACGTAGGCGATCAGGGCGCCGGGGCGGGCGGCCGCGATTGCGCCCACCAGGAGCTTGCGCTGGAGGTCGAACAGGCGGCCGACGTCGCCGGGCTCGCGCCGCCACCGGC
>NZ_JACDFE010000073.1 GCF_013815995.1 Sporichthya sp.
AGGGCTGCTCCCACCCTCCCCGGCAATCACCCGGGTCAGGCTGCCCTCAGCTTCACCACCCCGCTGCGACGAGGCGGCGGCGAAGGTCTCTCACCTCCACTCGAATCAACAGCGCCTCACGGCGCACTCAAGCATCCCGGCAACCGGCTCGGCAACCGGCCCGGCAACCCGGACCACCACCGAGATTGCCGACGCACTCCTGACCCGCTACGTCGGGCCGACCATCGAGGCGGTTGCCCAGCGACGCGCCACCTGGACGGCCACGAACCTGCTCGCCGAGGCCGCCCGCACCACGCGTGCTCTGCGGTTGCCAGATCCCGTGGCGCGGATCGCGTTGCTGGACCGGATCATGGCCGCGGCCCTGGACCGTTGCGTCGCCCTCGACCCGCCCGCCAATGTGCAGGCCTCGAGCCGCTTCGCCGGCGCCGAGGCGGAACGTGATTCCGCGGAAGCATCCGAGCCGGCGTTCACGACGTGGGCGATCCTGGCCGCCGAGGCGCGCCTGCTGGGCGCGCACCAGGAAATGGCCGCCGCGACGGCGGACCCGGGCGCGATCGAGGCGTTCCTGGCCGCGCCGGTGATGCCGGGCGCCCCACGGCTCTCGGCGGATCAGGCCCGCGCGGCCGTTGCCATCGCGGCCTCGGGCCGCCGCCTGGATGTGCTGGTCGGGCCGGCCGGTGCTGGGAAGACCCGGGCACTGTGGGCGTTACGGGTGGCGTGGGAGCAGACCAACGGGTCCGGGTCGGTGATCGGGCTCGCGCCGTCGGCGACCGCGGCCGCGCAGGTGGCCGTCTCGCTGCGCATCGGCGCGGACACCCTCGCCAAATGGATCCACGAATCCGACCCCGAGACCGCCGGCGCCCAGCCGTGGCAACTCAAGGCGGGGCAGTTGGTGATCGTGGACGAGGCCGCGATGGCGCCCACCGAGCAGCTGGACCGGCTGGTCGCCCAGGCGAGCGCGGCCGGGGCGAAGGTCGTCCTGGTCGGGGATCACGCTCAGCTCGGCGCGATCGAGGCCGGGGGCGCGTTCGCCCTACTCGTAGAGGAAGGGAACGCCGTCGAGCTCGAGCAACTGCACCGCTTCAGCCGGGACTGGGAAGCCACCGCAACCCGCGCCCTGCGCGACGGCGACCCGGCAGCGCTCGACATCTACGCGGCCCACGGGCGCTTGCACGACGGCGTTCAGGAGGCGATGACCGAGCGGGCCTACCGGGCCTGGGCCACCGACACCACGAGCGCCCGGCACAGTCTGCTGCTGGCCGCCGACCGAGACACCGTCACCGCGCTGAACCGCCGAGCCCGCAACGATCGCATCCGGGCCGGCGCCATCGACACCACCGGCGAGGTCCCGCTGCGCGACGGCACCACCGCCGCGGCGGGCGATGTCATCACCACCCGTCGCAACAACCGCCGACTCACCCGCCCCGACGGCGGGCATGTCCGCAACGGCGACCGCTGGCACATCGCCGCAGTCCACCCCGACGGATCGCTCGAGGCCACCCCACTCGCCCAGGCCGACCCCGAGCGATCGGCTCGGCCGCCGGCAGCTGTGCGCCTTCCCGCGGACTACGTACGCGAACACGTCGAACTCGGCTACGCGATGACGATCCACCGGGCCCAGGGAGCCACCGCCGACACCGCGCACGTCATCGCCGGTCCGGGGATGAGCCGGGAGACCTTCTACGTGGCCATGACCCGGGGCCGGCACGCCAACCACGCCTGGTGACCGACCAGAGCACCCTGGAAGACCACGGTCCCGATCCCGACGCTCCGGTGACGGGACGTCAGATCGCTGAGGCAATCCTCGCGCGGCAGGCCGCGCCAACCTCGGCGACCGCGATCCTGCGCCGCCGTCACGCCCGGTCGTTCAGCCCACCGGGGCCGTTCACGCCCTGGGCGGCGCCGGACCATCCCGAGCGCGCACCAGTCCGGGCCGCGCCAGCGCCACACCGGCGCGAGGCCCCGGGCCGATGAATCGATCACCCAGCCCGAGCACCCGAACTGGCCCAACCGGGTCGCCAAGCCAGGGGAGGCACCAATGAAAGAGATCTCCGATCCCGACACCGCCGGCAGCGCCGATAGGAGTCCGGCAGTTCCGGCGCAGCGCACGGCGTGGCGGCACCGCCGCCAGGACCACGCCCTGTCCGCCGCCCTGGCCAAGCGCGCTGCCGGGGTCCCGACCTTGACGGTGCCCGAAGCGGCCGCGCTGCTGAGCGTCTCCCCGGAGCACCGCTACCGGCTGATCCGCACCGGCACCTTCCCCGCGGTGCGGATGGGCAGCACCAGCGCCGGGCGGTACGTCATCCCGGCCAAGGCCATCGACCAACTGCTGGACGAGGCCACCGACACCGTGTGGAGCCAGCACCCACCCCTGTCCTGAGCCGCCGAGTCAATCGGTGCCACGCCGCTCGAGGGCGCACGGGGCGAGGGGGAGCGGTTACGGCTGTGCTGGCGCCGGTGCCGGTGCCGGTGCCGGTGCTGGTGCTGGTGCTGGTGCCGGGGTGGGGCGGCCCGGGTGCCCGAGGCGGTCGGACAGGATCGTGGCGGCCCTGCGGTCGGACTCGGCCACCCAGGCCGCGTACACCCGCAACGTCGTCGTGCCCCCACCGCCGTGCCCGAGGCGCCCGGCCACGGTGCGCACGTCCACCCCGGCCGCGATCAGCTCGGTGGCCGAGTAATGCCGCAACGCGTGCAGGTGCGAATCAATCCCAACCCCAGCGCACATCTGCACATAGCGGTGGCTGACGCCATCCGGATTGCACGGAGCGCTGTGGTCGGGCTGGTAGGAGAACACGAACGCGTCCTCGGCCGGCTCGAACCCCAGTTGGTGACAGCGCTCCGCGAGCCGGTCCCGGTGCGCGGTGAGCAGCTCCACGGTGGTCGGGTCCAACGCGATACGGCGGATCTGGTGGGTCTTGGTGTCCTTCTCCAGCCCCACCCCGGCCCGGTGCACATACGAGCGGCGCACCTCCAGCAGCCCACCGGCCAGATCCACATCGGTGAAGCGCAGTGCCATCAGCTCCCCGCGCCGGATGCCGGTGACCAACACCAGCCAGACCAGCGTCCCCCACGCCTCATCGCCCTCCCACGCGGCGGCGATGATCCGCGCGGCCTGCGCCGCGGACGGCGGCTTGGGCTGCGGCTGCGGCTGGCGCGGCTTTTTCGCCAACGCGGCCGGGTTCGACCCGATCCAGTCCCAGCGCACCGCCGTGGACAACGCGCCGCTGATCACCGAATGGATCTGGCGGATCGTGGCCGGGCTCATCGGCCGGCACACATGCGCCGCGCACTCCAGCACCCGGCACCCGGCCACCGCGCAGTCGTGCGCCCGCTTTCGCCCGTGCACCACCTGTCGGCATTCGTGCTCGCCCTCGACCCGGTGCTCGATGAACGCCCGCCCGTCGCATCGGGACCGGCAGCGCCGCAGCTGGGCATAGAGCTGCTCCAACATCCGCGGGGAGATCTTCGCGATCGGGGTGTCTTCCAACGCCGGGCGGATCACCCGGTCCGCATAGGAGCGGTAGGTCTCCAACGTCGTCGCCTCGGCCTCGTGCACGTCGAACCATGCGTCCAGGGCATACCCCAGCGTCACCCGCGCCGCCGGCGATCGCTGGGCGTCCACCCGCGCCAGCAGGCGGGTGCGGATCTTCTCCACCTCGGCCTCGACCCGCGTCGAGGCCGAGAGGTAGCTGTCCTTGCCCGTCAGCGGATCCAGCCCGGCGTAGACCAGAACCTGGAACGAGCTCCCGCGCTTGCGCACGAACCCCCGTGTACGGCGGCGCGTCGACTCCCCAGCTGCCATGCGTCGGAGTGTAACTCCGGCTCATTGACACTGGCATTGACAGGCCTGTGCGGGATTCCGGCTTTGTGGGACGAATGTGCTGGTCAAACGTGGTGCGCCGCCAGGGACTTGAACCCCGAACCCGCGGATTAAGAGTCCGCTGCTCTGCCAATTGAGCTAGCGGCGCGTGAGCGGTGCGAGGTTAGCAAACGGGTGAGGCCGATGTGAAACCGGTTGGCGGGTCGGGCTGCGACCTCGCCGGGCCAGGCCAGATCCGGGAGCAGGAGCAGCGGGATGCCGCGGTCGAGCATGTCGAGCGCGAGGAAATCCCGGTGTTCGGAGGCCCGTCTGGGGTCGGGGCTGCACATGCCTTACACATCGGCAGTTTCGCGCGCGTTGCGTAGCGCCCGAACGAGTGGAATTGGGTTCACAGGGCCAACGCTGCGCGGAGTCCGACGTCCACCGTGCGCATGCTGTCCGGCGAGAGCGCGCCCCATTCCTTGCTGACCTCGTCGGGCCAGAGCTGGATGAGGTCGTCGCACACCACCCGCCCGACCAGCGGCCGGTCCCCGGGGCCGAGCACCACGATCGAGTCCATCGTTGGCTTGTCGCCGGTCGTGATGCGGACGGCGAGCACATTGGGCAACTGGCGGTTGCGCGCGTTGTTCGACACGACCAGATACGGCTTCTCGCCGTCGACGCCCGGGAGCACAGCGCGGTAGACGCGGCCCCGGATCAGCCCGGTCACTCGTCGCCGGCCGAGAGGGGAGAGCGTCGACGGGCGACGCGGCGGGCGGTGATGTCGTCGTAGGTCAGGGCGAGCGCGGCGTAGGCCTCCTCTGCGCGGCGCTCTTCCAACTGCGCCAGCCCCAGCCTGAACACCGCGTGCAGCAGCTGGGCGTCGCTGGGTCTGCCGGTCAGACCGAGGGCGTCCGGGTCGGCGCGCAGCGCTTCGAGCGCGCGATCGTCGTCCGGCGTCATCGGCACGGACAGGCGACGTTTCGGTGGCACACGCATGCATCAAATAGTGCATCATCAAGTGCATCAAAGCCACAGGCATCTGGCTCGCACGGTCCGGCGCCGCGGCTGAGAGGTCGTCACGGCCATGGAGCTTGCCCGCGATCGGCCCCCAGGTGGACCGGGCAGTGCCTCGCTGTGGACGGAGTCGCGGGCACGAGCAGCTGTGGAAAAGTCGAAACGGCCGGTCAGATACCTGACCGGCCGTTTCGTTGGGGTGAGCGACGGGACTCGAACCCGCGACCACCGCGACCACAACGCGGTGCTCTACCAGCTGAGCTACGCCCACCATGACCGCCTGCGCGGCCAGCAGAGTCTACCGGCGGCCTCGGGGCACCGGCGACCGGCTATTCGGAAGCGGGCTTCTCGGCCGGCGCGGGGGCGTGCGGCGCCGCGGGGGGAGCGGTGTGCCGGGCGGCGATCGACTTGGCCGTCGAGGTGTCCGGCCCGGGGGCCGGGACGAAGACCGCCTCGCGGTAGTAGCGCAGCTCGGAGATGCTCTCCCGGATGTCGGCCAGGGCCCGGTGGTTGCCGCTCTTGGCGGGGGAGCTGTAGTACGCCCGCGGGTACCAGCGTCGGGCGAGTTCCTTGATCGAGGAGACGTCCACGATCCGGTAGTGCAGGTAGCCGTCCACCTTCTCCATGTCGCGGGCGAGGAACCCGCGGTCGGTGGCGACCGAGTTGCCGGCCAGCGGAGATTTTCCGGCCTCGGGGACGAACTCCTGGATGTAGGCGAGCACCATCTCCTCGGCCTCGGCCAGGGTGCAGCCGGACGGGAGCTCCTCGAGCAGGCCGGAGGAGGTGTGCATGGCGCGGACGATGTCCGGCATCGTCTCCAGCGCCGCGTCCGGCGGCTTGATGACGACCTCGACGCCGTCGCCGAGCACGTTCAGCTCGGAATCGGTGACCAGGACTGCAACCTCGATCAACGCATCGAACTCGAGGCTCAGCCCCGTCATCTCGCAGTCGATCCAGACCAGACGGTCGCTCATGAAGGCCAACCCTAGTCCGGCCCCTCCGTGGCCCGGCCCGCGTGACTGAGCTCGTCCAGGTGGGTGCCGGTCACCGCCATCACCGCGACGGCCAGCACCACGATGCCGCTGAGGCCAACGGCCCACAGCGCGGCCCGGCCCATCCCGACGTCGCTCAGGGCGATGACGATCAGCGCCACGACGGCGGCGAACCCGCCCCAGGCCACGGTGTCGAGCAGGACCCGGGGGAGTGCGGCGACGCGGGTGGCCAGGCGGGGCCGCTCGAGCTCGTCCTCGGGCTCGGCGGGTGGCGCCTTGGCCAGGACGACGGTGGCGATCTGCCGCGGGGCCGGCCGTTCCAGGGTCGCCACCGGCGAGGCGCTGGGCTTGGCCTGGGGGGCGGAGGCCGGCTTCACGACGGCGACCGGCCTCAGGGCGGGAGCGGGAGTCGGCTTGGGCTGGGCCAACGGCGCCGGGATCGGCCTGGGCTCGGCGGGCGGCGGCGGGGTGAGCTTCGGCTGGGTCACGGGGGCTGGGACCGGCTTGGGCGTCGCCACGGGGGCCGGGGCGGTCATTGCAACGGGCGCGACGTTCAGCCCGGGCTCGGCGATCGGTCGCGGGGGCAGCTTGAGCTCGCCGAACGGCTGCGGCCTCGACGTGGGTTCCGTCGCCGGTGCAGGGGTGGCCGCGCGCATCGAGGCGGGGATCGGCAAAGGCGGCGGGACCGGCAACCGGTGCGTGTTCCGCGCGAGCTCGGGCGCTCGGACGGGGGCCGGCGGCTCCGGTGCGAACGTGGCCGATGGGTGCGCAGGGGCCGACGTGGCCGACGTGGCCGATGTGACTGGCTCCGGCCGCTGTCTCGGCGTCCCGCGTCCTGCGCGGTGCGAGTGTGCCGACCGGAGCGACGTCGTGGGCTCGGGCAGAGCCGGACGTTGACCGGTCGGCGCGGCGTGCCGACCCATTGTCGAAGCAGGATACGAGAGCGGGTGTTATGCCCGCTATCAACGGTTTGCCCGTTTGATCTTTGCCGAAGCGAGGGGCACCTCGCGCGTCGCCGACATTCGGCGTTCACCGGCCGGTCACCGAGCCGCCGCGCGGTTCTGGCTCCCTGAACCGTGACCTCCTCCGCCGGGCGTTGGGTGAGCGTCCGGTTCCCGGACGGCCGCGTCCGCTTCGACTGGGTGCCGGCCGCCCAGCCGCCTGCGCCGAAGGGCCAGGTGGGGTGCTGGCACGTCGTCACCGGCACCGGACGCCAGGCCGCCCGATGGGAGTGGCACGCCGACCCCGAGGCGGCCTTGGCCGCCCGGCGAGCCGCACCGGAGCATGACGAGTCCCCCCCGGTCATGCCTCCGCTCCGGCCCGAGGCGACGGTGGAGGTGCTCTCGGACAAGGTCTACCGCGCGAAGCGCCCCATGGGGCTGTGGTTCTGGATGGCTGCGGTAATCCTGGCGGCTATGGGGGGCGCGGGTGCAGTGGCGATCACTCAGGAGGACCGCGCCGCGGCGAGCCTCGCGGCCGAGGAGAAGCCCGCCAACGACGCCGCCGGGGACGCCGAGAACGACATCAAGCCCAGCGAAGCCGATCTGGTCCGGGTGGCCGAGGGCTATCTCAACGCCCTGCTCGGCGGGGACGTCGACGATCTGCTGTCCTACCTCGACCCCGCCTGCGACGGAGCGGACCCCGGCTTCG
Source organism: Sporichthya sp. (assembly GCF_013815995.1). Lineage (GTDB taxonomy): Bacteria > Actinomycetota > Actinomycetes > Sporichthyales > Sporichthyaceae > Sporichthya. The sequence continues at coordinate 7,459 of NZ_JACDFE010000073.1, forward strand.
CCCTGGCCGCCCGGTGGGCGGAGCAGCTTTCCGGCGACGCCACGGTGGAGGTCGAGGAGGTCGAGATCCGCGGCAAGCGCGGCTCGGTCACCGACTTCGCCCTCGACGCCGGATCGCCCTCCGGCGCCGCGGAGGACGCCGTCCGAGCGCTGATCACCGATGAGAACCTCGACGGGGAACAGGCCTTCCCATGGCGGTTCACCGGCGGAGAGTGGTACTTCAAGGGGGACTGCGGGTCGCCGTGATCACCACCGGTCGCGGTGCCGGCATCTCTGCCGTGCCCAACGGCGGGGAGCACACCCAACCGGAGGCCTGGCATGGCGCCGTCCGAGGTATCGATCGGCAAGCTCGATGAATTCCCCGACGGCGGCCTGACCGCCGTCGAGGCCGCCGGCAGGAAGCTGATCATCGCGCGGACCGGCGATCAGGTCTGCGCCGCAATCAACCGGTGCCCGCACCTCGGTTTGTCGCTCACCAAGGGCCCGGGCGGACTCAAGTACGCCGACGGGGTCGTGCAGTGCGCCTGGCACAACTCGACGTTCGAGGTGTGCTCGGGGCAGAACCTCGACTGGGTAGGCGGCTTTGCGGGCAAGTCCATCCCGAAGTGGTCGCGGGGCGTGCTCGCCCTCGGGCGCAAGGCCAAGGGTCTGGACACCATCCCCGTCTGGGTGCGTGACGGCGAGGTCGTGTTGGAGATCGGAGACTGACGGCTGGTCAGTCGCGGATCAGTCGCCCTGCGCCCACGGCCCGTGGCCGCTGATCCGCTCGACCCTCGTCCGCAGTGTGAAGCCCTCGCCCTCGGCGGGCGGGAACTCGAAGTCCGGCGCGACGTAGACCTTGCCCAGGCGATTCAGTACGTCGCGGGCGCCGCCTTCGACGACCTCGCCGCGGCCGGTGATCACCGCGTACTCCGCGAGGAACACCCCCGGTTGCCGCGGCGCTTCCAGCGAGATGACGACGCGCGGGTCGCTCCGGACGTTGTGCAACTTCTTCGACAGATTCATGTGGCCGCTGACGATGTCATCGCCATCGAGGCCGATCCAGATGACCGTCACCTGGGGGCTGCCGTCGGGGTTGAGCGTGACGAGGTGCGCCAGCGGGCCGGACTCGATGAGGGCGCGAAGAGACTCCGGAATTTGGCTCATGCCACCGGTCAAGAACTGCACCCCTGGGGTTATTCCCGCAGGGGGTGTTGGGTGCGCCTGGCAGGAATCGAACCTGCGGCATGCACTTTAGAAGAGTGCCGCTCTATCCAACTGAGCTACAGGCGCTGGAAATACTCGGTGCGGATCGGTGAAGAGGTCGGCCATGCGTACGCCGAGCTTCTGTCGGTTCCGCGTCTCGAGGATACGCAGCGCGGTGGAATTGCTGCGCAATTCCGATGCAGGGATGTATAGCAGCGGTCTGTGTTGGGACAGTAGACGGCTACCGCGTCGTAGTCCCCGGGCTGGTGCTGCCGCTTGTGAACGCCATGGCGGTCCGTCCATCCGCTCGTTCCTGGAACCTTGAGGACGCCGTTCGAGGAGATCGAGAGGAACTTGACGGAGACCTTGGAAAGGCGCCCGTCCGGCGCGATCGCGATGAGGTCGAACGGCAGGTGCTCGCACATCGGGAGTGCGGCTCGGATGCCGGCCTTCATGAGGTCGGTGATGACACAAGCGACGCCGAGGTCGCCCTTGTCCTTCGCGTGGTGGCGCACGGGCCGAGAGCTGGTGGTCTCCATGGGCCGATCATCGGTGCGACCACTGACACCGCAAATCGGCGAGTTGTCCACACCTCGACGGCGCCCCGACTTTGTCCACAGATCGCGCCCGAGCCGACCGCGGGGTGGGTTCCGCGGTCCACCCTCACCCCCGGGGGCCGGACAGTCCGGGCCCACGGAGGAGGGGCCATGTTGAACGAGGTCTGGGTGACGGTGAGCGGGAACGTGGTGGACGACCCGATGCAGCGCGAGACCACCGGGGCGCCGGTGAAGTTCCGGCTGGCGAGCACGCCGGCGTACATGCGGGACGGGATGTGGATGGACAGCGAGACCAACTTCTTCGATGTCGTCTGCTGGGAGCGGCTCGGGGAGCACATCAAGGAGTGCGTGCGCCGCGGGGACCCGGTGCTGGTGCACGGCCGACTGAGCATCCGCGACTGGGAAGGGGAGAAGGGCCGCGGCCGCACGGTGGAGATCAACGCCAAGCACGTCGGCTTCGACCTCAAGCGGCGCAAGGCGCTGATCGAGCGGCTGCCCCGCCCCCGCCCCGAGGAGACGCAGGTCACGCCCGCGCTCAGCATGGAGGCGCCGGTCGAGGCCGAGGCGACGGTGGCCGAGTCCGCCGCATAAAGTTCGCCCGTGGCTGAGTTCATCTACACGTTCCGTAAGGCGCGCAAAGCGCATGGCGACAAGGTCATCCTCGACGACGTCACGTTGTCGTTCCTGCCTGGCGCCAAGATCGGCGTTGTCGGCCCCAACGGGGCCGGCAAGTCGACCGTCCTGCAGATCATGGCCGGGATCCAGCAGGCGTCGAACGGTGACGCAATGCTGTATCCCGGCTACACGGTGGGGATCCTGCTACAGGAGCCGCCGCTGAACGAGGAGAAGACCGTCCTCGGGAACGTGGAGGAGGCGGTCGCCGAGACCAAGGCGATCCTCAACCGCTACAACGAGATCTCCGAACTCATGGCGACGGACTACAGCGACGCGCTGATGGAGGAGATGGGCAAGCTCTCCGACGAGATCGAGCACCGCAACGCCTGGGAGCTGGACTCGCAGATCGAGCTCGCGATGGACGCGCTGCGCTGCCCGCCGCCGGACGCCGACGTCACGGTGCTCTCCGGCGGCGAGCGGCGCCGGGTCGCGCTGTGCAAGCTCCTGATGGAAGCGCCCGACCTGCTGCTGCTCGACGAGCCCACCAACCACCTCGACGCCGAGTCCGTCGAGTGGCTGGAGGCGCACTTGGAGAAGTACCCGGGCACCGTCGTCGCGGTCACCCACGACCGGTACTTCCTGGACAACGTCGCGCAGTGGATCCTCGAGCTCGACCGCGGGCGCGCCTACCCCTATGAGGGCAACTACTCCACCTACCTCGAGCTCAAGGCCACCCGCCTCAAGGTCGAGGGGCAGAAGGACGCCAAGCGCAAGAAGCGCCTCGAGCAGGAGCTGGAGTGGGTCCGCTCCAGCCCGAAGGCCCGCCAGACCAAGAGCAAGGCGCGCCTGGAGCGGTACGAGGAGATGGCGGCCGAGGCCGACAAGTTCCGCAAGCTCGACTTCGAGGAGATCCAGATCCCGCCGGGCCCGCGCCTGGGCGACATCGTCATCGAGGCCGACAAGCTGACCAAGGGCTTCGGTGACCGCCTGCTCATCGAGAACCTGAGCTTCACCCTGCCGCGCAACGGCATCGTCGGCGTCATCGGCCCGAACGGCGCCGGCAAGACCACGCTGTTCAAGATGCTGCTGGACCAGGAGACTCCCGACTCCGGCACCATCAAGGTCGGAACGACGGTCAAGATCTCCTACGTCGACCAGGGTCGGGCGAACCTGGACCCCGAGAAGAACATCTGGCAGATCGTCTCCGACGAGCTGGACTACATCAAGGTCGGCCAGGTCGAGATGCCGTCGCGGGCCTACGTCTCGGCGTTCGGCTTCAAGGGCCCGGACCAGCAGAAGCCGTCCAAGGTGCTCTCCGGCGGTGAGCGCAACCGGCTCAACCTGGCGCTGACGCTCAAGATCGGCGGCAACCTGATCCTGCTCGACGAACCGACCAACGACCTCGACGTCGAAACGCTGTCTTCGCTCGAGGACGCGCTCCTGGAGTTCCCCGGTTGCGCCGTGGTCATCTCCCACGACCGGTGGTTCCTCGACCGCGTCGCGACGCACATCCTCGCCTACGAGGGCGACTCGCAGTGGTTCTGGTTCGAGGGCAACTTCGAGGGCTACGAGAAGAACAAGTCGCAGCGGCTCGGGCCCGAGTCCCTGCGCCCGCACCGCGCGACCTACCGCAAGCTCACCCGGGGCTAACCGCGTGCCCGCGCATCTGATCACCTGTCAGGTCCGGTGGGTGGACATGGATGCCTACCGGCATGTGAACAACACGATCTACTTCCGGTACTGCGAGCAGGCCCGGACCCAGATGCTCGGGTTCGAGGGTTCGGCCGAGGCCGAGGTGCGCTCCCGCACCCCGGATCCGGAGGCCGAGCCGACCGACGGTCACGTGCTCATCAGCGCCGACATGGAGTACAAGCGGCCGCTGGTCTACCGCAACAACCGCGCGGTCGAGGTGCAGTCCTGGGTCACGCGGATCGGCAACTCCTCCTTCGACCTCGCGCACCGCATCGTCGCCCCGGGTGACCTCGGCCCCGAGGCCAGGCACTTCGCGGCCTGCTTCTCCACGATGGTGGCAGTCGACAAGGCCGCCCAGCGTTCGCGCAAGCTGCGCGCCGCTGAGGTCACGATGCTGGAGGGGTACCTGGATCCGGCTCTGCCGGTGCCGATGCCCGGCGGCCGGCGGGGACCCCAATGAGCGACGGGGGAAGCGGCCTCAAGCACCGCAGCGAGCTCCAGGTCCGGTGGGGCGATCAGGACGCGTACCAGCACGTGAACAACGTCGCCTACGCCGCATATCTGCAGGAGGCGCGCGCCGAGATGCTCGACGCCGCCGGCGTGCGCGCCAAGGCCTCCGCCCGCCAGGGAACCTTCGTGGTCGCGCGGCTGAAGGTGGAGTACTTGCGGCAGCTGACCTTCCGCCCGGCCCCGATCGCGGTGACGACCTGGGTGAGTGCGATGTCCCCGGCCCGGATCACCCTGCGCTGCGAGATCGCCGAGCCGGTCGACGACGGTCTGGGTCCGTACTGCCGTGGCCTCACGGTGCTCGTCCCCTACGACCTGGAGAACGACTACCCGCGCCGCGTCTCCGAGGCCGAGAAGGCCGCGCTCACGCACTTCCTGGTGCCCGACCCGCAGTAGCGAGTGCGGCCAGCAGTTCGGTCAGGACGGTCCGGAACGCCGGGTCGGCGACGGTGCCGTCCAGTCCGACGGTGCCGTGCCCGACCGCGAAGCGGACGCACGCAGCGGGCACCGGGGCCGCGCCCACGTAGCCGAGCACGGTCGCCAGTTCGGCGTGCGCGCCCTGGCCGCGGCCCTCGGCCGCGACGTTGACCCAGCCCGCAAGCTTGCCGTCGAGACCCGGCACCGCACCAACGGTCCAGTCGAGCAGGTTCTTGAAGGCGCCCGGTAACGCCCCGGCGTACTCCGGGGTGGAGAACAGCACCGCGTCGGCGGCGTCGAGGGCGGCCCGAAGGTCGCGGACCGACGCCGGCAGGTCGTCGTGGTCGTGGTCGGGATTGAAGGCCGGCAACTGCGCCAGGCCGTCGAAGAGCACCGCCTCGACCTCGGGGGGCGCGACCACCGGCACGGTGCGCAGAGCCGCGGTGTTGGTCGAGGCGGCCCGCGTGCTGCCGGAGACGAGCAGGATCCTCACCGGAGCAGTCAGCCCTCGACGTTGCGCATCGAGTCGGCGGCCATCTCGAAATAGCGCCAGAGCCAGCCCTCGAGGTCGGGCTCGGGCTGCAGCTTGTCCAGGGCGGCGCGCATGTGGCGCAGCCAGCGGTCGCGCATGTCGAGGGTGACCGGGAACGGGGCGTGGCGCATCCGAAGCCGCGGGTGGCCACGCTGCTCGGAGTACGTGCCGGGGCCGCCCCAGTACTGCATGAGGAACAGCCGGAACCGTTCCTCGGCCGCGCTGAGGTGTTCCTCCGGGTAGAGCGCCCGCAGTTCGGGGTCGCCGGCGACACCGAGGTAGAACTCGTGCACCAGGTCGTAGAAGAACTGGTCGCCGCCGACGCGGGGGTAGAAGTCGGCGGGCGGCCGGCTGGGACTGGCGGGGGTGAGGTCGAAGGTCACCGGCCCATTGTCTCCCGGCTGTCTCCCGGCGCCTCAGCGCAGGCCGCGCCGCTCCGCCGAGGGCGGGTCCGGCGGCCGGTACGTGTCCCGGGTGGCCTCGGGCAGCGCCTCGGGGATGACGTCGGTGTCGGACCCCGCGTCGGACTCGTCGTCCTCGGTCCGGACCAGCATGGTGCGCTGGGGGAAGTCGACACTGGCCTGGTCGAAGGCGCGCTTGATGTTCTCGCGCAGCAGCCGGGCGACCTTCCACTGCTGCAGCGGGGCGGTCTTGACCACCAGGCGGATCACCAGGCCGTCCGAGCTGAGGGCCTCGACGCCCCAGACCTCCGGCGGCTCCAGGATCATCGAGGCGTACTCCGGCTTGGCGAACAGCGCGTTGGAGGAGGACAGCAGCAGCTGGCGGATCTGGTCGACGTCCTCGTCGAACCCGATGTCGAGGTCGACGACCGCGCGGGCCCAGCCCTGGCTCTTGTTCCCGACCCGCAGGATCTCGCCGTTGCGGACGTACCAGACCGTGCCGTTGACGTCGCGCAGTCGCGTGACCCGCAGGCCCACCGACTCCACCGTGCCGACCGCGTCGCCGAGGTCGCAGACATCGCCGACGCCGTACTGGTCCTCGATCACCATGAAGATGCCGGACAGGAAGTCCTTCACCAGCGACTGCGCGCCGAAGCCGATCGCGACGCCGATGATGCCGGCGCTGGCGATCAGCGGGGCGATGTTCATGCCCAGCTCGGAGAGCGCCATCAGGATGGCGACGGTGAAGATCACGCCGGTGGCGACGCTCTCCAGCACTGAGGACACTGTCTGGGCGCGCTGGCGACGCCGTTCGGTGGCGAGCGTGCCGCTGGAGGAGACACCGGCGGTGCCGAGGGCGGCCCCTTCGTGTGAGCCGCCGGCGTTGGACCCGCGCCCGCGCACGAACGCGGGTTGCGGCACGCCGTTCTCCAGCCTCTTCGCCATCCGCCCGATCGCGCGGTGGACGAGCTTGCGGATCAGCCAGGCCACCAGCAGGATCGCGAGGATCTTGGCCGGCTTGGCGATCAGCCAGTCCGAGGACTCGGCCAGGGTCTCGTTCTTGCCGAAGGTGTCGTAGACCCAACGGCAGAGCGTGCCCTTGCTCTCATCGCCGACGTAGCAGGCGGCGTCGGTGACGACCGCCGGTGCGGGCGCCGGGTCGGCCAGCGGAAGCAGGTCGATCACCCGCGGCCCCCGGAGAAGTCAGGCCCTCCGGTGTGCGCGGCGGTGAAAGCGAGAGAGTCCACGCTCACCTCGATCGCGCGGCTCAGGGCACGGGCGCCGTGGCCGACGTCCTTCTCCCGGCGCACCAGGAGCGGTGCGTCGCCGGCCGTCGCGTGCTGCAGCGCGGCCGCGAACTTACGTGCGTGCAAGGTGTCCACCCGGGTGTCGCCGTCGAAAATGGTCAGCAGCAACGCCGGGTACTCCACCCCCTCACGCACCGCGTGGTACGGCGAGTACGCGAGCAGCCAACCGAGCTCCTGCGCCTCGGCCGCCGTGCCGTACTCGGAGTTCCACGTCTCGCCGAGGCCGAACTTTTCGTAGCGGACCATGTCCAGCAACGGCGCCGAACACACCACCGCGCCGTAGAGGTCGGGACGCTGCGTCATCCCTGCACCCACGAGCAGGCCACCGTTGGAGCCGCCCGAGATGGAGAGCTGCGCGGGTGTGGTCCACCCGTTCGCGATCAGCCACTCCGCGCCGGTGTGCAGGTCGTCGAAGACGTTCTGCTTGTGGCCGAGCATTCCGTCGCGGTGCCAGTCCTCGCCCTCCTCGCCGCCGCCGCGCAGGTTGGCCACGGCATAGACGCCACCGGCTTCCACCCACGCGAGGATCCCGGCCGAGTACGCCGGGGTGAGGGAGATGCCGAAGCCGCCGTAGCCGTAGAGCGTGGTCGGCCGCGGTCCGGCCGTGTCCGGGGTCTCGCCGGTCCGGTAGGTGACGAACATGCGGACCTCGGTGCCGTCCCGCGAGGTGTAGACGACCTGCTCGGTGGTCACGTCGGGCACCTCGACCGAACCGGGCGCGCTGGCCCACAGCGAGGTGGTGTTGGTCCGGGCGTCGTAGCGGTAGACCGACGACGGCGTCGTGTGGTCGGTGTAGCCGAACCAGGCTTCGTGGCCGCCCTCCGGACGTTCGCTGACCCCGGAGATCGAGCCCAGTCCGGGCAGCGGCACCTCGCCGCGGCGCTCGCCGGTGGCCAGGTCGTGCAGGGTCAGTTCGCTGACCGCGTGCCGGGTCCAGGCGCAGAGCATGACCGGGGCGGCCCCGAGCTCCGGGCCGTCGAGGATCGCGTAGCCGTCGAAGACCGCTTCCGGGTCCTCCGGAATCAGGTCGACCCAGTGCTCGGAGGTGAGGGCGTCCGGAGTGCTCACGCACAGCCGGCCGCGCGAGGCGTTCAAATCGGTGAAGACGTAGAGCCGGCCGTCGCGGGCGATCTCGATCCCGGTCTGGGCGTCCACGCCCTGCTGCACGACGACGAGGTTCGGTTGCTCGATCGGGGAAGTGGTCAGGTCGGCCAGCCACAGGTCGTTGCGCGGCGCGGTGCCCGCGCTGGCGGAGATCGTCAGCCAGCGCCCGTCCCGGCTGACCGAGACGCCGTAGTAGTTCGTCTTGTCCAGGCCGGCGCCGAAGATCTCGACGTCGCTGTCCGGGTCGGTGCCGATCCGGTGCAGAAAGACCCGCCGGTGGTACTGGTCCTCACCGGCTGGAACGGCCTCGGCGGCGAGCCGGCGTACGTAGTAGTACGCCTTCGCTCCGGGCATCCAGGCGACGGGGGAGTAACGCGCACGGTCGATCGGGCCGTCCACGATCTCGCCGGTCTCGACGTCCATCACCCGCAGTACCGACTCCTCGGTGCCGCCCTCGGAGAGCTGGTAGGCCAGCAGGTGACCTTCCTTGGTCGGCTGCCACGCGTCGAGGGTGGTCAGGCCGGTCGGGTCGATCGCCATCGGGTCGAGCAACGTGCGCTCGCCGCCGCCAGCCGGGGATGCATCTGTGGACGGGTCGACCGTGACCAGCACCGCGTGCTCCTGCTCGGCGGTGCGGCGCATGAAAAGCTGCCGGTCGCCCCGCCAGGCCGGGGTGCTCACGACACCTGCGCCGAGAAGCTGGGTCAGTCGCGCGCGCAGCCCGTCCGCGCCCGGCCAGGCCGACCGGTGGGCCGCGAAGAGCTCGTCCTGAGCGGTGGACCAGGCCTCGGTCTCGGTCGCAGCGGGATCCTCCAGCCAGCGGTAGGGGTCCGCGACCTGGTGACCGTGCAGGTCCTCGACGATGTCCTGGCGGGGGGCAGCGGGGTATTCCGGTCGCGACATGCGCCCCAAACTAACGGGCCCGATCCGGGCCCGAACGCACCGCGTCCCCACCCGGAGTTCCGGGGCGGGGACGCGGTTCAGACGGTTGAAGCAGCCGGGCCAGAACAGCTCGGCGCCGACACCGTCGACCACGTTCTGCACGGCATCGACGTCGATCGAGTCGAGGACGTGCGTTGCCCACGATCGGCGCCCGACTGGACCGGGACGCCTCCTGAAGGCCCGGATCTGAGCGTGGGCGCGCGCGGCGAAGCGAAATTTCTGGCCCAATCGCCGTTCGTCGCGGACACTGGAAGCGAAGCCCGGCGCCTGCCATGCGCCGGGTGAACTGCGAGGAGGCTCGCGTGGGCCATGCACTGGTCTTGAACGCGACGTACGAACCTCTGTGCGTCGTGCCTTCCCGGCGCGCCCTCATCCTGGTCCTCAACCACAAGGCGAGCTCGGTCGAGGACTCCGGGGCGGTCGTGCACAGCGCAGACACCGCTGTCCCCTTACCCGCGGTCGTACGTCTGCACCGCTACGTGCGAGTGCCCTACCGCGCCGGGGTCCCTTTGACCCGGCGCGCAATTTTTGCCCGGGACGGCGGGCGCTGCGTCTACTGCGGCGCGGTCGCGAACAGCGTCGACCACGTCATCCCGCGCAGCCGGGGCGGCCAGCACATCTGGGAGAACGTCGTCGCGGCCTGCCGCCGGTGCAACCACGTCAAGAGCGATCGGCAGATCTCCGAGCTCGGCTGGGGCGTGCGCGTCGCGCCGCGCCAGCCCAGCGGGCCGGCCTGGCGGATCCTCGGCACCGGTCGGCACGACCCGCGCTGGCTGCCGTACCTGACCGGCTACGGCCGGGACGCCGAGTCGGGCGAGGCCACCGCTTGACGCAGGCAGCGTCAGGGGGCGTGC
>NZ_JACDFE010000279.1 GCF_013815995.1 Sporichthya sp.
GGGCTCGGTGGCGGGCTCGGTGGCGGGCTCGGTCGCGGGCTCGGCTCCGGGCGGAGTTCCGGTCGGGTCGTCCGGCGTCCCGACGGGCTGCTCGATCGCCTGCTCCCCGAACTCCGTTGAGTCCGGCGGGTCCGCCGGCGTGTTCGTGGGTTCGTTCGGGGGCTCGGCCGGCTGGTCGGTGGGGTCGGCCGGCGCGGGCCGGCCCGCGGCCGCTGGCGTCAGCGTCGGAGAGGGCGTCGGAGAGGGCGTCGGAGAGGGCGTCGGAGTCGGCGTGGGCGTCGTCGGGGTGGGCGTCGGCGTCGGGGTGGGAGTCAGCGCGCTGCGCCACCAGGAGTGCCGCAGTCCCATCCGGGAGGCGAAACTGGTGCCGACCACGGTGATGGACTTGGTGGAGCCGATCAGGCGCACCTGCTGCACCCGGCCGCCCCAGTCGCCGTTGCCGTCGCGCTGGGTCACCCGCAGCGCCTGGATCTTGCCGATCTCGGGGTATCCCTGGTTGACCGCGGAGGCCTTGAGCTTGAACTCCCACGCGTGCGCGCTGTTCGCGACCACGCCGTCCCACGGGTCGGGCTTGGCGATCAGGTAGGGCTTGTTGCCGTTGGTCGAGAAGCCGCCGTTGGAAGCGGAGAACTCGGTCAGCGCGGGAGCGCCACCGTAGGTGAGGAACTTGCCCTCGGTGGCGTGCACGGCGGCCGTGGTGCTCGGCGCTTCCCAGACCCGGGTGACCTTGCCGGCGCCGTTGGTGCGCTGGGCGCCGTGGTAGACCTGGCAGGCCGTCGTGTCGCAGATGTCCGCGTAGCCGAGCGGGACGTAGCGGGCCCGCCAGAGCGCGTAGGTCCGCGCCGCGACCGACTGGGACTCCAGCGCCGCCGGCGCCCAGCTCGAGAACGATTCACTCGGCACCACCGAGCGCAGGTAGTCGCGCATCTTGACCTGGTTGACCACGCGCAGGCTGCTGCCGCTGACGTAGGCCTTCGTCTGGCCCCGGTAGTCCCGCTCCTCGGAGCCGGAGATGACCACCCGGACGAGGCTGGAGGGCTTCGGGCCGCGGAAGCTGATCGGGCCGGCGACCTTGCCCTGGCCGCCGAGCTTGAGGGTGTGCCAGGCGCCGTTGGAGCGACCCTGCAGGCGCAGCTTGCCCCCGGAGGCGCGGGTGATCTTCCAGAGCGAGACGTGCCCGCGCTTCATCCGCTTCGGCAGCACGCGCGAGGAATCACCGGCGGTGACCTTCAGACCGTCGGACGGGCGGACCTCCAGGTCTCCGTCGCTGTCGTCGGTGATGTGCACCTTCAGCGCCTTGGCGTCGTTGCCCGCCGACAGCGTGGTGCCCGGGTAGTAGAAGGCGAGGATCTCCGGGTGGCGGATGCCGAGGGTGGCCGCGCCCTGCGCGCCCCACTGCGACATCCCCCGGCCGTGGCCGTAGCCGTGGCCGTCCAGGTCGAAGACGCCGTTGACCGGCACGATGTCCGGTTCGGTGGCGGCGTCGGCGCCCGAGAACAGCGCCGGCGGCAGCACCAGAGCGACGCCGACGACGGCCACGGCGGTGATGCGGACACGACGTCGCATGTGGTTGCGCACTCCTGACCGACTCGACCCGGGCGAGCGGCTTCCAGCCGCCGAAATCCTGAACCGCCCCCTGACATCGAAGGTACAGGAGTGACGGAAGTGACAGTAGCGACTTGACTGAATCGAGACCGACGCCGGTCTCGCCCCGAAAGAACCCTCCTGGGGTATCGGCGCCTGCGCCAGGGAACTCAACGGGGTCAGCCACCGACTTGTGGGGTGTGAGGAATCGGATGACCCGCTCTTCAGCCGCTGCGGCGGCCCTGTTGCTCGTGCTCGCCCTGAGCGCGTGCGGCGACGACGACAACGCGCCGAACGCTGACGGGACGACCTCGGCCGGGCACTCCATGCCTGGCGGCACCGGCATGGCCGGGATGGACATGAGCCAGGTCGGCGACGGGATGCAGGCCACCGTCCACGGCTACACCCTGGCCGCGGTGAAGGCTCCGACCAAGGCGGACGAGGCCGGGAAGCTGACCTTCCGGATCGACGGCCCGAACGGCGTCCAGAAGGACTACACCCGCCAGCAGACCAAGCTGATGCACGCCTACCTGGTCCGCAAGGACCTGACGGGGTATCAGCACATCCACCCCGCGATCGACCCGACCACCGGCATCTGGAGTGTGGATCTCACGATCCCCGATCCCGGGCCGTACCGCGTGATCACGGAGTTCGAGGCCTTCACCCCGGACGGCACCTTCGACGACCGCATCCTCGGCACCGATTTCACCGTCGCGGGCACCTACAAACCCGCGACCGCCGAGCCGGCCGCACTGGACACCGCGAGCATCGACGGCTACCAGCTCACGCTCGACGGTTCACCGAAGGTGGGTGGCGGCGACCTCAAGCTGAAGATCACCAAGGACGGCGCGGACGTCACCGCCCTGCAGCCCTACCTCGCCTCCTTCGCCCACATCACCGGGTTCCGCGAGGGCGACCTGTCCTCGGTCCACGTGCACCCGAACGAGGCGCCCAAACCTGACGACGCGAATGCGACCGGCGGTCCGGAACTGACGCTGTCCCCGATGTTCATGGAGGCCGGGCGCTACCGCATGTTCATTCAGTTCCAGACCGGCGGCGCCGTGCACCTGGTACCGATGGACGTCGAGGTCAGCTGACTCCCCGTCTGACTCCCCGTCTGACTCCCCGTCTGACTTTGCGTCAGGCAGCCTCAGGCAGGACTCAGGCCAGGCCGTCGATCTCGGAGGTCGCGGCGGTGCGGCGCAGGCCTCGGTAGGCCTGGACCGGGCTGTGGCCGAGGTGCAGGACGCCGTAGACCTCCTGGCAGATCGGCACCGCCACCCCGCACTCCTCAGCCAGTTCGACGACCACGCCCGAGGTCTTGATGCCCTCGGCCACCATGTTCATCTCGGCCACGATCTGCTCGGTGGTCATGCCGAGGGCCAGCTTCTCCCCCACCATCCGGTTGCGGCTGTACGGGCTCATGCAGGTGGCCATCAGGTCACCCAGGCCGGTGAGGCCGGAGAAGGTCCGGGGATCGCCGCCGAGAGCCTCGCCGAGCCGGGTCAGCTCGGCCAGTCCACGGGTGATCACCATCGCCTTGGTGTTGTCGCCGACGCCGAGGCCGGTCCCCATCCCGGCCGCGATCGCGATGACGTTCTTCAGCGCGCCCCCGAGCTCGCAGCCCACGACGTCGGTGTTGGTGTAGACGCGGAACCGCGGGCTGGCGAACACCTTCTGCAGCGAAGCCGCGACCTGCTCGTCCGGCAGCGCGATCACCGCGGCGGCGGCGTAGCCGGCCATGATCTCGGCGGCCAGGTTCGGTCCGGCCAGCAGGCCGGTCGGGTGGCCGGGCAGCAGTTCGTCGATCACCTGCGTCATCCGCAGCCGGGTGCCCTGCTCGATGCCCTTGGTCAGGCTGATGATCGGGATCCACGGCCGGACGTAGTCCGCGCACGCCTCCAGCACCCCGCGCATGCCGTGCGAGGGGATGGCGGTGACGAGCACGTCGGCCTGGACGACCGCTTCCTCCAGGGAGGCGGTGGCGCGCAACCGGCGCGGTAGCGGGTACCCGGCCAGGTAGCGGCTGTTCTGGTGCTTGTCGTTGATCTCGTCGACCACGGTCTCGTCGCGGGCCCACAGCACGGTGTCGACGTTGCGGGCCGAGAGCGCGGCGACCGTTGTGCCCCACGAGCCCGCGCCGAGCACCGCGACCTTGACCTGACGCATGGGTCCTCCCCTCGGGCAGCTCCGATGGGGCGCCATCCTTGCACCGGCCGCCGGTCGCTGTCCCGCTCCGGCGCACGTTGCCGACTAGCCTTCCGGGCATGAGCTCCGAGTCCCCGCCGCCGCTGCAGCGCTTCGAGATCGAGATGTCGCCCGAGGTCGAGGCCGGCGTGGCCGCCGACTTTGCCAACCTCTGGCACACCCCGGACACGATCGTGCTCGACTTCGCGGTGCTGCGGCAGCCGCCGTACCTGCAGGCCGACCCGGAGACCGGGGCCGAGGTCGCGATCGCGCCGACCCGGTTCGTCTCCCGCGTCCGGCTGCCACCCCGTCAGGTCTGGGAGCTGATGCGGGCCCTGGAGAAGGAGCTCACCGCCTGGGAGACCGAGAGCGGGGTCAAGATCCCGCCGCCGGCGTGAACGAGCCCACCATCGGTACCGAACGTGGCTCCGCGAGGACGAAGTCCGCTGCGGAGACGCAGTGAGCGGAGGCTGGCGCCGGCACGCGATCGATCTGAGTCCCCTGCAGCATCCGGACTACCGCCGGCTGTGGGCCGGGAACGGAATCGCCTTCCTCGGCTTCCAGGTCACCGCGGTCGCGGTCCCGGTCCAGGTGTACGACATCACCCGCTCGTCCTTCTGGGTCGGCATGATCGGCGCGGTCGGGCTGGTGCCACTCGTGGTGTTCGGACTGTGGGGCGGCGCCATCGCCGATGCCATGGATCGGCGCCGGGTGCTGGTGGTCGGGTCGGTGACGCTGTGGGTGAGCACCCTCGGCCTGCTCGTGCACTCCCTCGTCGGCGGGGAGAGCGTCGGCGTCCTGCTCGCGCTGGTCGCCCTGCAGTCCGGCGCCTTCGCGGTGGCCAGCTCCACCCGGGGCGCGGTCATCCCCCGGCTGGTGCCGCCGGAGGAGATCGCCGCGGCGAACACCCTCGGCTTCACCACGAGCAACGTCGGCATGATGGCCGGTCCGCTGCTCGCGGCGTTGATCATCACGCAGTCCTCGCTGACGGCGGCCTACGCCGTCGACGCCGTGCTGTTCTTCGCCGCCTTCTACGCCGCGATCCGGCTGCCGCACCTGCCGCCACTGGGACAGACCACCGCGCCAGGGCTGCGTTCGGTCTTCGACGGGTTGGCCTTCATCGCCACCCGTCCGGTCCTGTTGCTCTCCTTCGCCGTCGACATCGTGGCGATGGTGTTCGCGATGCCGCGCGCGTTGTTCCCCGCGCGGGCGGAGGAGCTC
>NZ_JACDFE010000280.1 GCF_013815995.1 Sporichthya sp.
CCCATGGCCTGACGCTGGTGCCGGCCGGGGCGCGCATCCTCACCCACTGCAACACCGGGGCTCTCGCGGTCGGTGGGACCGGCAGCGCGTTCGCGGTCGCGCTCGCCGCGCACCGGGCCGGCCGTCTGGTCCAGCTCTGGGTGGACGAGACCCGACCGCTGCTGCAGGGTTCGCGCCTGACCGCCTACGAGGCGCGGCGCAACGGCCTCCCGCACAGCGTGCTGCCGGACTCCGCCGCGGCCGCGCTGATGGCCTCGGGCCAGGTCGACCTGATCATCACCGGGGCCGACCGGGTCGCCGCTGACGGCTCGGTCGCGAACAAGGTGGGCACCTACTCCCTGGCGGTGCTCGCCGCCCATCACGGGATCCCGTTCGTGGTGGTGGCGCCGCGGAGCAGCGTCGACCTGACCACTCCGGACGGCGCCGCGATCCCGCTCGAGCAGCGCGCGGCCGAGGAGGTCACCCGGCACGCCGGCGTCGAGGTCGCCCCGCCGGGCACCACCGCGTTCAATCCCGCCTTCGACGTGACGCCTCCGAGCCTGGTGACCGCGCTGGTGACCGAGGTCGGGGTGGTCCGCCCTGTCAACCGGGAGGGCCTGCTGCGCGTCATGGAGATGTGACGACACGTCTGACGAGCGCAAAACCAAGCTTTCGATGCAACGATGGGCGCATGAAGGGTCGCGTACTGGTGGTCGATGACGACACCGCCCTGGCCGAAATGCTCACCATCGTGCTGCGCAGTGAGGGCTTCGAGCCCTTCGTCTGCGGCGACGGGGACCAGGCGCTGGCCGCCTTCCGCGAGTTCAAGCCCGACCTGGTGCTGCTCGATCTGATGCTCCCGGGCCGGGACGGCATCGACGTCTGCCGCGCGCTGCGCGCGGAATCCGGCGTCCCGATCGTCATGCTCACCGCCAAGACCGACACCATTGACGTGGTGTTGGGTCTGGAGTCCGGTGCGGACGATTACGTGGTCAAGCCGTTCAAGCCCAAGGAGCTGGTAGCCCGGGTCCGGGCCCGGCTGCGCCGTCAGGAGGACCCGACCCCGGCCTCGCTGAGCATCGCCGACCTGGAGATCGACGTCGCCGGGCACTCGGTCAAGCGGGCCGGGATGGCGATCGCACTGACCCCGCTGGAGTTCGACCTGCTGGTCGCCCTGGCCCGCAAGCCCTGGCAGGTCTTCACCCGTGAGGTGCTGCTCGAGCAGGTCTGGGGCTACCGGCATGCGGCGGACACCCGGCTGGTGAACGTGCACGTGCAGCGCCTGCGCTCGAAGATCGAGCACGACCCGGAGCGCCCCGAGATCGTCGTCACCGTGCGCGGCGTCGGTTACAAGGCGGGGCCCGCGTAAGACATGAACAGCACCGCGGCGGCGCGGGGAGCGCCCAGGCGGGTGTGGTCCGGCATCCGCCAGGCCGTCCGCCGGGTGCTGCGTACCTGGCGTCGGTCGATTCTGTTCCGGGTGGTCGGCGCCACCCTGGTGCTCTCGGTGGCGGTCCTCGTGGTCGTCGGCCAACTGGTGCTCACCGGGGTCCGGGACGGCCTGCTCGACGCGAAGGTGGCGGCGTCGCTGGCCCGGGCCGAGGCCGGTTTCCAGAGTGCCAAGGCACAGCTGACCACCGAGGAGGCGGGCCAGGCCGACCCGGGGCAGTTGCTCACCCAGGTGGTCTTCGACCTCGGCCGGCAGGCCGGTAGCACCGACCTGTACGACGTCGTCCTCATGCCTTCGCCGGCCACCGACACCACGACGCCGGCCGGCCGTGGTCTGCGCATCACCGGGGTCGGGGTCAACACCATCCCGAGCTCGCTGGTCCAGGTGCTCTCCGACCAGCCGGACACCGTGATCTCCAGGTTCGTCCCGCTCTGCTACGGCGAGCTCGGCGACCCCTGCCCGGCCCCCAGCCGAGACACCGACCCCGGACTCGCGGTCGGTCAGCAGCTACGTCTCGCCGGTGACGCCGGGTCCTACCAGCTCTACTTCGTCTTCCCGCTGACCGAGGAGCGGAAGACGGTCAACCTGGTCCGCGGTCGCCTGATCCTCGGCGGCGGGGCGATGACCTTGCTCCTGGCCGCGATCGCGTTCCTGGTCGCCCGCAGTGTGGTCCGCCCGGTCCGCGCCGCCGCGAAGGTGGCCGAACGTCTCGCGTCCGGTCGGCTCTCTGAGCGGATGACCGAGAAGGGCGAGGACGAACTGGCCCGGCTGGCCTCCTCGTTCAACGAGATGGCCTCCGCGTTGGCCCGCCAGATCCGTCAGCTGGAGGACCTGTCCCGGCTGCAGCGCAGGTTCGTCTCCGATGTCTCGCACGAGCTGCGCACGCCGCTCACCACGATCCGGATGGCGGCGGACGTCCTGCATTCCTCCCGCGGCGACTTCGCCGCCCCGGTGGCCCGCTCCGCGGAACTGATGCACGCTCAGGTCGAGCGGTTCGAGTCCATGCTGACCGAGCTGTTGGAGATCAGCCGGTTCGACGCGGGCGCCGCGGTTCTCGACGCCGACCCGGTCGACCTGCGTGACGTGGTCCGCCGGGTCGTCGAGGCCACCGAGCCGATCGCGAGCGAGCAGTACAGCAGCCGAATCCGGCTCGACCTGCCGGAGCAGGAGTGCATCGCCGAGGTGGACAGCCGCCGGATCGAGCGGATCGTGCGCAACCTGCTGCTGAATGCCCTCGAGCACGGGGAGGGCCGGGACGTCCAGGTCCGGGTGGCCGCCGACGAGACCGCGGTCGCGATCGCGGTCCGCGACCACGGCGTCGGGCTGCGGCCGGGGGAGGCCTCGCTGGCCTTCAACCGGTTCTGGCGGGCCGACCCCTCGCGCACCCGGCGCAGCGGTGGCACCGGACTGGGCCTGTCGATCTCCCGCGAGGACGCCCGGCTGCACGGCGGCTGGCTGCAGGCCTGGGGCGAGCCCCGGGCCGGGGCCCAGTTCCGCCTCACGGTGCCGCGGATCGAGGGCAAGGTGTTGAGCACCTCGCCGCTGCCGCTGGAGCCCCCTGACCGCGGCGTCGCGGCCGGGACGGACCCGGCGGGCACTCCCGAGGATCTGCAGCACGCCGGACGGGGGCCCGATGTCTAGGCGAACTCTGATCGCGTTGGTCGCGCTCTCGGCGGCCCTGTCCTCGGTGCTGTCCGGGTGTGCGGACATCCCGACCACCGGCGACCCGGAGACGGTCAAGGCCCAGGGCGCCCCCGCGCAGTCCGTGCCGCAGGTGCGGGTGATCGCGCAGGGCCCGCGCCCGGCGGACAGCCAGATCTCGATCGTCTCCGGTTTTCTGGAGGCCTCCGGCACCACCGAGGAGGGCTTCGCGACGGCGCGCAAGTTCCTGACCCCGGACGGATCGGCTCGCTGGGCCGCGCGCGAGATCACCATCTATGACCAGGACGAGTTCTCGCTGGTCGAGCGCACCGGCGACCGTGTGGTGCTCGCGACCCGGGCCGTCGGCCGGGTGGACTACCAGGGGGTCTACCTGGCCGAATCCAGCAAGCGCGCCGTCCAGGTGTCGTTCCAGTTGGCCCGGATGGGCGTCGATTGGCGGATCGCGAGCCCGCCGCCGGGGCTCCTGGTCTCGCAGCAGGACTTCGAGCGCGAGTACCGCCAGATCGACAACTACTTCATCGCCCGGCCGCCGCGAACCTCCGTGCTGGTGCCGGACCCGGTCTACACCGCGCGCACCCAGGTCTCGCCGACCGCG
The DNA here is from genome assembly GCF_013815995.1 of Sporichthya sp. GTDB lineage: Bacteria > Actinomycetota > Actinomycetes > Sporichthyales > Sporichthyaceae > Sporichthya. The sequence goes on from NZ_JACDFE010000280.1 coordinate 3,687, forward strand.
AGGGTGGAGTCCCTGCTGCGCGGTCCTTCCCGGTGGCTGAGCGCTGTCGCGATGACCGCGGCTCCGAGCGGGGCCGAGCTGGCCGAACCGGTCACCATCCTCTCCGGAGTGGCGCTGGTGCGGCTGACTCCGGAGTCGGTGCCGATCGAAGGTGTCGCACGAGATCTGATGCTGGCTCAGATCGTGATGACGCTGACCCAGGACCCGGAAATCAACCAGGTGGAGATCCGCGCCGCCGGGCAGCCGGCGCTGTCCTTCGGGGACGCCGGGAACACGACCCTGCGCCGCCAGGACGTCGTCCCCTATCTGCCCGCCGACCTCCGCCCGCCGCCGCCGCCCGCGTACTTCGTCCGCGACGGTGCCGCCTTCACCGTGGGGCTGGGCGTCAGCCCCGGCCCGCTCCCGGCCGAGACCGAGCTGGCCGAGATCGCGGTCGCCCCGGGTGGGGTCGGCCTGCTGGCCGGTATCTCGGAGGACCGGACGACCCTGTGGACCGCGCGCGCCGACCAGCCCAAGGAACTCACGGTCCGCGCCCGCGGGGTGAACCTGCGCTCGCTCTCCTTCGACGGCGACGGCGACCTGTGGGTCGTCGAGGGCGTCGCCAGATCGACCGTGGTGCGCCGCTATCCGCCGACCGGAGAAGCGTTGCGGGTCGCCTCGAGCGGGTTCGAGGCCCGGCAGATCTCCCGGCTGCGGGTGGCCGCGGACGGGGTCCGGGTCGCCATGGTGCTCGACACGATCGAGGGCGCCCAGGTCTACATCGCGCAGGCGTCGGAGAGCGCGAGCGGACTGCGCATCGCGGCCCCGCGCCGGATGGCCGCTGCGCTCTCGGATCCGCGCTCGGTGGACTGGGCCGACCCGGGACACCTGGTGGTGCTCGCCGCCCCGCCCAACGCGCAGGTGCAGCCGTTCGAGGTCTCCCTCAGCGGGCCGATCGAACCGTTCGCCGGCACGCCCCCGCCCGGGATGACCGAGGTGAGCGTCACCTTCGGGCAGCCCGCGATCGCGGCGACGAAGAAGAACGAGATCTACCGGCTGCGGGAGGACGGCACCTGGTTCAAGGAAGGGCCCGGCACCGCACCGACCTACCCGGGCTGACCGTCCCCAGCGGGCCGTCATCCACAGCGGGCCAGGGGGTGCCGGCCCGTCCACAGCCGGGCCGGTGCCGACCCAGGCCGTCGGTCCGGCCGGGCAGGCTCGCCCGATGTGGTCCGACCTGCGCGTCACGCTCACCGACCTGCTGCTGCCGGCGCCGTGCGCGGGCTGCGGCACGACCTCGGCCGCCTCGGTGTGCCCGTCCTGCC
>NZ_JACDFE010000074.1 GCF_013815995.1 Sporichthya sp.
GCCCGGCACCGTTCCCGGCGCGACCGGGGGGACGACCGCCGCGAGCACCGCCTGCGCCCAGCCGCTCTCGCCGGTCGTCCTCGGGCAGACGCTGGCCTCTTCCGGCCTGGTCGGCGCGGCCATCGCCGGCCTGCGCACCGGGCTCGCCGTGTGGGCCAAGGACATCAACGCCCGCGGCGGACTGCAGTGCCACCCGGTCCAGCTGATCCAGCTCGACGACGCCTCCGACCCGGCCCGCGTCTCGGCCAACTGGAACCAGATCATTCACGACCGGGGCGCGGTCGCGTTGGTCGGCGGCGGCGTGCCGATCGCTATCGCCGCCTTGCGCACCTCGGCCGAGCGGGACAAGGTCCCGGTCGTCGGCGGCGACGTCACCGCGGTGGACTGGGTGCAGAGCCCGTACTTGTTCCCGACCGGCGGAACTCCGCTGACCTCCTACGACGGTGGCGTGATCGACGCGGCGAAGGTCGCCAAGGGCCCGCTGAAGGCCGGCATCTTCTACTGCGTCGAGGCCTCGATCTGCACCAGCCTCAAGAACAACCTCCCGAAGAGCGCGGAGCGCGCCGGGGCGGCCCTCGGCCCCATCACCGCGGTCTCGCTGACCCAGCCGGACTTCACCTCCGAGTGCCAGACGATGAAGGCGGCCGGGGTGAACATCATCTTCTTCGGCCTCGACGGCTCGGCCAGCATCCGCGCCGCGCGGTCCTGTGCCTCGCTGAACTACTTCCCGACGATCGCCACCGGCGCGATCGCGGTCAGCGCGGCCGCCGCGGCCGACGCCGGCCTGCGCCGCAACGTCACCTTCCTCGGCAGCGGGGTGGTGCCGTACATCACCACGGACACCGAGGGCATCAAGGCGTTCCACGTCGCCACCAAGCGCTACGCGCCGACCGCGACGGAGGACCAGCAGACCCTGCTCGGCTGGGCGGCCGGCAAGCTGCTGGAGGCGGCACTGACCAAGGTCTCGGCCAAGGCCCGCGGCGGCGCCATCACCACCGAGATGATCCTCGAGGGCCTCTGGAGTCTGAAGAACGAAAAGCTCGACGGCCTCAGCCCCGGGGCGACCTTCACCAAGGGCTCGGCGGCCAAGTCGATCGACTGCTACTACGGCCTGCGTCTGGACGACAAGGGCTTCGGCGCCCCCAACGGCAGCAAGGCGGTCTGCTTCGGCGCGGACAAGAAGCTGGAAGCCGGCGCGGCCGCCCCGGCGGCCGGTGGGACCGACGCGGCCGAGGATCTGGCCGTCGTGGGCGGAACCGTGACGGCCCGTCAGGTTTCGGGCCGCCGGCGGCAGGCCGGCTGATGCTTGAGCTCCGCAGTCTCGACGCCGGCTACGGCGGCACCCAGGTCTTGCGCGGTGTGGACCTGGTCGTTCCGGACGGGTCGATCGTCGCGCTGCTCGGGCCGAACGGAGCCGGCAAGACCACCCTGCTCCGCGCCGCCTCCGGGCTGATCCGCCCGATGGGCGGCGACATCCGGCTCGGCGGCGAGTCCGTGCTCGGGATGGCCCCGCACGATCTGTGCGCCCGCGGCCTGTGCCACGTGCCGGAAGGCCGCGGGATCTTCCCCAGCCTGACCGTGAAGGACAACCTCGTCCTGCAGAGCAAGGCCGGCCAGGAGTCCGAGTCGATCGAGCGTGCGGTCTCGGCGTTCCCGCGGCTGGGGGAGCGGCTGGCCCAACTCGCGGGCACGATGTCCGGAGGTGAGCAACAGATGCTCGCCCTGGCCCGCGCGTACATCCAGAAGCCCCGGTTCGTGCTGCTGGACGAGGTCTCGATGGGGCTCGCGCCCAAGATCGTCGACGAGATCTTCGAGTTCCTCGGCCGGCTGGCGGCCGAGGGGTCGGCCCTGCTGCTGGTCGAGCAGTACGTCACCCGGGCGCTGGCGGCGGCCGACTACGTCTACCTGCTCAACCGGGGCAGGGTTTCGTTCGCCGGCGAGGTGTCCGAGGTGGACGCAGAAGCGATCGCCGAGGAGTACGTGGGAGGCGGGCATTAGCTCAGCGCAGCCGCAAGCAGGGGGCCTCGAGCTCGTCCCCGACGGCGAACTCGTGCTGGTCCGGCACGGCCTGCCCGAGCGCGGTCTGACCGGCGCCGACCGGGCCGACCCGTGGCTGTCCGATCAGGGCCGCGCCGAGGCCCGCGCGATGACGGAGTTCCTGGCCGACGAAGAGTTCGACGCCATCTACTCCTCCCCGCGGCGCCGCGCGATGGAGACCGTCGCGCCCCTCGCCGCCGAGCGCGGCATGGAGATCATCCCGTTGGACGGCCTCGCCGAGTTCGACAAGCACTCCGACGAGTACCTGTTCTTCGACGATCTGCAGAAGGCCGGCGACCCCCGCTACAAGGCCTGCCTGCGCGGCGACCTCTCGGCGTGGAACACCGACTACCCGACCTTCCGTGCCGAGGTGATGGAAGCGGTCACCGAGATCACCAGCAAACACGTCGGCGAGAAGGTGCTGGTGTCCTCGCACGGCGGAGCGCTGAACACGATGCTCGGCGCGGTCCTCGGCCTGGACCAGATGTGGTTCTTCTATCCGAAGCACACGGGCATCTGCCGCGTTGCGGTCGACCACCAGCGCAACCGAATGCGGATCGTCACCCTGAACGAGTTCAGCCACCTGCGCGGCGTTGCCGAACGCCGGGGAATAATCTAGGAATGGACTATTGCGTGCGTGACCGAATCGTGTGGAGGTACCGGTGTCCGAGGTAAGCGTCGATGGCCTGCACGTCGAGAATCTGACGGTGCGTTACGGCGGTCTGACCGCTGTCGACGGTCAGACCCTGACCGCCCCGCGCGGCCGGATCACCGGCCTGATCGGCCCCAACGGTGCCGGCAAGACCACGACGTTCAACGCGATCACCGGGGTGGTCAAGCCCGCCCAGGGCAAGGTCGTGCTCTTCGGTGAGGACGTCACCTCGGCGGCCCCGCAGGCCCGCGCCCTCAAGGGTCTCGGGCGTACGTTCCAGCGGATGGAGCTCTTCGAGACGCTCTCGGTGCGGGAGAACGTGCGGATGGGACGCGAGGCCGCGATGGCCGGGCGCAACCCGCTGCGCCACCTCGCCGCCCGCCCGGCGGAGCGGCGTTCGACGAAGGAGCACGCGGCCTCGGCGATGGAGTTGTGCGGAATCGCGCACCTGGCCGACAAGCGCCCGGCGGACCTCTCGACCGGTCAGCGCCGGTTGGTGGAACTGGCCCGGGTCTCGGCCGGGGACTTCCGGCTGCTGCTGCTGGACGAGCCGTCCTCGGGCCTGGACGGGGCCGAGACCGAGCGCTTCGGGGAAATCCTGCGCACGCTGGTCACCGAGCGGGGCCTGGGCATCCTGATCGTCGAGCACGACATGGCCCTGGTCATGAGCACGTGCGAGTACATCCACGTCCTGGACTTCGGTAAGCCGATCTTCGAGGGCACCCCGCGCGAGGTACAGACCTCCGAACTGGTCCGCAGCGCCTACCTCGGGTCCGAGGCCCCTGAGCTCGACGAGCTCGCGGGTTGACCCAGGCGACGCGACCGGAGCTCACCCCCGGCGGCTTCGAGGTCGTCGCCCACACCACGATTGTTCTGGTTCGGCACGTCCCTCAACGAGACGCAGCACCTGAGCGGAGCGTGAGCAGGTTCGCGCTGACTCCGGCCTCGATCAGGTCGAAGGCGTGGTTGACGAGCATCCCCGGGTCCTGACCGGTCGACATCGCGGTGTCCAGCGTGGCCCGCAGCGCCGAGGTGATCGACGAGGCGAGCAGATGCATTCCGCCCGCAGGTCCGGCTCCATGTTGTCGAGGAAGCCGATCACGCCCTCGGCCACGGCCGCGCGCGCGAACTGCCACGGGTCCGCGGTCGGCGGCGCCGCCTTCAGGGTGGCGTCCAGCGTGGTCAGTTGGTTCGCGGCAGTAGGTAAGGTCGGCCCAAGATGGCTGCGCCGACGGACGGCCCTCTGCCGGTGCGAGGGTCAGCGCGCGGTGAACGTGAGCGGGAGCGACGCGGGGCCGCGCAGGACGAAGCTGCGGTGGTAGGGCACCTCGTCGGCCGGGCAGTCGAGCGCGATGTCGTTCAGCCGCTCCAGCAGCAGCTCCGCGGCGATCCGCAGCTCCAGGCGGGCGATGCTGGAGCCGAGGCAGAAGTGCTCGAAGCGCGCGAAGGTGACGTGGGGCGCGCGGTCGCCGTCCAGCTTCAGCGCCGCCGGGTCGGGGAACGTCCCCGGGTCGCGGTTGGCCGAGCCGTAGACCAGCCAGAGCACTGAGCCGGCCGGGATCTCGACGCCGGCGATGATGCTGTCCGCGGTCGAGACCCGGAACATGCCCTGCACCGGCGCCTCGACGCGCAGCATCTCCTCGACCAGCGGGGCGACCAGGGCGGGGTTGGACCGCACCCGGTCGGCGAGCTCGGGGTCCTGCGCGAGGGCGAACATCAGCGTGGTGACCGAGTTGGTCGTGGTCTCGTTGCCCGCGACCAGGAACTGCACGAGCATCTGCAGGATCTCGTCGAGGGTGAGTGGCGCTTCGCCCTCCATCCGGGCCGCGACCAGGTCGGTGAGCAGGTCGTCCTGCGGCTCGACGCGGCGCAGCTCGATCTCGCGCGTGAAGTAGTCGTAGAAGGTGTCGACCTCGTCGAAGATCCCGGCGACGTCCTCCGCGCTCTGGTCGACCGAGCCGACGCCCGCGGTGAACGCGTTGGACCACCGCTTGAACTGGTCCATGTCGCTCGGCGGGACGCCGAGCAGAGTGGCGATCACAGTCATCGGCAGCGGGATCGAGAACTGCGGGACGAGGTCGACCTTGCCGTCGGCCAGAAACCCGTCGATCAGTTCCTCGGTCAGCCGGCGCACCTCGGGCTCGAGCGCCTTGACGCGCTTGGGGCTGAACGCAGCGCTGACCAGTGCGCGCTGACGCTTGTGCAGCGGCGGATCGGTGAACAGCAGGACGGGGGATTCGGACAGCTTCAGCCGGCGCTCGGCCTGGGCCCGCAGTTTGGCCGGCGTCGCCGGGTCGGCGAGGAGCTTGTTGGCCAGCCCGGTCACCGAGTTCGGGCCGCTCGCCATCGCCGAGGAGTAGGTGTCGGTGTCCTTCAGGACCTCGATCACGTCGTCGTAGCGCGTCACGACGTAGGCGTTGAGCCGGTCGTTGCGGGTGACCGGCGCCTGCTCGCGCAGCACGTCGTAGAGCGGGAACGGACACCGCACCAGAGCGGCGTCGCCCTCGATGAGGCGGGTCAGATCGGCGGGCACGTACGGGCACTCGGTCACGGGCCGACGTTCAGGTCCTGCCACCGCGATCCTCCTGTCGTCTGCGGCGCCCGGCTGGCGCCTCGCTACGTTCTCGTCGTCGCCGGATGCTCCGCATCCGGCTCCTCCTCGGCCTTGCGATGCATCCCGCCGGATCACCGCATACTCCGCAGGCTCGCGATGACAGGACCCTAGGCCTCGATTGCCAAAAGGTCTAGTACTCGACTATTTTGGGGCCCGTGCTGACGACCAGCGAACTCCAGGACATGTATCGGCTGATGGCCCTGATCACGGCCACCAGCAACCGGGCTTGCGCTGAGGTGAAGGCCGGCTCGCTGCAGTCGGCCTTCTACCCGGTGCGCGGGCTGGAGGGCGTCTGTGCCGCCCTCGGTGTCGCGAAGCAACCGGGCGACCAGTTGGTCTCCACCTACCGCTCGCTCGGTGACGCGCTGGCGTGGGGCTCGGACCTGCGTCGCGTGATCGCCGAGATCTACGGCCGGGCCGATGGGGTGTGTGGCGGCAAGGGCGGCCCGATGCACCTGCACGACACGAGCGTCGGGTACATGACCAGCACCGGCATCGTCGGTTCCGGCATCCCGATCGCCGTCGGGCTCGGGATCGCCGCGCAGCTCGACGGCCCAAACTCGAATGGCACTGGGCGCGCGGTCGTGACGACCTTCGGCGACGGCGCCACCTCGATCGGCGCCTTCCACGAGGGCATGAACATGGCCGCGCTCTGGAAGCTGCCGGTGCTGTTCCTCTGCCAGAACAACCAGTGGGGCGAGCACACGCCGATCGCCGAGTACGCCGGGTCCACCGACCTGGCCGGCCGCGCGGCGTCCTACGGGATGACCGCGGTGAAGGTCGACGGCTTCGACCCGGTCGCGACCGCCGACGTGCTGCGGGAAGCCCTCGAACGCGCCCGCTCCGACGGTGGCCCGACCTTCGTCGAGGCCATGACCTACCGGCTGACCGGGCACAGCGGTTCGGCCGACTACAGCTACATGCCGGCCGAGGAACTCGCCGCCGCGCTGGAGCGCGACCCGGTGCCGAGCTTCCGGCGCGCGATGCTGACCTCGGGTCAGATCAGCGAGGCCGACCTGGATTCGATCGAGGCCTCGGTCGCGGCGACCGTCGACGACGCCTTCACCTTCGCCCAGGCGAGCCCCGAGGTCGAGGGCCATCTGCGCTACCGCGACGTGTTCGCCGAAGGGGCCTCGCTGGCCGGGATGGGGGTCCGGGCATGAACGAGCAGACTCCCCTCACCGAGACGATGACGATGGCGGCCGCGTTGAACTCCGCGCTGCACCTGGCCATGGACGCCGACTCCAAGGTCCTGCTGCTGGGCGAGGACGTCGCTGACCCGATCGGTGGCGTGCTCAAGATCTCCAAGGGCCTCTCGACCAAGTACGGCCGGGACCGGGTGCGCCCGACCCCGATCGCGGAGTCCGGCATCATCGGCGCCGCGGTGGGCCTCGCCCTCGGCGGCTACAAGCCGATCGCCGAGATCATGTTCATGGACTTCACGACGGTCTGCCTCGACCAGATCGTCAACCACGCCGCGAAGCTGCGTTACATGTCCGGCGGCCACACCGCGGTCCCGCTGACGATCCGCACCGGCGTCGGCACCCGGCGCTTCGGTGCGCAGCACGCGCAGAACCTTGAGGCGTGGTTCATGCACACGCCGGGCATCAAGGTCGTCGTCCCGGCCACCGCCGCGGACGCCAAGGGCCTGCTCATGTCCTGCATCGACGACCCGGACCCGTGCCTGTTCATCGAGCACTTCGATCTGGTCTTCACGCAGAAGGACGAGGTGCCGGTCGGCGAGCACCGCGTCCCGCTCGGGCAGGCCGCGATCCGCCGGCCCGGCGACCAGGTCACTGTCATCACCTACGGCACCCAGGTGCGCACCGCGATGGCCGCCGCCCAGGAGCTGGCCGAGCAGGGCATCTCCGTCGAGGTGATCGACCTGCGCACGCTGGTGCCGCTGGACATGGACACCGTGTTGGAGTCCGTCGAGAAGACCCGCCGCGCGGTGGTGCTGCACGACGCGCACACCTTCTGTGGCCCGGGTGCGGAGCTGGCGGCCCAGATCACCGAGAACCTGTGGGGCGAGCTGCTCGCCCCGGTCCTGCGTCTCGGCGCGGGCTACTCGCCGGTGCCGTTCGCGGCCGGCCTCGACTTCCACCCGACGGCGGACGACGTGGTCGCCGCTGTGGGTCAGCTGCTCGGCCGCTGACCTCCCCTGCGCCGCCATCTCCGACCGAGGGACCTGACGTGGCAACTGCACTGATCACCGGAGCGGCCCGCGGCATCGGCCGCGCCACCGCGGAGCGCCTGATCGCGGCCGGCTACGAGGTGACGATCGGCGACCGCGACCTGGACGCCGTCCAGGCCACGGCGGCCGAGATCGGCGCCAAGGCCGTCCAGCTCGACGTCACCGACGAGGCGTCGGTCATCGCAGCCGCCGCCGGGTTCACCGAGCTCGACGTGCTGGTCAACAACGCCGGCATGTACCTGCGGGGCACGTTGTCGACGATGACCGTCGAGGACTACCGCACGGTGATGGACGTCAACCTGCTCGGCCCGATCCTGATGACGCGTCACTTCGCGGATGCTCTTGCGGCCAACGGCGGCGGCGCGGTGGTCAACCTCGCGTCGATGTCCGGCTACACCCCGGTGCCCGGAACCGGCGCCTACTCGATGGCCAAGGCCGCGGTGATCTCGTTCACCGAACTCGCCGCGCTGGAGTACGCCCCGCGCGGGATCCGCGTCAACGGCGTCGCGCCGGGTCGGATCGCCACCGCCATGACCGCCGACCGCCAGGGCGACCCGGAGCGCGAGGCACGCACCCACGCGCTGATTCCGCTCGGCCGCTCCGGTGAGGCCGCGGACGTCGCGGAGGCCGTGTTCTACCTCGCTTCGGCCGGTGCCGCCTACATCACCGGCCAGGTCGTCCGCGTCGACGGCGGTCTGACCATCGCGACGGTTCCCTTGTTGCAGGCGGCGCAGGGCGGCTGATCCGGCCCCACCAGCTATTGATACGAGATTCCAAAATCCGTATCATCGAGGGATGCCGTCCATGCAGGTGAAGCCGTCTGCTCGGGACCGCATCATCGAGGCGGCGCGCGCGGCGTTCCGGAGTAATGGAATCGCGGCGACCCCGCTCGACGAGGTCGCGGCCCTGGCCGGTGTCGCCCGGCCGAACCTGTACCGGTACTTCGCCAGCCGTGAGGAACTCGTCCGGCAGGTGATGATCGCCGAGGTGCGCTCGGTCAACGCCGCGCGGTGGGAACGGATCACGCTGACCGGCCCGGTCCGGCCGCTGATCCTGGACTCGTTGGTCACCGGCCACGATCTGTCGCAGGACTACATGGCCAACGTGACGCTGGTGGCCGAGGCCGCCAGCATCACGGCCGAGTTGATGAGTCACGACGAGGGGCTCGCGGCCGCGCAGTACGAGTACTGGGGCCCGCTGCTCGACTACGGCCGCGGCCGCGGCGAGATCGCTGTCGGCCTGAGCAACGAGCGCATCGTCCGCTGGTTCCTCACCAACCACGTCCTCGTGGCCGAACGGCCCGAGCTCATCCCCGACCGGGATCTGCGGTCCTGGTTCTCCGACTTCGTCGTACCGCCCGTCCTTGCCGCCCAGGGAGGCACTTCATGACGACCCTTCAGCCCCGGCGCTCCGAAGGTCCCAGCGTCCAGGACTACCTGGACCGCGACTCGCGCCCGGTCCCGGAGTCGCTGCGCTACAACCGCAACGACCAGGTCGACCCGACGGATATCCCGATCGCGCGCTACATCTCGCCGGAGTTCGCCCGGGAGGAGATGGAGAAGCTCTGGTACCGGGTCTGGCAGATGGCTTGCCTGGAGGACGAGATCCCCGAGGTGGGGGACCACGTCGTCTACGAGATCGGCGACCTGTCCTACATCATCATGCGCACCGAGGACGGCATCCGGTCGTTCGTGAACGCCTGCCTGCACCGCGGCCGACTGTTGCGTGAGCGCGGCGGCAACGTGCCCGAGATCCGTTGCACCTTCCACGGGTTCACCTGGAACCTCAACGGGTCGCTCAAGGCCATCCCGTGCGAGTGGGACTTCCCGCACGTCGACAAGAAGGCGATGAACCTGCCCGAGGCGCGGGTGGAGACCTGGCGGGGCTGGGTGTTCATCAACCCCGACCCCGATTCCCCGCAGACGTTGACCGAGTTCCTCGGGGCGTTCGACGAGCTGTGGATCTGGCCGATCGAGGAGCGCTACAAGGCGGTCCACACCGCCAAGATCCTGCCGCTGAACTGGAAGGCCGCGCAGGAGGCCTTCATGGAGACCTACCACGTCATCGCGACGCACCCGCAGATCCTGACCTGGACCGCGGACGCCAACACCCAGTACGACGCGACCGCCGATGAGCCGCACTGGAACCGCATGATCAATGTGCAGGGTGCGCCGAGCCCGCACGTCGCGGAGTTCGTCGACGAGCAGGACGTGCTGGAGTCCTTCTACGCCGCGCGCACCTTCTACACCCCGGACTCCGGCCGGGACCTGCAGGTCGGCGAGGGCGGGCTGCCGCAGGTTCCCGAGGGCAAGACCGCGCGCGAGATCCTGGCGGAGGAGACCCGCAAGCAGTTCTCCAAGCTGTCCGGCCGCGACTTCTCGAAGCTGTCCGACAGCGAACTGCTCGACACCGTGCAGCACACGGTCTTCCCGAACTTTCATCCGTGGGGCGGGATGAAGTCCAACATCTGCTACCGCTGGCGGCCCAACGGCTTCGACCCGGACACCTGCATCTTCGAGACCTTCATCATGGCCGACCCGCCGCCGGGGCAGCCGAAGCCGCCGCCGGCGAAGGTGACGTGGGTACCCGAGGACACCGCCTTCACCGATGTGCCGGTGCTGGGCCTGCTCGGGCCGGTGTTCGACCAGGACATCGACAACATGGTCACGGTCCAGCGCGGGATGAAGGCGACCCGGAAGAAGGGCGTGCTGCTGGGTCAGTACCAGGAGAGCCGGATCCGGCAGTTCCACCAGACGCTCACCACCTACCTGGAGGGCTGAGCCGTGGCCGCCGAGGAACCGATGCCCGAGAAGAAGCTGATCGACCCGATCAACCGGTACGTCTACATCGCCCGCGCGGACGGCCGGGTCGACGTCACCGACCCGGACACCGGCAAGACCGGCATCTTCGACGACAAGGGCGTGTGGCACTCCGGCGAGCTCACCTACGCCAACCGCCAGCTGCTGGGCTGGATCGGCCGCCTCGCGGTGCGCCGCGCCACCCCGGGCGGCGATTCCTGATGACGGCCCGGGGCCTGCTGATCGTGCTCTCCGACCCCGCCCAAGGTGCCGACGAGGACGAGTTCAACCGCTGGTACTCCGCGGTGCACGCACCGGAGATGGTCGAGCGCGGCGCCGCGGTGTCGTTCCGCCGGCTGCACGCCAGCGGGGTCCCGTTGGCGCCGGGCATCCCCGAGCTGCCGTCGTACGCCGCGGTGTACGAGATCGAGGCCGACACGGTCGAGGACGTCGAGGCGATCCAGCAGCGCCTCGACGAGACCAAGCACCTGAAGCGCGGGATGAGTTCAACGCTCGACCTTTCCTCGGTGCGGGCGGCCTTCTACCTGCCGGTGGGCTGATGGCCGTCACCGTGCAGCCGTCCGGCCTCCGACTCGACCCGGAGCCGGGCGAGACCGTGTTCGCCGCCGCGGCGCGCGCGGGCTACCGCTGGCCGACGGTGTGCGGTGGCCTGGGCACCTGCCGGACCTGCCTGATGGTCGTCGACGACGGCCGGGAGAACTGCTCGCCGATCGGGGACCTGGAGGGCGAGGGGTTGGACGCGCTCAAGGAACCGCGCGACGGAGTCCGCCGCCTGGCCTGCCAGACCCACGTGGCCGGCGATGTCGTGGTGACCAAGCGCGGCGTCAACCCTTTGCAGGCGGCGTCATGACCGCCCGCCCGGTTCGGTGCCTGCTCGGCATGCTGGGCGTCGACGTGCACTCGCGCGGGCTGCGCACGGTGGCGCGGATCCTGCGCGACGCCGGCGTCGAGGTGATCTATCTGGGCGAGCACAACAGCGCTGCCGGGATGGCCGCGGCCGCGGTGACCGAGGATGTCGACGTGGTCGGGGTCAGCTTCAGCGTGAGCACCTACACGCACTACGTCCGCGAACTGACGGAGGAGATGGCCAAGGCCGGCGCCGGGGACATCCCGGTGATGGTCGGTGGCCTGATCCACCCGGAGGACCTCGAGCTACTGCACGCGCTCGGCGTCACGATGGTCTTCGGCCCGGACTCGAGCACGGACGCGATCCTCGACTACGTGGGCGGGCTGCCGATTTCACAGCGGGGGGTGGCCTCATGAGCGGTGCCGATCGCGAGAAGTTCCCGGAGGTCGATGACGCGCACCTGCGTCTCTCGCGCACCAAGACCTGGGGCGGGCTGGAGACCGAGGCCGCCTACGGGCCGCCCGAACCGGACGCGGACTACGCCGAACAGCTGGGCGATCCGGGCCAGTTCCCGTACGCCCGCGGGTCGTACCCGCAGATGTACCGCAGCCGGATGTGGACCCAGCGCACGATCGTCGGCTACGGCACCCCGGCCGACACCCGGGCCGGCCTGGAGGCGGCGCGGGCGCAGGGCGCGACCGGGCTCGACGTCGTCCTGGACACCCTGAGCCAGGAGGCGCTCGACCCGGACCACCCGATGTTCGGACCGGAGGTCGGCAGCGAGGGCTGCTCGATCACCTGGCTGCCGGACCTCGAGGTCCTGCTCGACGGCATCGACCTGACCGCGACCGACATCGCCTGGCACGCGACCGTCGGGCTGTACCCGCTCGTGCTCGCCTACGCGGAGAAGCAGGGCTACGACCTGACGCGGCTTCAGGGCTCGCACATGCCCGACCACGTGACACTCACCCTGTCCGGGTACGGCGAGAAGCTGCTGCCGGTCGACCTCGCGCAGCGCGCCACCGTCGACGTGCTGGAGCACGTCGCCCGGTTCACACCGCGGTGGGCCACCGGGTTCCCGCAGTGCTACAACCTGCGCGAGCGCGGCCTGACCCCGGTCTCGGAGATCGCGGTCGGAATGGCGATCGTGAACCAGACCCTGGCTGACCTCGCCGTGCGCGGCATCGGGGTGGACCAGATCGCGCCGTCGATGGCGTGGGTGTCCACCACCGACGTCGACCTGTTCGAGGAGGTCGCGAAGTTCCGCGCCCTGCGCCGGGTCTGGGCCCGCACGATGCGCGACCGCTTCGGGTCGCAGGACCTCCGCAGCCAGCGCCTGCGGATCGCCTGCCACACCTCGGGCCGTTCGCTGCCGTGCCAGCAGCCGCTGAACAACCTGGCCCGCGCGACCGTGCAGACCCTGGCCGCGATCCTGGGCGGGGTGCAGTCGGTGGAGACCTGCACCTACGACGAGCCGGTGTCCATCCCGACCCCCGAGGCCCGCGAGCTCGCGATCCGCACCCAGCAGATCCTGGCCCACGAGGTCGGGGCGGCCCGGACCGCGGACCCGCTCGGCGGGAGCTGGTACGTCGAGGCGCTGACTGACGACCTGGAGGCGGCCGCGCTCAAGATGCTCGGCCAGATCGAGGCGCAGGGCCTGCTCGCCGCGGTCGGGTCCGGGCACCTGGAGGAGCTGATCGACCAGCACAACCACCGGACCGAGCAGGAGATGCAGTCCGGCGAACGCCTGCGGGTCGGCGTGAACGCGTTCCGGTCCGAGCACTCCACCCCGCCGCCGCGGTTCCAGATCGACCACGTCGCGGTCGCGGCGCACGTCGCGGAGTTCCGGGCGCGCAAGGCGGCCCGGGACCTGGAACCGATCCGGGATGCGATGCGCGACGTCCGGGGCGCTACCGCGGCGGGCGAGAACTCGATCCCGGCGATGGTGCGGGCGTTCGGCGTCCACGCGACCTCCGGTGAGGTGTGGGGGGCGTTCCGACTCGGCCTCGGCCACCCCTACGACCCGTTCGGCGCGGTCGCGCCGCCCCTTCCCCTCGACTGACGTCGCCTGATGGAGCATCAGATGTCCCTGTCCTACGTCCCCGCCGACCGCTCGGTGGAGATCCGCGAGATCGCGATCGGCTCCGTGCTGCGGGAGGCCGCCGCCGAGGTCCCGGACGCTCCCGCCCTGGTGAACGGCTCCGCCGACCCTGCGGAGCGCCGCCGCTGGACCTACGCCCAACTACTGGCGGCGGCCGAGGGCGTGGCCGGGCAGCTGCTGGCGCGGCTGGCCCCGGGGGAGCGGTTGGCGATCTGGTCGGTCAACGTCGCCCAGTGGGAACTGGTCCAGTTCGGGGCCGCCCTGGCCGGCATCCCGGTGGTCGCGATCAACCCCGCCTACACTGCGGCCGAACTGGAGTACGTGCTCGGCCAGTCCGGCTCGGTCGCCATCGTGTTGGGCCCCGAGTACCGGGGGACCGACCCCGCTGCCGAGCTGGCCAAAGTCCGGAGTCGGCTGCCGGCGCTGCGCGAGACGTTCACCCTCGCTGCCGGCAGTGTGCTTTTCGCCGGTGCCACCGGTGCCGCCCTGCCCGAGGTCGACGCGTCCAGCCTGGCGATGATGCAGTACACATCGGGCACGACCGGGCGGCCGAAGGGCGCGATGCTCTCGCACCGGTCCCTCTGCAACAACTCGCGGCTCTTCAACCGGCGGCTGGGATTGGACGGGGTCGGTTCCTGGGTCAACGCGATGCCGATGTTCCACATCGGCGGATCGTCGTTCGGGGCGATCGGCTCGATGTGGAGCCGGGCCGCGCACATCATCACCACCTTCGATCCCGCGCTGATGCTGGAGCTGATCGAGACCGAGCGCCCCGCGTTCCTGCCCAGCGTCCCGACGATGCTGATGGCGATGGCCGAGCACCCGGATTTCCTCCGGCGCGACCACTCCTCGATCCAGGTGATCATGGCCGGCTCGACGACGATTCCGGCCGAGCTGATCCGGCGGGTGGAGAAGGAGTGGGGCGCAAACTTCGTGCCCTGCTACGGCCAGACCGAGTGCAGCGGCGTGATCGTGCAGGGCATGCCCGGGGACACCGCCGAGGACAAGTCCGACTGGGCCGGCCGCCCGCTGGAGCAGGTCGAGGTCCGCTTCGTCGCCCCGGGCACCGGCGCGGTCGTCCCGTGCGGCGAGGTGGGGGAGTTCCAGGTCCGCGGCTACACCACGATGGACGGCTACTTCGCGATGCCCGAGGAGACCGCGTCGACGCTCGACGCGGAGGGCTGGCTGCACACCGGTGACCTCGGGGTGATGGACCCCCGCGGCTACTGCCAGGTGACGGGGCGACTGAAGGACATGATCATCCGCGGCGGGGAGAACATCTATCCGCGCGAGATCGAGGACCGCCTCATCGAGCACCCCGCGATCAGCGAGATCGCCGTCGTCGGGTTGCGGGACGAGCGGATGGGCGAGGAGGTCGCGGCCGTCGTCCGGCTCGCGCCCGATGCCGAGGCCGACCCGCTGGCGTGGCGGGAGTTCGCCCGCGAGGCCCTGGCCGGCCCGAAGGTGCCCCGGCGCTGGTTCGTCGTCGACGCGATGCCGACCACCCCGTCGGGCAAGATCCAGAAGTTCAAGCTGCCCGATGTGATCGCCTCCGGCACTGGGGTCCGCGAGATCACCCCACCGAAGGCTCTTTAGCCCCTCTCAACTCGTGCAGCAGAGTGCTGCTAACCGCGCTATAGTACTGCGATGGCATCGATCACCGTTCGCGACATCCCCGATGAGGCGCGCGACGAACTGGCGGCCCGGGCGGCTCGGAGCGGGCGATCGCTGCAGGAGTACCTGCGGCTTCAGTTGATCGCTCTGACCCGACGACCCGACCCGGAGGCGTTCGCCGCGAATGTTCGCGAACGCAAGCGGCGAACCGGGAGTTTGCTGTCGGCGGAGGCCATCCTCTCCGCGCGTGACGCGGACCGCCGGTGACCCTGGCGGTTGACGCTTCTTTCGTCGTCGCCGCCCTGGTCGACAGTGGGCCGGAGGGCAGCTGGGCCGATGCCCTGCTGGACTCGGACGACCTCGTGGCGCCTCATCTCATGCAGGTCGAGGCGGCGAACATCATTCGTCGAACCGAAGCCGCCGGACAGATCGCCGCGGACACCGCCGCCCTTGCCCACGCTGACCTCCTCGAGGTGCGCGTGGCGTTGTTCGCCTACGAACCCTTCGCGCCTCGGGTGTGGGAACTGCGGCACCACCTTCCGGCCTACGACGCGCTGTACGTCGCCATCGCCGAGACGCTCGACGCCGACCTCGCGACTTTGGATCGGCGGCTGGCGCGGGCAACCGGGCCCCGGTGCGGCTTCAGGTTGCCGCCTGGGTCCGGCTGACCGCGAAACGAAGGCCCACGATCAACGTTGTGACAGGCGGTGCGTGACACGCCTTTGGGGTCGTCCCGGCAGTCACAACCCTGATCCTCAGCCGACGCCGCGCGTCGTCGAGCCCAGGTGCGGTAGCTCCTCCGCGCTGATCTCGCGGACCACCGTGTGGTCCGAGCCGAGGTAGACCTCCTCGCCGGTGAGCAGGCCGCTCGCCGGGTCGATCGGCCAGAGGATCAGCGACTGGTAGGTCACGTGGTACCAGTGGCCGGCCTCGACGGGCGTGCTCACGCGCCCGACCAGGTCGGCGCCGTCGAGCACGTGGTGGATGACGCCCTCGGTAATGACGGTCGCGGCGTCGGCGACGACCCGGTCCAGGACGTAGTCGAGGCGGTTCTTGCCGCTGCCGATGAGGTGGTCGTAGAAGCTGCGGACCTGGGTCTCGCCGGTCAGGGTTGTCCGCCCGTTCATCCCGGCGCCCCAGAAGCGATAGGTCGGCTCGGGGACCAACGTCGCCAGCAGCCGCGGGATGTCCCCCTCGACCTCGGCAACGACGTGCTCGGCGACCAGCTGCAGGGCGTGCTTCACCCGGGGGTCGGTGGCCGCGTCGATCGCGTCCAGCAGCGGCTGCCAGCCCGGTTGATTCATGTCGGAACGCTCACCCGGCAATGGTGGCGCGTCCGCGGTCGAACACCACGCCCTCCCCGTTTGGACCGGTCTCGCCGGTGCGGACGCGGAACGCCGCGCCGCCGGGGACGTTCCAGAGGTCGACGTGCAAGGTGTCGCCCGGGTAGACCGGCTTGGCGAAGCGGACGTCCAGGGAGTTCAGCCGGTCCGGGTCGCCGCCGGCGGCCGCGTGCAGGACGGCCCGGCCGGCGAAGCCGAACGTGCAGAGGCCGTGCAGGATCGGCCGCTCGAAGCCCGCCTTCGTGGCGTAGGCCGGGTCGGAGTGCAGCGGGTTGCGGTCGCCGTTGAGGCGGTAGAGCAGGGCCTGGTCCTCGCGGGTCTGGTAGCTGACGGTCTCGTCCGGCTTGCCGATCGGCTCCTCGGTGGTGTCCGCGGGCCCGCGTTCCCCGCCGAAGCCGCCCGAGCCGCGGATGAAGAAGGACATCCGGGTCAGGAACAGATCGATCCCGTCCGGTGCGGTGCCGGTGCACTCAACGACGATCAGCGCCGCCTTCTCCTTGTCCCACATCTCGGTGATGCGGGCGACCACCGAAGCTTCGCCCTCGACAGGCAGGGGCGCGAGGATCTCCACACCCTGGGCGGCGTGCATGAGGCGGACCCAGTCGATCTCGCCGGCCTTCTTCAACACGCCCGCGCCGGTGCCGAGGACGACCGGCATCGTCGGCAGCATGCGCTGCGGCGCGGACCTGGTGTTGTCGGTGGTGAAAGCGAGTTCGCCGGTCCCGGCCCCCACGCCGAGGGCGTAGAGGGAGCAGTCCTTGGCGGTCCAGGTGATGCGCTGCGGTTCGCCGGCCGCGCCGACCGCGTGGGGATCGAGAGTCATGCGTCCAGCCCGTCTTCGGTGATGCGGTCGGCGAAGGCCTCCAGCCAGATGTGGCGGCGGGTCTGCCCGAACTGCGCGCGGTAGTTCGCCCAGCGGGATTTGAGCGGCGGAGCGAGATTGTCGAGTAAACGACTATATATATCGCGACAATTTGTCCGGGTCTAGGGTCGCGGGATGCGGCGGACCTCCTTCCTCGGCGCTACCGCTCTGGGCACGGTGGCGGCGCTCCATGCAGCCTGGGGTCTCGGCTCGCCCTGGCCGATGGCCACCCCGGCCGAGCTCGCGGACGTGGCGGCCGGCAACGACCACGTGCCCGACCCGGCCGCCTGTTTTGCGGTCGCGGGGGCACTCACCGCGGCGGCGGCCCTGGTCGCCGGGGCCGGTGGGCAGAGCTTCGT
>NZ_JACDFE010000281.1 GCF_013815995.1 Sporichthya sp.
CCCGCGGCCCGGGCGGCGACCCGGACCCGCGCGCCGTGACGCGCACCAACCTTGGCCCACAGCCAGGTGTGCGGCGCGATGCCGGCCGCGACACACGGCACGGCGAAGACCAGGGCGGAGCGCATCGCGTCGACGACGTCCACGCCGGAGCCGGCCCGCCCGCTGACCCAGCCGGCCAACCCCGCCACCAGAACGTGGCCACCCACGACGCCCCCGCCGACGATCGCCGCCGGCGTCAGCTCGAACGACGTGGTGACGCGGGCGGCCCAGCCGGCCAGTCGGGCCGTGAGCACGACCACGACGGCACTGACCACCAGCGGCGGCAGCACCAGGTCGTAGGTACCGGAGTCCAGCGGGGCACGCTGACCCATCAGCCAGAGCGAGGCCGCACCACGGAACGGGGCGGCGCTCAAACCCTCGGAAGCAATCGGGCCGGCCGCCCACAGGAGCACGGTGATGGCGGAGAGCACGGCCATCGCGACGGCGGCGCCGAGAACGGCCGCAGCGGCCCCGGTGACGACCAGCCACTCGGTCCGGGTGCCGTCGCGTCCGGAGTCAGCGCGGGCGCTCCGTACCGCGGGCCGGAGGTCGGGGCTCACCATTTGTCCACTGTGACGGGCTGCTGAGCGAAGATCACGTACCGACACCGGGTGTTCGACACAACCCTGGGAATGACCACTCTCACACGCTCGGCAGATCGGACATCCGTGACCTTGCGGACGTTCCGACGAACTGCCCTCGAGCCCCTCGGCAAGCGACTTCAATAGCTGAGTGGATTACGTCATCGATTCAGCTCATTCTGGTGTCGGCGCTCCGGCCCGACCCCCGGTTGCCAGCTTCGCCGTCGTGGAGGACGAGGCGCCGCAGCCTTCGCTCGCGGACCGCCTGTTCGGTGCTCCCGGCTGGGCGTTCCATGTCGCCTGTGGCGTCGGCGCCCTCAGCTTCCTCTGGGCCGCCAGCTCGCCGGCCGGTTTGGACCTGACCGGCAATCCCTTCACCTGGCTCGGCATCGCCTGCGTGCTCAGCTGGGTCATCCGCTTCGTCGCTGCGGCCTCCCGCCGCACGCTGACCAGCGCCTTCCTCGCCCTGCCGCTGATGGCCGGCGTGCTGGCCGCCGGGGTCTACCTGGAGGTTCCGCAGGAGACCCGCTGGCTGCAGGCCGAGGGCGGATTCGAGAGCGCTCTGCGCGCGCTGCCGACCGCGCAGGACTGGGAGCAGGGCGCCGCCGACGAGATCGTTCCCGGCCGGATCGGCTCCTACCGGCTGCACGGCGTCACCCGTGACGCCGCCGGCGCCGCCCAGTTCCACCTCGGCGGCACGCTCGACGGCGGGAACGCCGCGTTCACCTACCTGGTCGACGGCCCGACCGCAGAGGTCCGCGACGCCAACCCCGGCGCGAACTTCGAGCACCTGCACGGCAACTGGTACGTCCTCAATCCCTGAGCACGCTCCGCGCGCGTCGCGCTGCCGGCTGACGTCCCGATCCGCGTGCTCATTCGGTCGCGAAAAGTGCGCTCGCTCCCTACATCGCCGCGAAACGGAACGTAGCCAGGCAGCTTGCGATGGTTGCGCAACTAGAGGGCTGCGACTGCTTCGCGCATCAGGCGGGCGGTCTCGGACGGCGTCTTGCCGACCTTGACGCCGATGGCCTCCAGGGCCTCCTTCTTCGCCTGCGCGGTGCCGGACGAGCCGGAGACGATGGCGCCGGCGTGGCCCATGGTCTTGCCCTCGGGGGCGGTGAAGCCCGCGACGTAGGCGACGACCGGCTTGGTCACGTTGGCGGCGATGAAGTCCGCGGCCCGCTCCTCGGCGTCGCCGCCGATCTCGCCGATCATCACGATCGCGTCGGTGTCCGGGTCGGCCTGGAACGCGGCCAGGCAGTCGATGTGCGTGGTGCCGATGACCGGGTCACCGCCGATGCCGACGCAGGTCGAGAAGCCGATGTCCCGTAGCTCGTACATCATCTGGTAGGTCAGGGTGCCCGACTTCGAGACCAGGCCGATGCGGCCGGCCTTGGTGATGTCGGCCGGGATGATGCCCGCGTTGGAGACACCGGGCGAGATGACGCCGGGGCAGTTCGGCCCGACGATCCGGGTCACGGCGCCCTTGCTCTGGTTGTAGGCGTGGAAGCTCGCGGTGTCGTGTACCGGAACGCCCTCGGTGATGACGACGACCAGCGACACGCCCGCGTCGATCGCCTCGATCACGGCGCCCTTGGTGAACTTCGGCGGCACGAAGACGACGGAAACGTTCGCGCCGCCCTCGGACACGGCCTGCGCCACCGAGTCGAACACGGGCAGCGCGGCGCCGTTGAACTCGACCTTCTGGCCGCCCTTGCCGGGGGTCACGCCACCGACGATGTTCGAGCCGGAGTCGAGCATCCGCTGGGTGTGCTTGCGGCCCTCAGAGCCCGTCATGCCCTGCACGACGATCTTGCTGTTCTCGTTCAGGAAGATAGCCACGATCAGTCCTTAAGAATCTGAGGGGTCGTCAGCGGGCGGCGAGTTCGGCGACCCGGGCGGCAGCGCCGTCCATGGTGTCGACCATCTCGACCACGGAGAGGTTCGCCTCGTTGAGGATCCGGCGGCCCTCGACGGCGTTGTTGCCGTCCAGGCGGACCACGAGGGGCTTGGTGATGGCCTCGCCGCGGTCGGTCAGCACCTTGATCGCGCCGACGATGCCGTTGGCGACCGCGTCGCAGGAAGTGATGCCGCCGAAGACGTTGACGAACACGCTCCTCACGGCCGGGTCGCCCAGGATGATGTCGAGCCCGTTGGCCATCACCTCGGCCGAGGCACCGCCACCGATGTCGAGGAAGTTGGCGGGCTTGACCCCGCCGTGAGCCTCGCCGGCGTAGGCAACCACGTCCAGCGTCGACATGACCAGGCCCGCGCCGTTGCCGATGATGCCGATCTCGCCGTCGAGCTTGACGTAGTTCAGGCCCTTCTCCTTGGCCTTCTGCTCCAGCGGGTCGACCGCGCTCTTGTCCTCGAGCTCCGCGTGGTCGGCGTGGCGGAAGCCGGCGTTCTCGTCGAGCGAGACCTTGCCGTCCAGCGCCATAATCACGCCGGCGGTGGCCCCGTCTCCCTGTGTCAGCACCAGCGGGTTGACCTCGACCAGAGTCGCGTCCTCTTCGCGGAAGACGGTCCACAGCTTCTGCAGCACGGCCTCGATGTCGGCGGCCAGCTCGGCCGGGAACCCGGCGGCGGCGACGATCTCGGCGGCCTTCGCGGCGTCGCAGCCGACGTTGGCGTCGACCGGGATCTTCGCGAGCAGCTCCGGGGTCTCCTCGGCGACCTGCTCGACGTCCATGCCGCCCTGGGTGGTGGCCATCGCCAGGAAGGTGCGGTTGGTGCGGTCCAGCAGGAACGAGCAGTAGAACTCGTCCGCGATGTCCGCGGTCTGGGCCAGCATCACCTTGTGGACGGTGTGGCCCTTGATGTCCATGCCGAGGATCTGGCCGGCCAGGGTCTCGGCCTCGTCGGCGGTCTCGGCGAGCTTGACGCCGCCGGCCTTGCCGCGGCCACCCACCTTGACCTGCGCCTTGACGACCACCCGGCCGCCGAGCTTCTCGGCCGCGGCGCGCGCCTCGGCGGGGGTCGCAGCGACCATGCCACCCAGCACCGGTACTCCGTGCTTGGCGAACAGGTCGCGCGCCTGGTACTCGAACAGGTCCACGGGCGGGGCCCTCTCTCGTGAAATTCGGGGCAATCACACGACAAGCCCGACCGATCGGGACGATCCGACAGAACCAACGGCTTGGCGCGGCGAGACTAGCCCTCGGCCCCAGGCGTCTCCCAATCGAGGCGCTGCGCAGGCCGCGCCGGAGCCCGCACAGAAGACGCACAGAAGAAGGCCGGTCCCCTGAGCGGCCGGCCTTCGACGAAGAGGTTGGGCGGGGAGGAGTCCCTGTGCCCAGGACCGCCGGTGTCGGCATCCCGGGCGAAGGTTCGGTGGCGGGCTGAGCCTCCCCGCGTCCGCCAGATTCGTCCGCCTTTGGGGGGCTGGTCAAGGTGCGACGCCAACTCCATGGCCATTCCACAGGAATGCGACGCTCCGGACGTCTCGGGCGGGGCGGCAAAGGCCGGGTGCGCGGCGCGTTGGAGCGGGCTTGGGGCGGTAGGCCGGGCCCACCACGGACTGCATCCGGGCGACTACCGAACGCAGAGCGTGATCACGGGCGGTCACGGTCCGTAGAACCCGCAGGGCGTGGCTCGGCGTGTCGGATCGTGGCTATTTTTCCTTTTCCGCACGCCATGTCCGCACCACAGCGTGACGACTGTGGTACCCCTAATCACATCCTGTAACAGCAGCCCCAGAGCCTCGTCACTTTGAGCGTTCTTTGCCGGGCGGGCGTGGGTGCATGACTCCCAGACCGTTACCGTTCGGGGCTGCTGCTGTCCTAATACCGAGTGACCAGGAGATGCCTCCGTGGCCAACGGCCGACATGCGCGTGGTGCTGAGCACCTCACCGCGCAGCTCGACCCAGGTGCTGCGGCCGAGGTCTCGGTAGACGCGCCCGAAATGCCCGTTGCGAGCGGTCGTCGCCGACGGATGATCGACCAGGCCGCTCCTGTCGTTACTGATGTACCCCGTCAGAGCGCTGTTGAACCCACCAACCCCGAAGGCAGTGGCCGGCGTCGCCGCTCGGCCCCCGAGGCGCCCCACGCCCCTCAGGCTCCCGAGGCGCCCGCAGCGGTCCTCCCGGCCCCGACCGGCCGTCGCCGGCGCATCGCCGAGGAGTTAGCCGCTCAGGAATCCATCGCTCAGGAATCCATCGCCGCCGCGGTGGAGGCGCCGCAGATCGCCGGCGGGACCGGCCGTCGCCGCAAGGGCGCCGAGACCCCGGTCGCCGTCGTCGCCACCCCGGTCGCCACCCCGGTTGCTGCGCCGGTTGCTGCGCCGAAGCCGGCCCCGATTGCCGTGCCGAGGCCCGCGCCGGTCGTCGAGGTCGTCGCCGAGCCCGTCATCGAG
>NZ_JACDFE010000282.1 GCF_013815995.1 Sporichthya sp.
CCCTCACCCTGGCCTGGGCCGGCGCCGCGCCGGCCCGCGCCTCCAGCGGCAACGGCGCCCCCGCCGAGCTGCCCGAGGTCGACCCGCGACGCGACGGCTCGGGGGTCAAGCTGACGAAACCTGTCACCGCGGTCGGCGGACCGGTGGGCTGAGTTGGCGGGCCCCGTGAGTCCGAGTCACCAGCCGCAGACAAGGCGGCCTGACGGGCCCTAGGGTCCGCCCATGACCATCACCCCGTTCCGCGTGGACATCTCAGACGACGACCTCAAGGACCTGCGCGAGCGGCTGGCCCGGACCCGCTGGCCGGACGCGCAGACGGTCCCGGACTGGTCCCAGGGCATCCCGCTGGACTACGTGCGGGAGGTCTGCCAGTACTGGGCGAACGGCTACGACTGGCGCCGGGCGGAGGCGAGGCTGAACGCCTTCGACCACGTCCTGGTGAACCTCGACGGCCTGGACATCCACGCCATCCACGCCCCGTCCCCCGAACCGAACGCGACGCCGCTGATCATGACCCACGGCTGGCCGGGGTCGATCGTCGAGTTCCTCGACGTGATCGAGCCGCTGCGCAACCCCGCGGCCCACGGCGGCGACCCCGCCGATGCCTTCCACGTGGTGTGCCCGTCACTGCCCGGCTACGGCTTCAGTGCCAAGCCGACCGTGTCCGGGTGGTCGGTGAAGAAGATCGCCGCCGAGTGGTGCAACCTGATGAAGGCCCTGGGCTATCCCCGCTTCCTCGCCCAGGGCGGGGACTGGGGCTCGCTGGTGACCACGGTGATGGGCACCTACAACCAGGCCGACGGCGTGGACGGCATCCACCTCAACTTCGCCCTGGCCAAACCCGAGTCGTTGATGGAGCTCGGCGAGCCCACGCCCGAGGAGATGGGCCAGCTCGGCAAGATGGGCGCCTACGTCGAGCAGGAGAACGGCTACGCCCAGCAGCAGTCGACCCGGCCGCAGACCCTCGGGTACTCCCTCGCGGACTCCCCCGCCGGCCAGTGCGCCTGGATCCTGGAGAAGTTCCGGGCGTGGAGCGGCGTCGACCACCCCGAAGAGGCGTTCTCCCGCGACCACCTGCTGGACAACATCTCGCTGTACTGGCTGACCAACACCGGAGCCAGCTCGGCGCGGCTGTACTGGGAGTCGATGGCGATGGTCTTCACCGACTTCAGCGAGTGCACAGCGCCGAGCGCGTACTCCAACTTCCCGCACGACGTCATGACGATCAGCGAGCGATGGGCGCGCACCCGCTACACCGGCATGCGCTACTTCAACCAGATGGAGACCGGCGGGCACTTCGCCGCCATGCAGTGCCCCGAGGCCTTCGTCACCGAAGTCCGCAACGGCCTGCGCCCGCTGCGCTGACGCACGTCACAACTTCTTGATGACTCCGCAGGCGACGCGGTTACCGGCGTTGCCGGTCTTCATGGTCTTGTCGGTGGCCGCGGGCGAGTTCTCGGTGTACTGGTCGGACCCGTTGCCCACCGGAACGTTGGCGAAGTTGTCCGGGCCGGCGTGCAGCATGACGGCAGAGTTGACCAGGCGGCCGAACGGGATCTTGTCGATCTGGAAGGCGATCCGGGCCTTGCCGCCCGCGAGGGTGTACACGCTCGGCATGTCGCCGACGTGCTTGCCGTGGGTCTCGCCCTCGTCGGCGAGGTGACCGTCAGCGGACAGGAACCAGGTCGCCGGGTCCCCGCCGGCGTCGGCGACGCAGCCGGTGCCGGCGTCGGGCAGGTTGTTGGCGTGGACGTGGAAACCGTGGAAGCCGGCGCCGACGTTGGCGTTCTTGCGGAAGACCGCGATCACCTCGGTCACCTTGCCGACGTTGCGGAAGGTGACGACGCCGACCTTCTTGCCGGCGGCGTCCTTGAGGACCGCGCGGGCGATCTGCGGGCCGCCCGCGGGCGCCGATCCGATTGCACTGTCGGACGCGGTCGCAGGCTGGAAGGCCACCTCACCGGAGGGACCAGCGGTGTTCGCGAGCACCGCGCCGGTAGTGACGGCCAGGGTCAACGCGGCACCGGCCGCGAGCGTACGACGCACCATGGGGGACTCCTCGCCTCGACGGCAGCCTACGTCGGCGGTCCGCCAAGGGGAATTGCCCCGTTTGGGGGGAATTGAACGCAGGTGCGCCCTAAGCGTCGATGCGCGATCGGTCCAACATGGACGCCGAACCGACGATGAACTCCTTACGCGGGGCCACGTCATTGCCCATCAGCAACTCGAACACCCGCTCGGCATCGGCCAGATCGCCGGGGGCGATCCGGCGCAGGGTGCGCGAGCCCGGGCTCATCGTGGTGTCGGCCAACTGGTCGGCGTCCATCTCGCCGAGACCCTTGTAGCGCTGGATCGGATCCTTGAGTTTGCGGCCCTTCTTGGCCAGGTCGGTGACCGTGCGGCGCAACTCGGCGTCGGTGTAGGTGTAGATGTACTCGTTCGCCTTGCGCCCCGCGTTGACCACCTCGATGCGGTGCAGCGGCGGCATCGCGGCGTACACCCGCCCTGCCTCGACCAGCGGGCGCATGTACCGGTGGATCAGCGTGAGCAGCAGGGTGCGGATGTGCGCGCCGTCGACGTCGGCGTCGGTCATCAGGATGACCTTGCCGTAGCGGGCCGAGTCGAGGTCGAAGGTGCGCCCGGAGCCGGCGCCGATCACCTGGATGATCGAGGCGCACTCGGCGTTCTTGAGCATGTCGCCCAGGGTCGCCTTCTGCACGTTGAGAATTTTGCCGCGGATGGGCAGCAGCGCCTGGAACTGCGCGTTGCGGGCCCGCTTCGCGGTACCCAGTGCGGAGTCACCCTCGACGATGAACAGCTCGCTGCGCCCGATGTCCTCGCTGCGGCAGTCGCAGAGCTTGGCGGGCAGCGAGGAGGTCTCCAGCGCGTTCTTGCGGCGCTGCGTCTCCTTGTGCTGACGGGCCGCGACGCGGGTGCGGGCTGCGGAGACGACCTTGTCCAGCACGGTGCGGGCCGCAGCTTTGTTCGGGCCGCGGGTGGTGGTGAGGAAGGCCTTGAGTTCGCGCGCGACGACGTTGCTCACGATGCGGGTCGCGGCCGAGGTGCCGAGGATCTCCTTGGTCTGGCCCTCGAACTGCGGCTCGGCCAGGCGCACCGTGACCACGGCGGTCAGGCCCTCGAGGACGTCGTCCTTGAGCAGCGACTCGTCGTTGGCCTTGAGCGCCTTGGTCGTTTTGGCCACGTCGGTGAACGTCTTCACCAGCGCCCGCTCGAAACCTTGGATGTGCGTGCCGCCCTTGGGGGTCGCGATGATGTTCACGAACGAGCGCACCGTGGCGTCGTAGCCGGTCCCCCAGCGCAGCGCGATGTCGACGCCGAGTTCGCGGGTGACCTCGGTGGCGGTCATGTGGCCGGCCTCGTCGAGGACCGGCACGGTCTCGACGAAGGTCTCCGAGCCGACCAGACGCAGCGTGTCCATCACTGCGACGTCGGGGGCGAGGTAGTCACAGAACGCACTGATGCCGCCGTCGAAGTGGAAGGTCTCCTCGGCCGGGGCTCCGGCCTCGCCTACCACCTTTCTGCGGTCACTGACCCGAATCGTCAGCCCGGGCACCAGGAACGCGGTCTGCCGAGCGCGGTTGTGCAGTTCCTCACGCGAGAGCTTGGCCTCGGCCAGGAAGATCTGCCGGTCCGGCCAGAACCGGACCCGGGTCCCGGTGACCCGTTTAGCGACGCGCCGGACCTTGGACAGCCCCGAGGCGGGCGTGAACTTCGCCTTCGGGCCGTCCGCGTCGAACGAACCCGCGGTGCCGCGGCGGAAGCTGACGCCGTGCGTTGCGCCATCCCGGTCGACTTCGACGTCCAGGCGTTCTGACAGCGCATTCACCACCGACGCACCGACACCATGCAGACCGCCGGTCGCGGCATAGGATCCGCCGCCGAACTTGCCGCCGGCGTGCAGCTTGGTCATCACGACCTCGACGCCGGAAAGCCCGGTTTTGGGCTCCTTGTCGACCGGAATGCCGCGCCCGTCGTCCCTGACCTCGACCGACCCGTCAGCGTGAAGCAGCACGTCAATGGCGGTGCAGTGGCCCCCGAGGGCCTCGTCCACGGCGTTGTCGATGATCTCCCAGAGGCAGTGCATGAGTCCGCGGGAGTCCGTGGAGCCGATGTACATGCCGGGACGCTTGCGAACCGCCTCCAGCCCCTCGAGAACCAGCAGGTGGCGGGCGGTGTACCCGGAATCCGGGGCCCCGGAAAGGGCTGTGGTCTGGGCGGTCAAGCCGGAACCTCGCTGCGCTCGGCCCCGGCCTGACCGGGGGTGCTCTGCATATTGGCGGACTCGCTGCGCTCGCCCGCCCGGGCCTCCGATGCGCTCACCCCTAGAGGTTATCCGCGCCCTCCGACGGGAATTTCACGGCGCGCCGCCGCCTTGCGTGCATCGTCCGGAAGGTGGATGCCAACGCGCCGTTCGGGTAGATCGAATGCGTTTGTGCGTACCAGCCGGAACCGGACACGCGTATCCACCCGTCCAAGCTGGCGTCCTGCACGAAGTTCTTCAGGCATCATCAAGGCACGGCATCGGCAGGGCCGAAGGTGCCAAGTGTTGGCGTTCTGTGATTCACGACATGCGTGATCGGAAACTAGTACCGGGTAACGTCGCAGGACGGGAACCAAACATCCGAAGGGATTGTTAGCCCGGGTACCACCGATCGAGAGGGGCGACCGTGACCGCACTGCTTGCCACGACCACTCCACTGACGGCTGCCGACCGGTGTGACCGGTGTGGAGCCCAGGCCTACATCCGCGTGGTCCTCACCAAGGGGACCGATCTGCTCTTCTGCGCCCACCACGGCCGCCAGTACGAGCTGAAGCTGCGCGAGATCGCCTCTGAGTTTCACGACGAAACCACGCGTCTGGCCGGCACTCCGGCCACTGCCACCGCTGACGAGCACTAAACGCGGGGGCAATCCGGAGTACCAACACGTCGGCGACGGCGGCCACCTTCCGGT
>NZ_JACDFE010000075.1 GCF_013815995.1 Sporichthya sp.
GACGCCACCCGGGCCGAGGTGCGGGTCGCGGTCGGCCAGGCCCTGACCGAGCCGCACAGCAACGGCGTCGGTGGGGAGACCGAGGGCGATCACACTCCGCCGCCGGCGCTGACCGAGCGTGAGCTCGAAGTGCTGGCCGGTATGTGCGAGGGCCAGAGCAATGCGGAGATCGGCCGCGGGCTCTACCTGTCCGAAGACACGGTGAAAACGCACGCCAGGCGGCTTTTCCGGAAGCTTGGGGCCGCGGACCGGGCTCACGCCGTGGCCATCGCGCTGCGCAGAGGGCTCGTCAGGTAGCAAGATGGTCACATGGCGGTCGCCGGCGTAACGCCGTCCGATCCGGATCCGATGGAAAGTCGGACGGATCGGATCGATCTGCGCGTGCTGGCTGCGGCGGCTACTCAGGGTGACCGCGGCGCCATGGACGCGCTGCTCGCGACAATCCGGCCGATGGTCCTGAGGTACTGCAGGGGACGACTCGGTCGCCTGCCTGGGGCCGAATACGCCGCCGACGACGCGGCACAGGAGGCTTGCATCGCCGTGCTGACCGCACTGCCGCGCTACCGCGACGAAGGCCGCCCGTTCGAGGCCTTCGTGTTCGGCATCGCCGCACGCAAGGTCGCCGACGTCCAGCGAGCCGCCATGCGCGCCGCCGTCCCCACCGAGCAGCTTCCCGAGCGCACCGACACCGCACTCGGGCCCGAGGAGAGTGCGTTGGCTGCGGCCGACGCCGAGAAGGCGCGCAACCTGCTCTCCCGCCTGCCCGACAACCTGCGCGAGCTGTTGACGCTCCGGGTCGCGGTCGGGCTCTCCGCCGAAGAGACCGGTCGCGCGCTGGGCATGTCCGCCGGCGCCGTGCGGGTCGCCCAGCACCGCGCTCTGAACCGACTTCGTGTGCTTGCTGCCGAGGAGGCCACGGCATGATCAATGAAGAACTTGAGTTCGCGGCGCTGCACGCCGACGATCTCCTGCTCGACGCGCTGGGCGCACGCCGGCCCGCGGGGGCGTCCGGGGACGTGCTCGTGGGTCTGTTGCAGGCGTTCGCGCTCGAGGTCGACACCCGCACCGGCCCGCTGACCGGGCTCCTCACGGCTGACGCCGCCGACTACGTGCCGATGCCGCAGCCGGTGCCCGCGATGGTCGCCGCTCCGCCCATCGACGAGCCGGTTCAGCTCGTCTCCCACCGCCGTACCGGCCGGGCCAAGACCCTGGTCGCCCACCGGGCCGCCGCGGTCGTCACCATCGGCTCCCTCGTGCTCGGCATCGGTGGCGTCTCCGCCGCCGTCACCGGCGACGGGGGCCCGCTCGATGGCATCCGCCGGGTGGTCGGCTCGGTGACCGAGCAGGTCACCCCGCAGCGGTCCGCGCAGGAGCGCATCTCCCGGATGCTCGACGACGCCACCAAGGCACTCGCCGTCAACGACCTGCGGGGCGCCCGCGAGTTGCTGGAGAAGGCGCGCACCGACATCGAGGGCGCCACCGACCCGACCGCCGTCTCCGCGCTGCGGGCGAACCTGATCGAACTGCGGGACCGCTGGCACCAGGCGTTCGACGGCGGGTCCGAGCCGACTGCCGTCACGCCCTCGAAGCCGGGCAAGGACAAGGTCGACCGCACGCCGGCCGACGAGGTGCTGGCCCCCGAGGGCAAGCCGGGCGACCTGGTCGGCGGCGGCGAAGAGGTCACCCCGAACGACGGGCCGCTGGGCCCGGAGTCCGGTATCAAGACGACCAAGGACCAGATCGCCGACCGGGCCGAGCAGAAGCTCGAGCCGCTGCCGGATCTGCCGATCGACGAGATTCGCGAACCCACGTGGGCTCCGATCATCGGCGACGGC
The DNA here is from genome assembly GCF_013815995.1 of Sporichthya sp. Lineage (GTDB taxonomy): Bacteria > Actinomycetota > Actinomycetes > Sporichthyales > Sporichthyaceae > Sporichthya. The sequence continues at coordinate 1,836 of NZ_JACDFE010000075.1, forward strand.
AGCCTTCTCGGCCGCTGACCCACCCTTCAGCCGCCTGGCTACGTGCAGTTGCGCGGCGACGGAGGGAGCGCGCGCTCTTTTCGCGACCGTAGGAGCGTGCGCAAGGGCACGTTCGCCGGCGGCGCGACGCGGCCGGAGGCCGCATAGAATGGGGAGCCCCGCTGCGAGTGAGAAGGTGCTCACCACGTGACCTCCGAACCCGTGTACCCGGAGAAGTTCGCGCGTCTGGGACTGACCTTCGACGACGTGCTCCTGCTGCCGGGTGCCTCGGACGTGGTTCCGAACGAGGTTGACACCACCAGTCGGTTGTCGCGCCGGATCACGCTGAAGGTGCCGCTGATCTCGTCCGCGATGGACACCGTCACCGAAGGCCGGATGGCGATCGCGATGGCGCGCCAGGGTGGCGTCGGCGTACTGCACCGCAACCTCTCGATCAGCGATCAGGCCGAGCAGGTCGACGTCGTCAAGCGCTCCGAGGCCGGCATGGTCGCGCAGCCGATCACGATCAGCCCGGACGCCACCATCGGCGACGTCGATGCGCTCTGCGGCCGCTACCGGATCTCCGGTGTCCCGGTCGTCGACGGCGAGGGCAAGCTGCTCGGCATTGTGACCAACCGCGACATCCGTTTCGAGAGCGACTCCAGCCAGATCGTCCGGGACGTGATGACCAAGGCGCCGCTGATCACCGCGCCGGTCGGCACCGCCCGCGACGTTGCCTTCAACCTGCTGCGCGAGCACAAGATCGAGAAGCTCCCGCTGGTCGACGACAACGGGCGGCTCAAGGGCCTGATCACCGTCAAGGACTTCGCCAAGACCGAGAAGTACCCGCAGGCCACCAAGGACCCGGCCGGCCGGCTCGTGGTCGGCGCCGCGGTCGGCGTCGGTGAGGACTCCTACAAGCGGGCCATGGCTCTCGTCGAGGCCGGCGCGGACTTCGTGGTCGTCGACTCCGCGCACGGGCACTCCCGCGCCGTGCTCGAGATGGTTGCCCGGTTGCGCCGTGAGTTCGACGCGAACGGCACCGAGGTCGACGTCATCGGCGGCAACGTCGCGACCCGCGAGGGCGCGCAGGCGCTCATCGACGCCGGCGCCGACGGCATCAAGGTCGGGATCGGGCCCGGCTCCATCTGCACCACGCGGGTGGTGGCCGGCATCGGCGTCCCGCAGGTGACCGCGATCTACGAGGCTTCGCTGGCGGCCGGCCCGGCCGGGATCCCGCTGATCGGCGACGGTGGCCTGCAGTACTCGGGCGACATCGCCAAGGCCATGGTCGCCGGCGCGGACACCGTGATGCTGGGCAGCCTGCTGGCCGGCGTCGAGGAGAGTCCGGGCGAGCTGTTGTTCATCAACGGCAAGCAGTTCAAGTCCTACCGGGGCATGGGCTCGCTCGGGGCGATGCAGACCCGCGGCGCCAACCGCTCCTACTCCAAGGACCGCTACTTCCAGGACGACGTGCACTCCGACGACAAGCTCGTGCCCGAGGGCGTCGAGGGACAGGTGCCCTACCGGGGACCGCTGGAGGCCGTCGTGCACCAGCTCGCCGGTGGCCTGCGGACCTCCATGGGTTACGTCGGCGCCGGCACCATCGGCCAGCTGCACGAGCGCGGCCGCTTCGTGCGGATCACCGCGGCCGGCCTGAAGGAAAGCCACGCCCACGACGTGCAGATGACCGTCGAGGCTCCGAACTACCACAGCAGGTAGGGACATGAGCGAGATCGAGATCGGCCGCGGCAAGCGCGGCCGGATGGCCTACGGCTTCGACCAGGTCGCCATCGTGCCGAGCCGGCGCACCCGTGACCCCGAAGAGGTCTCGGTCGCCTGGCAGATCGACGCGTACCACTTCGACCTGCCGATGATGATCGCGCCGATGGACTCGGTGGTCTCGCCGGAGACCGCGATCCAGATCGGCAAGCTCGGCGGGCTCGGGGTGCTCGACCTCGAAGGACTGTGGACGCGCTACGACGACCCGGCCGCGCTGTTGGCCGAGATCGCGCAGCTGCCCGACCACATGGCGACCGCGCAGCTGCAGCAGATCTACGCCGAGCCGATCAAGGAAGAGCTGATCGGCGCGCGGATCAAGACCATGCGCGAAGCCGGCATCACCACCGCCGCGGCGCTCACGCCGCAGCGCACCGCGCAGTACTGGCGCGCGGTCGTGGACGCCGGGGTGGACCTGTTCGTCATCCGCGGCACCACGGTCTCGGCCGAGCACGTCTCGGGCCGGGCCGAGCCGCTCAACCTCAAGCAGTTCATCTACGAACTCGACGTGCCGGTGATCGTCGGCGGCTGCGCCACCCACCAGGCCGCGCTGCACCTGATGCGCACCGGCGCCGCGGGGGTGCTGGTCGGCTTCGGCGGCGGCTCGGCGCACACCACCTCCGAGGTGCTCGGTATCTCGGTGCCGATGGCCTCCGCGATCGCCGACGTCGCGGCCGCCCGCCGCGACTACCTCGACGAGTCCGGCGGCCGGTACGTGCACGTGATCGCGGACGGCGGGATGACCACCTCCGGTGAGATCACCAAGGCGCTCGCGCTCGGTGCGGACGCGGTGATGATCGGCTCACCGTTGGCCCGCGCCGTCGAGGCGCCCGGCGCCGGCTGGCACTGGGGCGCCGAGGCGCACCACGCCGCGTTGCCGCGCGGCACCCGGATGCACGTCGGCACGATCGGCACCTTCGAGGAGATCCTGCAGGGCCCGGCGCGTCAGCCGGACGGGTCGATGAACCTGGTCGGCGCTCTGCGCCGCGCGATGGCGACGACGGGCTACTCCGAGCTCAAGGAGTTCCAGCGCGTCGAGGTCGTCGTCACCCCCTGAGGTCCGTCTGTGGGCGGACCGTCAGGCGGGGAGCCCACCGCGGCGGCGGACCTCCTCGAGTTTGATCTGACAGGTGCTCAGACCAGGCGCACGTCGTACACATGCGCTCCGGGGCGAAGGTACAGCGCCCCGGCCGCCGGGTGCAGATCCGCCGAGGCCACGGAGACCGTGACCTGTCCACCCTCGCCGGCGTCGATGCGGTACCGGCCGTCGGTGTCGGTGTACCCGGTCCGATACACCGCGCCGGCCGCGTCGATCAGGGTGACCAGTGCCGAGCCCACCGGGCCCCGCGGGCCGATCACGGTGCCGACCACCTCGCAGCCCGTCGGTGCGATGGTGTCCGGCGTCTCCGGCGACTCGGCCAGCACCAGGTGGTGGCGAGCGTCGCCGGCACCACCCTCGACCAACAGCGCAAGAGCGGCGTAGCCGGGGGCGCCGGCCACCAGCAGGCAGCGCTGATCGCCGGGCACGTGCATCTCGAACCGGCCGCCGGGCCCGGACGCGGTGCGGGAGACCTCGTGCCCGAGTGCATCGATCAGGGTCAGCGAGGCCCCGGTCAGCGCGCCCTGCACCGTGCCGTGCCGGGTGCCGGTGACGGTGCCGCGGACCGCGAGGTCGACCGACATCGGAGACGGTGAGGCGGCCGACTGCTGGTAGCGCGGCGGCAGGTTGAGCGCGCGGGCTGCGCGCACCTCGGCGGCCGAGGCGGTGGGGATCCGCCGGGGCTGCAGGTACACCAGCCAGGTCACCGCCGCCATCAGCAGGTACACCAGGGCGAAGCTCAGGTAGGCGGCATTGCCGTTCTTGTTGTGCAGGAACGACTCGCGGAAGGTGATGTTCACGGCGAGCCCGCCGAACGCGCCGATGGCGCCGGCGATGCCGATCAGGGCGTTGCTGCGACGCCGGGCCTGACGGACCGCCAGTTCGGGGTCGGTGCCGGCCGCGACCGCCGCGTCGGCTCGGGCCTTGAACATCGTCGGGATCATCTTGTAGGTCGACCCATTGCCGATCCCGGCCGTGACGAACAACCCGATGAAGCCGACCAGGAACATCCCCAGCGAGCCCTGGGCCGAGGCGTTGAGCACAGTGAAGGCGAAGGCCGCCATCGCGAAGAAGTTCCAGAAGGTGACAGGGGCACCGCCCAGTTGGTCGGCCAGCTTGCCACCGAGCGGCCGGGTGAGCGATCCGATCAGCGGACCTAGGAAGGTCAGGTAGGCGGCCTTCACCGGGTCGGGCACGTTGGTGGCCGTGCCGTTGACCATCGCGATCTTGTCGAAGGTCTCCGGGAACTGCACCAGCAGCACCTGGCCGAAGGCGAAGCCGAAGCCGATGAACGAGCCGAAGGTGCCGATGTAGAGGAACGAGATCACCCAGGTGTGCGGCTCGCGGCAGGCTTCCCGCATCGCGCCCTTGTCGTTGCGGACGGTCGCCAGGTTGTCCATGAACAGCGCGGCGCACAGCGCTGCGATCACGGCCAGCGGGATCATCACCCCCACCACGACGCGCGGGTGGTTGACGCCCACCGTCGCGAGGACGGCCAGGCCGATCAGCTGGATCACGGCGACGCCGAGGTTGCCGCCGGCGGCGTTCAGGCCGAGCGCCCACCCCTTCTCCCGCTGTGGGTAGAAGGAGTTGATATTGGCCATCGAGGAGGCGAAGTTGCCGCCGCCGAAGCCGCCGAGCGCGCCGAGCAGGAGCACCGTCGAGTACTCGACCCCCGGTTCCAGGAGGAACAAGGTGGCCGCACAGGGAATCAGCAGCAACAGCGCAGAAACAATCGTCCAGTTCCGGCCGCCGAAGCGGGCCACCGCGAGGGTGTACGGAAGGCGCGCCATGCCGCCGACCGCGGCCGGCAGCGAGGTGATGGTGAACTTCTGCGCCGGGGTGAAGCCGTACTTCGGGCCGAGGAAGAGCACCAGGGTGGCCCACATCGTCCAGACCGCGAACCCGACGTGCTCGGCGAACACCGAGAAGGCCAGGTTGCGCCGGGCGATCTGCTTGCCGCCCCCGTTCTCCCAGAACTCGACGTCCTCGGCGTCCCATTCGGTGATCCAGTGGCGCCGGGCGCCGGCCGTCGGCATGGTTCCGCCGGCGGCCGGCGGCGGGGCCGGGTGGTGTCCGTTCGGGGACACCTGGTCGAGCTCGGGGACCATCGTCACGAGTGCTCCTGGGATGGGGGCTGGGCTTCCCTGGAGTCTGTGAGCTGGGGATTTCCTGACAGTGAGACCGACGTTGCACGGAGTTCACATGGATCTCACTGCGCGTCGACGGTGCGGTGAGGCAAATACTTCCCATCGACCACCTCTACGCTGGTGAGCGTGGGGACAGGGACTTTTGGGCCGGCCGAGCGCGAGGCGGCCTGCGCGGCGCTGGCCGGGCGTGAGCTGGATCTCCTCGTCGTCGGCGCGGGCATCGTGGGGGCCGGAACGGCCCTGGACGCGGTCACCCGCGGGTTGGACGTCGGCTTGGTCGACGTCCGAGATTTCGGCGCCGGCACCTCCAGCCGGTCCAGCAAGCTGATCCACGGTGGCCTGCGCTACCTGGAGATGCTGGACTTCCGGCTGGTCCGCGAGGCGCTGACCGAACGCAGCCTGCTGCTCACCGAACTCGCGCCGCACCTGGTGCGTCCCGTGCCGTTCCTGTACCCGCTGACCAAGCACTGGGAGCGGCCCTACGTCGGCGCGGGCATCGCGCTCTACGACGCTCTGGCCGCCGCTGCCCCGGGCAAGACCGGCGTGCCGAGGCACCGTCACCTGACGAGGCGTCAGGCACTGAAGGCAGCGCCCGCCCTGAGGTCCGAGAAGTTGGTCGGGGCGGTGCAGTACTACGACGCCCAGGTCGACGACGCGCGCTACGTGGTCAACCTGGTCCGGACCGCGGCCGCCTACGGTGCCCACTGCGCCTCCCGGGTGCGGGTGATCGGCTTCCTGCGCGAGGGCGAGCGGGTCGTCGGCGCGAAGGTGCGCGACACCGAGTCCGGCCTGGAGTGGAAGGTCCGCGCCAAGCAGGTCGTGAACGCGACCGGGGTCTGGACCGACGACACCCAGGCCATGATCGGCGAGCGCGGGCAGTTCCACGTCCGGGCGTCCAAGGGCGTGCACCTGGTGGTGCCGCGGGACCGGATCCACTCCTCGACCGGGATCATCACCCGCACCGACCGCAGCGTGCTGTTCATCATTCCGTGGAAGCGGCACTGGATTCTCGGGACCACCGACACCGACTGGGCCCTGGACAAGGCGCACCCGGCCGCCAGCCGCGGTGACATCGACTTCCTGCTGGCCGAGGCCAACAAGTGGCTGACCACGCCCCTGCAGCGGGCCGACGTGCAGGGCGTCTACGCCGGCTTGCGGCCGTTGCTGTCGGGGGAGTCGGAGAACACCTCGGCGCTGTCCCGCGAGCACGTGGTTGCGCATCCGGTGCCGGGGCTCGTGGTGGTGGCCGGCGGCAAGTACACGACCTACCGGGTGATGGCCCGCGACGCCGTCGACGCCGCGGTGCACGCCCTCGACGAGCGGGTGCCGCCCTCGTGCACCGAGCGGGTCCCGTTGCTCGGGGCGGCCGGCTACCAGGCCGCCTGGAACTCCCGGGAGCGGATCGCCACCGCGGCCGGCCTGCACGTGGCCCGGGTCGAGCACCTGCTGCACCGCTACGGCTCCGACATCGACAAGGTGCTCGCGATCGCCGATGCGGACGCGTCCCTGTGCGAGCCGATCGGCGGGGCTGAAGAACACCTGCGCGCCGAGGTGGTCTATGCGGTGATGTACGAGGGCGCCCGTCACCTCGACGACATCCTGACCCGGCGGACCCGGATCTCGGTGGAAACCTTCGACCGCGGCCTGGGGGCCGCGCAGGAGTGCGCCGCGCTGATGGCGCCGGTGCTGGGCTGGACCCCGGAGCAGACCGCCGTCGAGGTCGAGTACTACGCGGCCCGCGTCGCCGCCGAGCGCGAGTCGCAGGACCAGCCCGACGACCACACCGCCGACGCCGCCCGGATGGGGGCCCCGGACATCGTCCCGATCCGCTGACGACTCGCTGACGCCGGAATCCCCCCGAAAGTGCAGTCCCGCAGGTCCAAACCGCGGAAACCACCTGTAGTTGTGCGCTTTCGGGGGGATCGGGTTGGAGTGCTACATGCGCGAGCCGGTCTCCAACAGCGTCTTGAGGTCGGAGAGGATCCACGGCCAGCCGCCGCCGCCCTGGTCCGGCGGGGCGTCGTTCGCGCCGGTGACCATCGCGAGGGTTGCCGGGGCCTCGGGGCACTCATGGGTCACGGTGAGCGCGCAGTAGCCGGAGGCGAGCGCCTCGATCTCGTAGGTCAGGGTGGTGAAGCCCTCAGCGGCGGTGGTCGGGTCCATCAACATGCGCCAGGTGGAGCGCAGCCGCCGCGGCGGATCGACCTCGAGGACCTCGCCGTCGAGGATCGGGTCGGGCAGCTCGAAGCCGGCGTTCTTGGCGAAGGACTTCATGTCGTCGTCGGCGAGCACGCGCAGCGCACCACCGGGCTGAAGGTCGTAGTGCACGTGGCCGCCATAGCCGTACTTCAGGCTCCACTCGGGAGAACTGATTGCTTCCCAGATCGCCTCCGGGGTGGCTTTGATGTAGACCTTGTAGACCGCGGTGGTCACAGTCGTCGTACGGGTGCCGGCGGCCGCAGTGGCCGGTGCTGGGGTACTCATGAGGGTCGCTCCAGTGAGTTCTTGAGGTCGAGCAGCGCGGACACTCGCGACTGCGTGTACTTGTCGATCCAGCGGTCGTGGATCTGACGGATCGGCACGGGGTTGAGGAAGTGCAACTTCTCCCGACCGGATCGCTGCGTCGCCACGAGGTTGGCTTCTTCGAGCACCTTGAGGTGCTTCATGACGCCGAAGCGCGTCATCTCCAACTCGGACTCCAGTTCGGTGAGCGTGCGGCCGTCGCGCGTGAACAGAAGATCGAGCAGGAATCGGCGGGTCGGGTCGGCCAGTGCCTTGAAGACACCACCCAACTCGTCCTCGTCCACCCTTCGAAGATAGGTGACCAAAAGGTCACATGTCAACGGTGGGCCGGCGACGAGTTCACACGGTGTTTTCTGAGGGCTCTGTTGTCCGGACTTTCGCGTGCGGAAGGATCTTGCGAAAGCATTGCAGGCAACATTGTTTAGTTTGTTGCCCGGCTTAGTCCAGTTTGGATAGGTTGAGCCGCCTTCTAGATCCAGGAGCGTGCCGATAACCGCGGTGTCCGAACCCCGCGCACTTTCCGACGCCGCTGCACGGCAGCTCGCGAATGCAACGAAGACGCCGGCGCAGATGGCGTCAGGGCGTGGTCGGGCTCTACCAGCCTGGCCTGACCGGTGAGCAGAGCCCGGGCCTGTCGGTGCGCTTCATGGGCATCACCCGTGACGCCATCGCCTCGTACCTGATCTCGCTGTACTGCTCGCTCGCGGTGCTCACCGAGAGCTCGCTCGCGGTGCTCGACGGCGTGGCCGTGGACAAGTACCACGCCTGCGGGGTGCTGGCGTCGCCGCCTGCCGCGACGACAAGTACGCCAAGAAGTGACCCTCGGTCTCGGCGGAATCGGAGACGTTCCGGCCGGGCTGCCCGACGAGGCGACTCTGGCCCGGATGGCCTCCGAGTTCTTCGGCGCGAAGGGTGGCGGGGCTCCCGCCCCGGCGCGACGCCGGCCGGTGGAAGTCCGATGCCCGCCGGCGGGGCGGCCGTCCCGTCCGGGGCAGTTCCCCCGGGCACCGTGCCGTCTGAGGCTCCGTCAGAACTGAGTGCGGTCGGGCCGACCCCGGGTGCTCTGGACACCCCGAGCGCTCCCGGACTGCCCAGCCCGCCGCGGCTGGACCCGCCGGGCGCCGGCGGTACCTCGACGACCGGCGCTGCGCAGTACGCGAACGCCCCGCTCGGCTTCGGTGAATTCACCCCGCCGTGGCTGTCGCCGGTGCCGCGGCCCGGGGAGGCCGCGGGTATCGGCGGCCCGGGCGTGCCCGGCATTGCCATGGCCTCGGCTCCGCCGCCGGTGGTCAGGCCCGGAAACACGGGCGGCTCGACCACCGGCGCGACGCAGTACCCCGACGCGGGAACGCCCGCTGGGCAGGGCGGCCCCGCCGGGGCGTCGCCGTTCGGCGCCTCGCCCTTCGGTTCCTCGCCCTTCGGTTCCTCAGACGTCGTTCTTCCACCACGCCCCGATGAAGTTCGAGGCCGGCACCGGCAACATCGCCGACGCGGTCGGCCTCGGGGCGGCGCTGGACCACCTGGAGCGGATCGGCTTCGAGAACGCCGCCGCCTACGAGCAACTCCCTGCTCGAGTACGGCATGGCCGCACTGCGCGACGTCCCCGGACTCACGCTGATCGGCACCGCCCCGGACAAGGCGAGCGTGATGTCGTTCGTGCTCGACGGGTACACCCCGGAGCAGGTCGGCACGGCGCTGAACCGCGAGGGCATCGCGGTGCGGTCGGGTCACCACTGCGCGCAACCGATCCTGCGCCGGTACGGGCTCGAGGCCACCGTCCGGCCATCGCTGGCGTTCTGCAACACCTGCGGGGAGATCGACCGCATGGTCACCACGCTGCACCGGCTCGCCGCTGACGGCGGCGGCGCGGCCAACCGATCCAAGGGCACCGACGACCCCGCGCCCTGAACGGGCACTTCAAGGAGCAGAAACCGCGAGGTGCCCGGCCCCGGGGTTTGGTCGGGGCCGAGCACCTCTTTGCGGCGGCGGGCGCTTGGGATCGCGCTGCGCTGAGGGCACTGCGCGCGAGCTGCTCTCGCCACCGGTCGCCGGGCGACACCCAGAGGCGTCGCTGCCGGCGATCGTGATCAGTGCAACGAGCCGGAAGCAGAAAGGTCACGATCGTAAGGAAATTCGTGGCCAGAACCGCTTAGGCTCGCGCTCATGTTGCGTCCCGCAAGCTGTTCCAGGCCGGGGGGTATGAGTCCCGTCTGGGTAGGCACCGGAGCGCCCCGTAGCAGGCCCCGGTTCGTCGTCGAGAGGCGGCGGGAGAAGCCGAGCCGCTCATGTCCCGGTGACGGCCATGTCTGCCGCGCCCTGTTCCGGACCGGATTTATAAGCCGATGGTGAAGTCGTCCGGAGGGCAGCGGGAGTCCGACGGGGTCGTAGTACCGCCGATCGTCGGGAGGACCCGGCGGGAGGGACGCAGGATCGCCGTTTCCACGCCCTGTTCGACCGGAGCTGTCCGGCACCATTCGATGTCTGAAGGCGGCGAAACCATGTCCAGAAGACCGTCGGTAAGCCGTCTGCGGGAAAACCGCACGCGCGGATTGAAAGGGGATGGGGAAACGCGACCGCGCAGCGGTGCGCGCGCCCCTGACTACCAATGGCGATAGCGGTGCGACCCATGGGTCGGAGGATGCGTGCGATGCGGCTCGCGGTGCCCCTGGTGCTCGCCGCCCTGGCGCTGTCCGCGTGCGGCGGAGCCGAGCGGGACCAGGTCGCGCAGGGCCTGCCGACCGCCGCCGCCATCGTCGCTGACCCGACGGCCGGGACCACCGCGGCCACGGGCAATACCGCGTTGCCTGATCTGCAGGTGGTCCGGGTCGCCAGTGGGAAGCGCGCCCCGTTGCGATCGCTCGCCGCCCCCGGCAAGCCGACGCTGCTGTGGTTCTGGGCGCCGCACTGCACGTTCTGCCGGGCCGAGGCCCCGGACCTGCTCGCCTTCCAGAAGGCCTACGGCGATCAGGTCCAGATCCTCGGTCTCGGCGCGCAGGACGACCTCGACCAGGCGGTCGATTTCCTGTCCGACACCGGTACGCAGGACCTGGAGATGGTCTGGGAGCAGGCCGGGAAGTCCTGGCTGCACTACCAGGTGACCAACCAGCCGACCGTGGTCGTGCTCGACGCCACCGGCAAGGTCACCAAGGCCTGGTTCCGACACTTCGACGCCGACGGCATCCTTGAGGCGGCCGGGCTGGCCTGAGGCCCCGGGCGGGCTTCGCGTGAGACGGGTGCGCGCTCGGCAAGTTATTACGGATCGAGGTTGCGCCGGTCCGGGCCCCGGTCCGGCAACGAAGTCACCGATAGCGGGCGCGTAAGCCCACCGACCCGGAGTTCCGGAACCTGGAGACACCGATGAGCGGCACTTCGAGGCGTGCAGTCCGATGCGGGGCCGCGGCGGCTGCCGCCGCCCTGATGCTCGCGGGCTGCGGGGGCGAGGGTTCCGGGTCCGACGCCGTGGCCCCGCCGGCGTCGGTCTCGACGACGACCGGCACGACGGACTCCGGGGCCGCTGCACCTTCGCAGGTCACCGCCGCCGACCCTCAGAAGCCGGCCACGGGCGCTGAGGCGGCCGAGTCTGGCTCGGGCACGTCGAAGGAGTCCGCCGAGGTCGTGGACAAGGCTCCGGCGGGCCTCAAGCAGCTCGCTACCCTGCCTGACCTGGACGTCGTGCGGGTTGCCAGCGGCGACACGACCAACCTCCGCTCCCTGGCGGTGTCCGGCAAACCCACCCTCCTGTGGTTCTGGGCCCCGCACTGCCCGTTCTGCAAGGCCGAGGCCCCGAAGGTCCTGGAGTTCGCGAAGCAGTACGGCGATCAGGTCCAGATCATCGGCCTCGGCGCGCAGGACGACCTCGCGGAGGCCGAGAGCTTCCTGGCGGAGACGGGGACGACCGGGCTGGAGATGGTCTGGGACAGCAGCGGCAAGTCCTGGGTGCACTACAAGGTCACCAACCAGCCGACCGTGATCGTGCTCAACCCCGACGGCAAGGTCGCGCGCACCTGGTTCCGAGAGTTCGACTCCGACGGAATCCGGGCGGCCGCCGAGATCGCCTGACCCCCGCCGATGTTCGACGCACCGGTCGGCTTCGCGTTCAGCGCCGGAACGGTCGCCGCCTTCAACCCCTGCGGCTTCGCTCTCCTGCCGGCGTACCTCGGCCTCTTCCTGGCCGGTGATCAGGACGAGGTCACCGAGGCCCGCCCGGGCCGGCCCGGGGCGGCCATCGGGCGCGCGGCGCTGGTCGCCACTGCGGTCGCCGCGGGCTTTGTCGCGGTGTTCGGCATCGCCGGCCTGCTCATCAGCCAGACCGCGGTGACAGTGCAGGAGTACACCCCGTGGATCTCGCTGGTGATCGGGGCGGCGCTGGTGCCGGCCGGGGTCGCGATGCTGCGCGGGTGGACCCCGAAGATCCGGCTGCCCGCCGTCAAGCGCGCAGGAAAAGGCACCGGCCCGATGGCGATGTTCTGGTTCGGTGTCTCGTACGCGACCGTCTCGTTGTCCTGCACGATTCCGGCCTTCCTCGTCGCGGTGGTCGGGACGTTCAGCGACGAAGGAGGAGCGGCGGGGCTTCTCGTCTTCACCGCTTACACCGCGGGCATGGCCTCGGTCCTGGTGGTGATGACCGTGATCGTCGCGACGGCTCAACAGGGCATGCTGGCCACGGTCCGCCGGGTGCTGCCGTACGTGAACAAGGTCGCGGGCGTGCTCGCGATTCTCGCCGGTGCCTACGTGGCCTACTACGGGTACTACGAGATCCGCCTGGAGCGCGGTGGCGACCCGGACGACCCGATCGTCGATTTCGTCGGCGGCGACCTGGCCGGGCGGGTCAACAGCTGGGTGGCCGACCTGGGTACCGGCCCGATCCTGGTCGCGGCCGGTGTGGTGGTCGTTCTGGTCGCCGGGCTGACGATCCGGTCCCGCCGTCGAGCCGGACGTCAGCCGTCGCGGCCGATATCGACCTCGACGATCGAGAGCTGACCGGCCGCGTCCCGGATCTCCGCGCGGTGCTGCGTCACCACGAGGTTGCGGCCCGCCTTCGCGCCGACCACCTTGCGTTCGACGAGTTGGTCGAAGGCGTCGGCGGAGAGCCGGATCATGATGCGCGCTCCGACGTGCGGCAAACCTTGGGAGTCATCGGTGCGGATGCCGGTCACCTCGATGTGGACGTCACCGGGGTGGAGGCCGTCGCCCTGGACCATGGGTCCTCCTCTAGTCGGGCGCTCGCGGGATCGCACCGCTGACAGTAGACCTGCCGGGGCCTGCGCCGGGCTGTGGAAGGATCGCGGAAAGCTCGGCGGTGAAGGGATTTCAGGGGTGGACGACTCGATCGGTGTCGCGGAACGTCCCGTCCTGGTGGTCGATTACGGCGCGCAGTACGCGCAGCTGATCGCCCGCCGGGTCCGGGAGGCGCGGGTCTACTCCGAAATCGTCCCGCACACCATGCCGGTGGCCGCGATGCTGGCGAAGAACCCGGCCGCGATCGTGCTCTCCGGCGGACCCTCCTCGGTCTACGCCGAGGGTGCCCCTGCCGTTGACCCCGCGCTGTTCGAGGCCGGGGTCCCGGTGTTCGGCATCTGCTACGGCTTCCAGGCCATGGCCCGGGCGCTCGGCGGCACGGTGGAGCGCACCGGCCTCTCGGAATTCGGTGGCACCCCGCTCACCGTCACCGCGGGCGGTGACCTGCTCGCGGGTCAGCCGGCCGAGCAGACGGTCTGGATGAGCCACGGCGACGCCGTTCAGGAGGCGCCGGCCGGCTTCGAGGTCCTGGCCAGCTCTGCCGGTGCCCCGGTGGCCGCGTTCGAGGACCGCACCCGCCGCCTGGCCGGTGTCCAGTACCACCCGGAGGTCGTGCACACCGCCCACGGCCAGGCCGTCCTCGAGCGCTTCCTGCACCACGTGGCCGGCATCCGGCCGACCTGGACGATGGTGAACATCGTCGAGGAGACCGTTCACGCGATCCGGGAGAAGGTCGGCAAGGGCCGCCTGGTGTGCGGACTGTCCGGCGGGGTCGACTCCGCCGTCGCCGCGGCGCTGGTGCAGCGCGCGGTCGGCGACCAGCTCACCTGTGTCTTCGTCGACCACGGCCTCCTGCGCAAGGGCGAGGCCGAGCAGGTCGAGCGCGACTTCGTCGCCTCGACCGGCGTCAACCTCAAGGTCGTGGACGCGCAGAAGCGCTTCCTCGACGCGCTGTCCGGGTTCACCGACCCGGAGGAGAAGCGCAAGATCATCGGCCGCGAGTTCATCCGGATCTTCGAGCAGGCTGCCCGTGAGGTCGTCGCGGACGCGGGGGAGCACGGCGAGACCGTGGATTTCCTGGTCCAGGGCACGCTCTACCCCGACGTGGTGGAGTCCGGCGGGGGCGAGGGTGCGGCGAACATCAAGAGCCACCACAACGTCGGCGGCCTCCCGGACGATCTGCAGTTCTCGCTGATCGAGCCGTTGCGCGCGCTGTTCAAGGACGAGGTGCGCCGGGTCGGCGAGGAACTCGGCCTGCCGCAGGAGATCGTCTGGCGCCAGCCGTTCCCCGGCCCCGGTCTCGGGATCCGGATCATCGGCGCGGTCGACGCCGAGCGCCTGGACATCCTGCGCGAGGCCGACGCGATCGCGCGCGAGGAACTGACCCTGGCCGGCCTGGACCGGGACATCTGGCAGTGCCCGGTGGTGCTGCTCGCCGACGTCCGCTCGGTCGGCGTGCAGGGCGACGGCCGCACCTACGGGCACCCGGTGGTGCTGCGTCCGGTGTCGTCCGAGGACGCGATGACCGCGGACTGGTCCCGGGTGCCCTACGACGTGCTGGCGAAGATCTCCACCCGGATCACCAACGAGGTTCGCGAGATCAACCGGGTCGTCCTCGACGTGACCAGCAAGCCGCCGGGCACCATCGAGTGGGAATGATCGGACGATCCTGATGGATCGTCAGGTCACTTTGATCGTGCCGGTCATGTACTGGTGGATGTCGCACAGGTAACTGAAGGTCCCGGCCTTCTTGGGTGTGAACGTGTAGCGCTGCCCCTTCTCCAGGGTCCGCGAGTCGAAGGATCCGTCGTCGGCCGTGATGGTGTGCGCGGCCGAGTCCAGGTTGACGACCTCGATGGTCTGCCCCAGCTCGATCGTCAGGAGCTCGGGACTGAACGTGAAGTTCTTGATGGTGATCAGCACCGTGGGCGCCGCGGTCTCGCGGGGCACCGGGGTTCGACTCGGGCGCGCCGGCTTCGTTGTCGGCTTCGACGTCGGCGTCGGGGTGGCAGCGGGGGTCGCGGCGGGGGTTGCCGCCACGAGCGCGGGGGTGGGCGGCGCGGCCTGGGTCTGGGACCCGCCGCCCCCGCCGCAACCGCTGAGGGCTGCGACGAGGGCGACGGTGATCACCAGTCCGGGCCGACGGAGACTCCGGGCCATGTCCTCGACCTACTTGAGGTCCGAGGTGGGTCGCGCGCCCAGCGAGGTGGACGTCGGACCCAGCTTCACGAAGGTGTCCGGCACCGGGTACTCCCCGAGCACGAAGCTCAGGATCGCCGCGTGCTGCCGCTCCACCGGAGCGATGGTGGCGACCGCGTTGAGCGCCTCCAGGCTCCGCAGCGTCTTCATCTGCTTGACGTACGTCGCGGCGGCGGTGTTCTCCAACGTGAGAGCCAGCTTGGCCAGTTCGGGCACCGAGTTCGTGTCCTTGAACATCTTCAGCACGGCCGGCGTCAGGGCCGGGTCGGGCTTCGTGTAGGCCTTGCTGCCCGCGTTGACCAGCGCAGCGTTGAACGCCTCCGCGTGGTCGGCGTGCTGGTCCATGGCGTGCATGGCGAACTCGGCCACTGCGGCCGGGACCTTGCCGAACTTGCCCTTCGGAGCCGCCTTCAGCGCGGCGCCGTAGGCGAAGACCGCGAGGTTCTCCAGGCTCGCGTCGAGCTTGAGAGCGGCGATGTCCTTCTTGGCCGCCGACGAGGTGAGCGCGTCGGCGGTCGAGAAGTCGCGACCGCTGCCGGTCGGGACGGCGGAGCCGCCCCCGCCCAGCGTGGCCGCAGC